>JAFRMZ010000184.1 GCA_017430465.1 Oscillospiraceae bacterium
GCAGGCAGAAAAGAAATCTGTTCAGGAAATTGCTGAAGAAGTTCTCGCTGACAAGTGGGGAACAGGCGCAGACCGAAAAGAACGTCTGACTTCCGCAGGCTATGACTATCAGGCTGTTCAGAGTGCTGTCAATGAACTGCTGGCTTCTGCTGATGAAGCCCAGCTCACTGATGCTCCGGCTGTTTCTCCTGTTGAAAATAATGTGGAATCTGTTGAAATCACGCTCACGGCGGACGGAAAAACCTATTCCGGAATGCTCACCCGAGACTGACATGCTGGAATGAGAATGTAAGGAAATAACGAATCGTTATATCCTTGAAGGGAGTACTAACATGGACTCTAAACAGTAGTATAAAATGGACTGGCTTTCCCGTGCCAGACAAGCGGAACACACACTTGCTACTCTGCAGGTTCTGCAAGCTCGTGATGCACAAATGATTCAGCAGATTGAGCCATACAAAAAAGACTGCCAAAAGCTGTATCAGCGTTTACAGCAAACGCAGGAAGCCATAAAAACAGAAACGATTATGCTCGCAGAATTTCGTGAAGAAGTCCGGGCAGTAATCTCTGCTATCCCGGATACAGAAATCAGAAACATCTTTCTGAGAAAATATCTTTGCTACGAAACGAATGAACAGATTGCAGAAGCCATGTTCTTTGATGTCCGCACTATTCAAAGAAAGCACAAAAAGGCTCTGGACACACTTGTCATTCCCGATATAGAAAATCCGGCAGGAACTTGATTTCTGCCGGATTTTTTTTTGCTTTTCAACATGATGCGACTAGGATTTTCTCCGACAGACTGCTGTTCAGGTGTACTTTTGGCTGGCAAATGCGACCGGATTTCTGAAAACTTCTGCAAGATGCGACTGCTGAAATGCCTGTATTTCGGTCGGCACTACCGTCCGATGTAAGAATATGCGCCTGCGCTTTAACCTGCAAATCATCATCCGGCTGAAATCACCGTCGTGATTCACGACAGCAGATACGCTGTTGAACCATTCCCCTGATTCTGGGTACTGGTTCAAAATACAAAACAGGGCATTTTAAGGGCGGTCACTCCGGCAGGGGTATCACTATCAGAGTGGAGTCACAAAACGGCACACGAGCCAACGTGGGCGATTTGTGAGGGGCATCTGACAGCATGAAAAGTCGACAGGTTCTAAAAGCAGAATATGCCAGTTAAGCATCTAAGATTTTCTTATTTGACATGGGGAGAAAATGTTGCAGGTTAAAGCGGCGGGGTCGCCGCTGACACAACGGACGGCAAAGCCGACCGTATTTCGACATTTTCGCAACTTTGAAATTGGTGCCAAAAATTTTTATTTGTGAATCTTTGGTACCATAACTATCAAATATGCCGGAAATTCCGAAAAAAGTTAGGTGTCAAAGATGCAATACGACAAAAATTGTACTAACCTATAACTTGTTACACCTTTACTTTTCCCTAAGAAAAAAATCAGACGAAACAAAACCAGCAAGCACGGCAGAGCAGTGCCACAAATTTGAAAATTTGTTCACTTGCTCTGCATCATTTCTCAGAGAAAATCCCTGAAACCCTTATCAGATTTTTTTCAGAAGTGAGTGAAAAAATTTCTCTGAAAAAATATTTTTTCTCACAAGGGTCTTAGGGAAATTTTTCCCTAACAAGTTGCGGTATCGGTGACGTTTTAATTTGTGAACAAATCAGAAAAGTAATACCGATACCCTTGCTTGCTGGGTTTGATTCCTGAAAGTGTACGGCACTTTCTATAGCTTGCTACTTTTTCTGAAACAGCTTGACAAATTCTTTCCCTCATGATAAAATAGAAGTATAAACACATAAGGGCGTGGAAAAAATAATGAAGAAGAAAAAACAGCTAACACCAGAGCAACAGCTTCAGGAAAGTTTGATTCAACTGAAAAATTATCGTCCGCTGGATGATGACTTTATGCGTGAACTGTTCCGGAACAATTGGGCATTAGCAGAACTGGTTCTGAGAATTATCACAGGCATCAAAGACCTGACTCTCATTCAGCAGGAAACACAATATGATTTAAAACGTCTGGTAGGTGCGAAGTCTATCTGTCTGGATGTTTTCGGAAAAGACAATCAGCAAAAATTATATGATTTGGAAATTCAGAGAGCTGATGAAGGTGCAGTTCCTGAACGTGCCAGATACCACTCCAGTGCAATGGATATTGAATTTTTATCCGAAGGACAGAAATTCACTGAACTACCGACTACATATATAATTTTTATTACAGAGAATGATATATTTGGTGCTGGAAAACCAGTCTATCACATCAGGCGAATGGTAACAGATTTTCAAAACAGACCATTTGCTGACCGTTCTTATATCTTATATGTAAATGGTGCTTATGTCGGTGATGATGACATCGGCAAGCTGATGCATGACTTCCGCTGCACCAATGCGGATGATATGAATTTTGAACTGATGGCACAGGCAACAAGATATTACAAGAATACCCCCGAAGGAGTGAGTTATATGTGTAAGGTGATGGAAGAAAGAATCAAAGAGAATGTTGACCTTGCTCACATTGAAATGGCACTTGAAATGTTGGCTGATGGAACAATTCCAATTGAAAAAATTGCTCGGTTCTCGCATCTTTCACTGGAAGAAGTACAACAACTTGCTGATGAACAGAACAGCAAAAACTGAATAGAAGATTCCCAAATTCCGGAACGACAATACGTTCCGGATTTTTTTATTCTTACAGACCAAATTCTTTGACTTTCCGATAGAACCTGTTCGGCTTCATGTTCAGCTTCCGCATGGTCGCTTTTGCTGTCTGCTGTCCGGCTCTCCATTTGGCACACTCTGCCCTGAAACGCTCCTCATCAATCGGGATAGGCTGTCTGCCCTTGTACTTTCCGGCAGCTTTGGCGATAGCGATACCCTCTCTCTGTCGCTCAAGAATGGTCTCCCGTTCCAGCTCTGCCAGACCTGCGAACACAGTCAGCATAAATCTGCCCTGTGGTGTGGTAGTGTCGAGTTGTTCCCGAAGGCTGATAATCTCCACACCCTTCTCCTGAAGCTCGTTCACAATGCGGAGCATATCTGCACTGCTCCGAGCTAAACGAGCGTATTCAGACACGACAAGCACATCACCGTCCCGAACATAGTCCATCATCTTCTTGAGTTCCGGACGGTCAGCATTCTTTCCGCTGCACTTGTCTATGAAAATTCTGTGTATCGGATGCCCGAAGTCTTCCAGAGCCTTGAGCTGTCGAGCTTCGTTCTGGTCGGTGCTGGACACTCTGACATAGCCGATGTATGTTTTTCGCTTTTCTTCTTTCATTTTTTGGAATTCTCCTCTCAAAATCTGTTTTCTTTAAGTTTATCATATTTTATAATATATGTCAATACTGATTTACGACTTATTTGAAACAGGTATCAGAGGGGATTCAGAAGTCTGTCAAGGGTACGCTGACAAGAGATAGTACGATTTGGCGTGTGGTGCTTACTTGAAAGAATCGAGCATAGTCATTCCTTTGCCGATACCTATCATATCTTCTGCCTGATATTCACCATTCAGATAGTTTACAAGCATCAGTGTGATATAGCTTTCTTCATTGGTCTGTATAGGATACTGTGCTATTTTCCGCTTGAAACGTTCATAGAAACTTCTCATAAACTGCCTTAGAGAATCTTCATGGTCATTCATATCTGCATTGATATAGTTCAGTCTGGAAATTAGAGTGTCAGTATTCAGTATTTCTTTTCCGGAATAACTTGTTTTCTTGGTGTAAAGAGCCTTTGCAAGGAGATGAATAGTTTTTCCTACAAATTCTTTGTATTCGGACTGCTCCAGAGAATCAGAAGGCAGGTCACTGTAACCTGTGAGGAATCGAAGGGCATTTTCAAGGTTTTGGGTATTATTTTGGAAGAAGTCAGGAATCCAGCAGTCACGGACTGCCCATTCATCAGGGTCAAATTCTCCATAATAGGACTTAAATTCTTCTTCACTGCTGAAAATAGTATCTGCATGACAGAGATTTTCTTTTAGCAGAGGACTGCCCATATGAAACAGCATTTCACGGAGACTTAACGTTCTGGAAGTTTCTTCAGATTCAGACCGTGAGGGCATAGGGCTGCCTTGGTATTCAGAAGCCTGTTTTTTCGGAACAGATTCAGAATGTTTATCCAGTTCAGGTGATTTGGGACTGTATTTTTTCAGTTGGTTACGGATTGTGCTCGTGAGATAGTTTTCTTTTGCAGAGGGATATTTCAGCTTTTTCAAAGCTTTTTCGCACTCATGCTTGATTTTTTTGATAAAGGCAAACAGCGAACCTTCTTTGCTGATGATTTCTTTCAGCTTACTGATGATTTCTTCCAGTTCTATTGACTGGGATTCTACAGAATTTTCCAGATACTTTGTGATTTCAGGAACAAACGCTTTCAGTTCCTGTTTAGCAGAATCGCAGTCGGAATATGATGTTATCAGTTCTTCCAGTGCTGTGAACTGTTCGCTACTATTAGAAGATAAAATGATTGAAGGTTCTTCGTTGAGTCCGTCGGTCATTTCTGAACTGACAGACAGACTTTTAATAACTGGTAAATTTTTATTAGATGGATTTGTAGTTAATTGTGACACAATTTCGGTATCTGGAATATCGGGATGCGGAAAATCGGAACGTGGACAAAATGACAGAGATACGCCTTTTTCATTATTTTTATTTTTTTCTTCTGGAGACATAGCTACCTCATAAAAATGGTATATTGATTCTATGAATCTTCCTTTTTTATCACGACGTTTTTCAATAAAAAGGTATCCAAGCTGCTCTAACTTTTTCAAAGCAGTGCGTATCTTAGTCTTTCCAATAGAAAAGATTTTCTGAAATCCTGAAACGGAAAAATGCCAGCTTTCTTCACATAAAGAAAAAACTTTTACCAGAATGCCTACTTCCATTGGAGAAAGACGTGTATCCCACGCATAGCTTGAGCGGTCATTTGTTATGAGGGTATACGGATGAAGTGCATCTTTAGGCAAACAGTTCTCAAAGCAAAGATTTGGTGTCATACATTTTTCCTCCCTTCTGATTTCTTAGTTATTTGTATCATGATAAATTTTGTTTTCATAAAAAAAAGTTCCTCCTAAAAATTTAGAAAAGCTCTTGATTTTTTGGAGAGAACATGCTATAATATAAATGAATGTTTTTTATATTTGATATTTGAAATTATATTATATTGTGTTCTCTCTGAAAATGCCTGGTGGCTTAACACCGGGCGATTTTTTTTGCCTATTTTTTCTTGAGCTTTCGTGTTATAATTATCAAACTGCGGTTTTCTTAACCTCTGTTTCAGAAAGAGCGTGAGCTTGTTCTGATTCACGGCGGTCGAGTTCTGCTCCGATTGTAGTTGTCTGGACAATGTAATCATCGCTTTCTTGTTGAGCTTTTAATGCTTTTTGCATTTGTTTTCTTGCTTTGGCACGAAGCTCCGGCTCAAGCATAAAGTATTTTTTTAAAAACTCTTCTTCTGACTGTGCATCAGATAACTGTTCAATTAAGTCTTGAGTAGGCGTTTCTATTTCTCCGTCAAGCAAGTAGTCTGTGCTGACTTTATAGAGAGTGGCAAGTTTACGAATTGCGGATACACTGATTTCACGTTCACCATATTCATATTTTTGATAGGTATAGTACGGAATATCGGCACTTTCAGCACATGATTTCATTGTTAATCCGTGCTCTATGCGTAATTTTCTAATCTTTTCTGGAATAGTCATAATATCACCTTCTTTCTTTATGATATTATAGCACAATTGGGTGATGATGTCAACAGAAAATTTTCTCCAAAAATATAAATATACATTTTTACCAATTTATTTACTCAATATTTGTATGATATAGCATATTGACTTTTAGTACAATTGGGAGTATAATTATTAAATAAGCGTACAATTGCACTAATCAGAAAGGAAGATATATTTTATGCCAGAACAGGAAATAGTCAGATTTGCTAATGATACAAAGGCGGCATCAAAAACCTTGTACAATAATGGGATTTTAGCAAGAAGCGAAGAAGAAGCACAGATATTAAGTATGTACCGGGAACTGAATGAGATAAATAAAATCAGTATTTTTTCCAGAATAGAAGGAATGCTTGAGGCACAAACATATCAAATGTCCGACAAATAAAAGCGGCTTTCTACTGGGGTTTTGAGCCTATCAAGCCCCACACCAGCCACAAGGGCAGCAGAACACCGCACACAAGGAGAGCTGCCCACGGCAACAAAAAAGCCCCGGGTGCGAACCGAAGCTAAAAGTAAAATCAATGATTTTTCTATAGTTTTTACAGTTTTGTATGATTTGAAGGCGGTGTAATATTAGCAAGCTCTTTTAGCTTTTTTGCCAGTTTTGCACCTTTATACAATCTTGTATCTTCAAATGTAATAATTTTTTCTTCTCCGTTATCTGATGCGGTATAAGAAATGATAAAATAAAATGTGCGTTTTTTGGTCTTTTGCGTTGCTGTCATAGCTCCGACAATTGCGCCAGCACCACCAAACAAAGCACCACCGATAAAAGCTCTTGCAATTGGCGAATGTTCTTTTTCAGTAATTTCTGTTTCCATTCCATAAAATACATCAGTAATCTGATTGTATTGCAGTTCGGCGGATAACTTGCCGCATTTTATTAAGATATGGTCTTGATACAATTGTACATCGTGCATCATACCAACTAAAAAATTGGCGTGTGGCTCTATCAGTTTAAAATATTCGCTGATAATTGTACCTTTTTCATTTCGGAAGAACCCCATAAAATCACTCCTTTCTTGTTTGATTTTTGAAATAGAAAATACTGACAAGTATTTACGATTTTATTTTATCATAAATCTGTCGAAAAATCAACCCTAAAAATGAAAGAAGGTGAAACCATGACAAGACTTGATGAACTGGAGCTGATGAAGACCGGAGCTGATACCAATATCAAGGAATTATGCAAGGTCATTTTGGAAAACAGGACAACTTCTCACAGAGCAGCTCAATTGAAAATGGAACTGGAAGTTTATCTGTCTATTGAGCGTGAGATTGCAAAGGAAAAAAGCGGAAAATGATTGAAAGAAGGTGAAACCAATGAACAATAAGATTGTTACTCCTAAAATTGTTGCACTTCAGAATCCGAAAAACAAGAATTATGAAGTGTATCTGGAAAAGACGGCATCAGAGATAGAAATGCTTATGGCATTCTCTGCTGTAGTTGCTGGTGTGTATGATTTCCTGCTCAGACATGGAAAATCAGGAAAAACTGCTTGTATGACGATGATAAGTATTGTCACCAATATTGACGAAATAGCTCGTAAACCGGAGAAATGAATGAGATTTACCGGATTTTCAACATATTTTCAACAAACTGTGGAATTAAAAAATGTGCATGATAAATGGGTATGTTGCGGAACAGCAGCAGAAAAGAGGAATTGTATTATGGAAGATTATAAACTTGATGAAGTCGGAATGGAAGTTCTGTCAGAAACAAAGTATGAGGACAAGTTTCCGAATGTTTACAATGTAATGGTTCACATCATCAATGTCCGGATGAATTCGCAGGCGATAAGTGCCTATTACGATGCCAAAAGCCAGAATGACCGCTTCTGTTATGAAACACATCAGGAGTACTTAGACCATGTGGAGGAAATGAACGCTCGGATGAAGCTCTGGGAAAAGAAGATTCAGGAGCTTGCAGGCATCACTGTCAGAGAAGAAGAAGGTTTTTCCGTCACACAGAATGTCAGCGAGTTCTTTACAATCGTCTACATGGAAAATATCAAGAAATACGGCAGAAAGAAAATCAAGTATCAGAAACCGTCTACTATGTCTGGCAAAGCAGTTGCTCGGAGCTGATGCCAGAGACGAGCTGGAGAAGTTCTATGAAGAGTGGACAGGTGAAGAATCAGACGAATGAAAGAAGTCAGTCCTATTTCGGGACTGACTCTCTCCAATTTTACTGAAAAAAATAGGGAACATTGTATGTCCTCTTTGAATTGAGTGTTAAAATGGCTTAGATACGGCAGATTTAAAACAGAATCTGCTGAAAAAAGCTGAAAAACAGTCCTCAATGTATTATAATGAGGACATATTTGTGAACAAAATATGAATGAAAAAGAAGGTGAAAATCGTGGATGTAAGCACGAAGCGGAGACCAGAAATCTCTCTTATCAATCTGGATGCAACACGGAAAGTCACAGTCAACACAGAAATCGGCACTTTGATGGATAAGTGGCTGGAGTATAAGAGAGAGCTTGTCAAGGATGGTACATACTCCAACTGGGTTCTTACTACAGAGAATCATATCAAGCCATTTTTCAATGGAATCACGCTGGGAGACATTACAGAAGGTGACTTGCAGGATTTTATCATGTATCTGTATACAGACGGTAAGAAAGACGGTAAAGGCGGCTTTTGTTCCAGAAGTATTCGGAACTTGATACTCCCATTGAAACAAGCTCTTGATTATGCCTATAAATATAACCGCCGATTGGAAAAGCTGGATTGGTCGGTGCTGGAATATCCAAAAGATAAGAAAGCAGACCATGTCAAGGCGATGCCCTATGAAGAGCAGGTAAGATTTCGGCAGGCTGTCTATCTAAATCTGAACCGAAAGACAGCTGCTTATCTGATAACGCTGTACACAGGTCTGAGAATCGGGGAGATATGTGGACTACAGATGCACGATATTTCACTTTCGCAGCACACCATTTCCGTCAGCAGGACGGTTCAGCGGATTTATGATAAAAAGCAAGGCAAAACAAAAGTTTTGGTCAGTACGCCAAAAACGGAGAATTCTGTCAGAACAATTCCATTTCCGCCATTGCTTATTGCAGTTATCGAACCATTCTATAGTGCAAAAGCTCCAGACTGCTACTTCATCACAGGCAAGCAGAAACCATGTGAGCCACGAACGCTAAGACGGCACTTTGACCGATTTCTGAAACAGAACCGTTTCCCAAAGATGAAATATCATGAATTACGGCATACATTTGCAACCAGAGCAATGGAATTGCCTAACTTTGATATAAAGTCATTGTCGGCGATTCTGGGACATAATAACCCGGCATTTACATTGAATGTGTACGGCAGAGCGAATATAGAACAGGAAATTGCTTGTATGGGAGAAATGAATAAGTTACTGTAGAAAGGAGTTGAGCCTTATGGAAAAGAAAGTGAAAGACTATCAGCTAATTGACATCGGCGGCGGTGAATACAGAATTGCCAGTTACTTCGACACAATGAGGGATTTGAAAAACTATGCTGTCGGGTACAGAGCCGGAAAACCAAATTGCAAGCTGATTGTTCAGAAATGGAATAACAGAAAGGGGAGATATTCTTTAGAATGTGCCTTGACAAAATAAAAAAACAGTTCCGGAAAGCATCCAACAGACCGGAACTGTCATGACAAACCCACCAACCACGGGGATTTGACAAGAATAGTATATCATATTTCCGGCATCTTGTCAAGTTCCGGAAAGGAAATTGCTATGAAAATTATTATAATTCTGCTTGCCGGCTATGCCCTGCTCTGCTGGGTGTCAGACCGAGTAATCAAGCAGAGAACTCTCTCCTCTCCTGCCGATGAGGACGAGGACAATGAAATTCTGATAGATTACGACTTCTACCAGATACAACAGCAGCTCATCCAGATTCAGAAAACGGCTGAACGTATCCAGTCGATTGAAGACTTAATCACGGATATGGAAATTACATCACCGGAACGACATGAACTCCCTCTTGAAATGCGCTGGGCTGATACTGGTGATGGGCAGGAACATCGCTATCAGTTCTGGGCTGACGGACGGGCAAGCACGCAACTGCTGCTACAAACTGCTTATCAGGAGCGAGAACAGCTCCGCATTTCCCTGTCAGAACAAATTACCGCCCTATACAGTACCGTGGTAACGGAAACGGTAACGGAATCAGTTACCGATGAGCAGGAGAGGGGAGTGGCTGCGGTATGATGAGCGAAGAAAACAAGTATTGTTCAAGATGTGGCAAGCTGATTTCTACACCGGAAGGTGATTACTTTTCGCATATCAAAATCCTGTATTGTGATGAGTGTCGGAAAGAAGTGGAACGTGAACAGACACGTCAGCGTGTAGCAGAACTGAAAAAACGGAAGAAACAGAAAGACAAGTTCCGTGATGAAGAACTTGAACAGCTCAGAGTACTAACTGAGCAACTGAAAGAAGAAGTCGAGCTTCTGAGAGAAGGCAATCAGGCAATGAGAGAAGAAAACGGTTTGCTGAGAATGCAGAATCAGAGTTTGAGAGAGGAAAACGGACTTCTGAAAGAAAAAAATCGGCTGCTGAGAATCCGGATGCAGCAGTTGACAACAGAAATCAATACTTCCGGAACAATCACACAAATCAGAAGGAGAGTGAAATGATGCAGAAAAATTCTGAATATCGACTGAAACGCTGTCCATTTTGTGGCGGTCAGGCAAGAATTTTGTCCACATGGGACGGACTGTACAAGGCAGAATGCAAATGCTGTACCTGTGGAACAGCATCTTATACTACTCAGATTGCTGTTGCTCGGCGATGGAATCAAAGAGCAGACAGTTATCTGGCAAAGTGGATTCCCTGTGAAGAACGTCTTCCAGAGAACGAAAATCCGTGTCTTGTAATCTGTCGGACATGGAGCATGACGGAAAATGCATGGAAAGAAGGAACATTGATGATTTTGCGGTATCTGCCGAAAGAACATAGATGGAACATCAGCGGCATGACAGATGTCACGCATTGGATGCCCATGCCGGAATTACCTGAAATGGAGGATGAAATTCATGACTGACAGAGAAAAAGCAATTGCACTGGCTGCTGATGAAACGCCTGTCATTGACCTGAAAGATGAAGTAATTGGCTATTTGTCAGCTTGTCAACTACCCCCACTTACGCTCACTTCGTTCGCTAAGAAGTGGGGGCTTGTCACTATCCGGTAGTGAAAACGATTTTTTAAGTTCTATGCTGCCCTAATTTTGGGCGGCATCTTTGATGGGTGGGCATTTTGCCCAGTCATCAAATAAATCAAAATGAAAACCCCGAAAATCCTTGACAGAATGCCGAATTTCTGCTATAATTAAGCCAATGGAAAATAATGCAGTCTGTTGTAAATCATACTGGAGGGACTGCGATGCAATCAAAAACTGTAGGCGAACGAATCAAATATCTAAGAGACCAGAATCACATGACACAGAAAGCCCTTGCAAAGCAGCTCTATGTGTCCGACAAAACAGTGGCGAGCTGGGAATCAGACCGAACTGAACCATGTATTTCCTGTATTTTAGAAATGACAACATTATTTCATGTATCTTTAAATTATTTGCTCATAGGAAAAGAAAATCACACTCCTTGACTGAAGTCAGGGAGTGTGATTTTTTGTCTCTACATTTTGTAGAATTTCATTGACATGCAAATGAATTTATTATATAATTATAACAATACAGCAGACAGTTATTTTCCATTGCTTTTTACAAAAATTCCTTCACCGCCTTCTGGCGGTATTCGGCAGAGTAGAGCATTGGCAGCTCGCAAGGCTCATAACCTTGAAGCAGGCGGTTCGATTCCGTCCTCTGCAACCAGCTTTTGCATAGTAGAGCCTCTTTTCGTATTTCATCCCAGAAATCAAAAAAGAGGCTCTTGTTTGAATCAGAATAAAGTGAGATGATATTGTTATGACAGAAGAACAGAGAAAACCTGTGATTGATTCGCTTGTAAAATTCGTTGAACGTGTTGCTGTTGGAGCATGTCATGCGACTCATGCCGAAACAGAAATACTTCCGGCAGTAGCAGGATTGCTTTTAGGGGTAAAAACGATATATTCGCCAATGAATTTAAGGTGATTATGTGAATGATGAAAACCTGATTCCGGCTGCACACAAGCTGACTGTCGAGGAACAGTCGAGAGGTGGAAAAGCATCCGGCAAGTCCAGACGAAAGAAAAAGAGTATGAAACAGGCGGCTGAACTGCTCCTGCATCTTCCTTCCAATCAGGAAGATGATTCTCAGATGCTTTCTGATGTTGGTTTGGATGCTGATGAAGAAGCTACCAACATGCTGATTGTTGTGGCAGCTATCATCAAGGCGGCAAAATCCGGAGATGTCAAGGCAACAAGAGTGTTGATGGACATTACTGGAACAGATTACTACAAGAATGAATACCTGAAACTTCGGAAAGCTGAACTCAAGCTCAAACAGCAGAAAGCAGAGGATGACTGGTAATGTACGGCGTAAAAGAAAATAAATGCTTGGAAGAAATTGCAATATGCAGATTTCAGGATACAATGGACATTAACGGCAGCACAAGAGAAACCAAAATCTATCATAACGACAAGATTACTGCTGAAAGTGCCGTGATTGTGAGTTTTTCTGGTGCGTATCATTCTGGTGTTACATTTGAGGCAACTGGCGGAAATGGTACGGCACTGGTTACAGTTGTTTATGATGGAGAGGATTCTTTTCCGATAACCTATAATGTGACTGTCATATGAATGAGAAAAGGCAAGCCTTCTACAAATCAAGGCAATGGGAAAATCTGATTAAACTGCTTCGGATAGAGCGTGTATCAGAGGACGGCTTTGTTATCTGTGAACATTGCGGCAAGCCAATTCTGAAAGCATATGACTGCATCGCACATCATGTCATTGAGCTGACAGAGGATAATGTTGACGATGCTGCTGTTGCTCTGAATCCGGAGAACATCAAGCTTGTGCATTTTCGATGTCACAATGAGATACACAAACGGTTCGGCTATGGAAATCAGGCAAGAATCATTCAGCAGGTGTATCTTGTCTATGGTTCGCCATGTTCCGGAAAGACTACATGGGTTGACAGTGTGGCAGAGCCGGAAGATATTATCATGGATATAGACAAGCTGTGGAGTGCTGTACGTTCCGGTTCGTGTGGTCTGTATGAGAAACCTCCGGAACTGAAAAGCAATGTATTTTCGATGCGTGACTGTCTGCTGGATATGATACGGGTACGGCGTGGCAAGTGGCACAATGCCTATGTGATAGGTGGCTATCCATTACAGGGCGAACGTGAACGACTTGCTGACAGTCTGAATGCCAGACTTGTATTTATTGATACTCCGAAAGAAGTCTGTCTGGAACGAGCGAAACAGAAAAATTCTGACTGGACTGATTTCGTAGAGAATTGGTTTGAACGATACTCCCCCCCTCTGCCTTAAAATTTTTCCCTCTGGGGGATTGGATAAGGGGTTATAATTCTCACAGAAAGCGATTTTTTGAGATTTTTGAAAAAATTTCCGAAAATCCGGAAGGGGATTTGCATGGATAGGGAACAAGAGCTGATGAAACTGCTTTCTGATGCCGGAATTGATGCGATGATAACAGCTTTTCGGAAATTGGTGCAGGAAATCGTCTTTCTGGAGCAACAGCTTACGGAATTGAAACAATATCCGTTCATTTCTGTGAATCCGAAGAACCCGGCACAGCAGAAGCCGACACCGGCAGCGAAGCAGTATAAGGAAATGCTCCAGCAGTATAACAACAGCATAAAAATCATGATTCGGACTCTGGAGCGGAACAAAGGCACAGAAACTTCTCCGCTCCGTGAATATCTGGAGAACATGAGGCGAAGAAATTGAGTTCTTACCTTCTGGAATATCGTGAAGCTATCCGTCGGGGAGAAATTGTTGCCGGAAACGAGCTGATAACGGAGCTTGACAATCTAATTGCTGACATGAATGACCCTCACTACATCTATGATACCACGGATGCAGAAATGCGGATGGATTTCATGGAAAACTGCATCAGGCTGACAAAATCGCCATTTTACGGCAAGCCTATGAAGCTGATGCTATGGCAGAAGGCATTTATTGAGGTCGTTTTCAGCTTTAAAATGGCGAATGAAACCTATACCGACAGTTTCGGCATGGAGAAACATGTTGACAGGTTTCAGAAAATCGTCCTGCTGATTGCCCGTAAGAATACCAAATCGGAGACTTGTTCGGCATTAGGGCTGACAGAAAGCATCATCGGCAACGAGGGAGCGGACATTGTGTGCAGTTCCAACGACGACACACAGGCGAACATCCTGTATGATGCGATTGACACCATGCGGAAGATGATTGACCCGAAGGAGCAGGACACTCACAAGAATCAGCAGTGTATCAAGATTTACGGCACAAACTCAAAGATTTTCAAGATTTCAGACCGAACCAGAAACAAAGAAGGCAGAAACATTGATTTTGCTATCATTGATGAGGTTCACGAGATGAAAACCAACGTGATTCTGAAATCTATTGAGCAGTCTCAGAGCCTGAAAGATAATCCGAAGCTGATTATCATTACAACAGAGGGTTTCGTCAATGACGGTGCATTGGATGAAATCCTGAAAAACTGCCGTGAAATCATAAACGGCGAAGATGACAGTATTTCAGCAGAACGGACACTTCCGTGGTTATATACACAGGACTGTGAGCAGGAAATCTGGACAGATGAGAAAAGCTGGCAGAAAGCCAATCCCTCTCTTGGGACTGTCAAGAAGTACAGCTATCTCCGGACACAGATTGACCTTGCAAGAAAAAGTAAGGCTGACCGGATTTTCGTACTCTCCAAAGACTTCAACTTCAAGCAGAACGGTGTTCAGGCATGGCTTAACACAGAAGATTACCGATATGAAGCTGTTTATGATATAGAGGACTTTCGTGGAGCTGTCTGTCTGGGTGCGGTTGACCTGTCCGAAACAACGGATATGACCTCGGCTAAGATTCTGCTGATGAAGAAGAACGACAAGACAAAGTATATCTATCAGCATTATTGGATTCCGGAAAGCAAGCTGGAGAATGCCGATGACAAGCAAGCCGGTGCGAAATATCAGGAATGGGCAAAAGCCGGACTGCTGACTATCTGCGAGGGGAATGACATTGACCTGACTTTGATTGCTGACTGGTTCTATCATCTGTACAAAGAGTATCATATCAGGCTTTACAAATGTGGCTATGATGTGAAGTTTTCAAAGGAGTTTCTGAAACGCATGGATGAGTACGGCTTTGAATGTGAACTCGTGATTCAGAACAAAATCACGCTGTCGAATGCTATGAAACTCTGTGAGGCTGATTTGAAAGCACGGCTTGTCAACTACAATCAGAATGAGATGGATGTCTGGTGTCTGGGTAATGCTGTCATGGAAGTTGACAGCATGGGCAACTGTCAGGCGGTTAAGGTCGCTGGACAGCCTTCCAGACGAATTGACGGGGCTGTCACTCTGATTATCCTGTATGAGATGTTCCGGCGGTATAGGAGCGAATTCGTAAGAGCATTGAGGTGAGAAACACGGGTATTTTCGACATTTTCAAGAAGAAATCAGAACCGAAATCTATGGTCTATGCCAAGATGTTGGACGGCAGAACTCCGGTATTTTCACAGTTCGGAACGGATATTTATGCCTCGGATGTGGTTCAGCAGGCGGTTTCTTGTATTGTGCATGAAATTCTGAAACTTCGTCCGGCACATGTTCGGCAGACAAACGGCGTGGACAGCTCCGTGATTGAGGGAAATATCCAGAATGTTCTGGACGGACCGAATCCGCTGATGACGTCTGCCGACTTTCTGGAGAAAATCACATGGATTCTTTTCCTGAACTATAACTGTTTCATCCTGCCGACATGGGAGGGAAACACGCTGACCGGCTTATATCCGTTGAATCCGATCAATGTGGACTTTCTGGAAGATGCAGCAGGCAGGCTTTTCATCAATTTCAAGTTCCGGAACGGCTATGAGTCCGGAGCTGTCCGGGCTGATGATGTGATTCATATCCGGAAGAACTATTCTGTCAATGACTATATGGGTGGAAATGCCTCCGGACAGCCGGATAATGCGGCACTCCTGAAAACATTGGAACTCAACAGCACACTCCTGCAAGGTGTCGGAAAAGCTCTGAAATCCAGTTTTGCGGTTAATGGCATCGTGAAATATAACACGGTCATGGATGATGGTGTTACAGAAAAGAACATCAAACTCATGGAAGAACGACTGATGCAGTCTGACAGTGGTCTGTTACCTCTGGATATGAAAGCGGAGTATATTCCGCTTGACAGGAATATTGAGATTGTTGACCCTGAAACGCTGAAATTTGTGGATGAAAAGATTCTCCGATATTTCGGTGTTCCTTTGTGTATCCTGACCGGAGACTACACAAAGGAACAGTATGAGGCTTTCTACCAGAAAACGCTTGAGCCGCTTGTTATCAAGCTGTCACAGGCTTTTACAAAGGGAATTTTCACGAACCGAGCCGCTTTAGGATTCGGAAACAAGATTGTTTTCTTTGCAGAAGAACTTGTTTTCATGACAATGAGTCAAAAGCTGGACTTTGCTCATCTTATGGGCGACAGGGGGGCAGTCTATGACAATGAACTCCGTGTGATGTTCGGCATGAAGCCGTTGAAGGAGCTGGAAGGAGTCCGAAAGATGTCCTTGAACTATATTGATGCCGGTATCGTGAACCAATATCAGTTGAGCCGATTAAATCAGTATCAGGAAGACAAGCCGCTTGAGGAGGAAGATGAGGTGAATAAAGATGAATCCTGAAAAAGAACTTATCCGGAGAAGCTACAGCTTTGAAATCCGTGCTGAACAGGACGAAAATCAAAGCCGTATCATCACCGGCAGACCGATTGTATATAACAATATGACGGATTTAGGTGATTTCTTTGAAGTGATTGACAGTGGTGCGCTGAACAGAACAGACCTGTCAGATGTGCGATTCCTTGTAAATCACAACACAGATATGATTCCTCTGGCACGAGCGAGCCGGAACAATCCGGACAGTACCATGCATCTGACTGTTGATGCTTATGGTATGGCAATCTGCGTAAATCTAGATACAGAAAACAACAGTGAAGCAAGAGCCTTATATTCTGCCGTTCAGAGGGGCGATATTACGGGCATGTCCTTCATGTTCTGGATTTCGGACTATGAATGGAAAGACCTTGACACGGACAAACCTACTCGGCATATCAGAGGCATTGAGAGCGTACTGGAAGTTTCGGCAGTAACATTCCCGGCGTATGAGGCAACGGAAATTCACGCCAGAAACAAAAAAACGCTTGAGAAAGCAAGACAAGGCTGCCCATCGGCGGCACTTGAACTTGAAAAAGAGAAATTTAAAGCATTATTTGGAGGTGTTAGCAATGAATGAAGAAATCCCTGAAACCGAACTGGAAACAGTAGAAAATATTGTTCCGGGTATCGGCGATGTGAATATTGTCGTGAATGGCAATATCAACACATTAAACATTACTGTGAATCATTTCAATGAAACAACTGAGGAGGACAATGCGGAATGATTGAGTATCTCAAGAAACTGATTAAAACCAAAACAGAACAGGCTGACAGCATTCGCAGTCAGGTCGAAAACTCCACGGATGTGAACGAAGTTCGCAGTTTGACAAAGCAGATGGAAAGCCTTCAGGCAGAAATCCGTGATGCACAGGCACAGCTTGACAAGCTGGAGCAGAAAGAGCATCATCCTACTGATAAACGTGCGCTGAATCCGATGGCAAGCTACGGAACAGCCAGAAGTCAGACACATACAGAGGATAAAGAACTTGAAAAACGTGTCGCTTTTGCGAATTTCGTCACGAGAGGTATACCAATTCCGGCGGAACTCCGTGCCACAACTACGACAACAGATACAAGTGCTGCAATTCCGGTGCATCTTGCTACAGAAATTATTGAACAGCTTGAAGCAATCGGCATGATTCTGCCTCTGGTAACAAAAACCAGTTATCCAGCAGGTCAGCGCATCCCTGTAGACAGCGTGAAACCTGTTGCAACATGGGTCGGTGAAGGTCAAGGCTCTGCAAAGCAGAAGAAAACCGCTCTTGGGTCTATTACATTCGGCAGCTATAAGCTCCGCTGCGAAATCGCTATGACGCAGGAAGTTACTGTGCAGACACTTCCTTCTTTTGAACGCCTGTTTATCAGACAGGTTTCCGAGGCGATGACAAAAGCCATTGAAAGCAAGATTATTTCTAATGATGACGGTACTGCCGGAAATCCGACAGGTATCTTCTACAATCCGAATGAGGCAACGAATCCGGATAAAGTAGTAGAAATCGAAGCCGGAACGGACGGCATCCTGGATTATCAGGTTCTTATTGAGTCAGAAGCCAAATTGCCGCAGCAGTATGAAAATGGTGCAAAATGGTGCATGACGAAAGCCACATTTATGGGATTTGCGGGTATGGTAGACAGCAACGGTCAGCCGATTGCCAAAGTAGACAGCGGCATTACAGGCAAGCCTGCCAGAGTGCTGCTTGGTCGTGAAGTTGTCCTCTGTGGCGAGTATATGGCATCTTTTGCACAGACAGTTACAGAAGATACCATTGTTGCTTTTCTGTTCGATTTCAGTGACTATGTGCTGAATACGTCCTATGACCTTGGCGTTCAGTCCAAAATCGACTGGGATACAGAAGACCATTTGACTAAGGCGGTCATGAGTGTCGACGGCAAGGCAGTAGATAGAAACAGCCTTGTCAAAGTAGTCAAGAAAGCCTGACAGGAGTGTGAATCATGGCTGATACGGAACTGCTTGAAAAAGTCAAACTCCTAATCGGGCAGACCGGTGATTCTGCCGATGCTGTTATTGTTGGATATATTGACGAAGTGACCGACTTCATGCTTGATGCCGGGATTTCAGCAGAAAAGATTTCTGCATCAGCCGGAGTTGTGGCAAGAGGTGTATCAGACCTGTGGGACAACGATGCCGGAGAAGTAAAATTTTCCCCGTACTTCTTTCATCGTGTCACACAACTTGCCATGAAATCCACTGCGGAGGCGAACAGCTCATGATATATATTCCGAAGGCAAAAAAGCAGATGCGGACTCCGGTCACACTCATGAAACCGGCTGAAACAAAGCGGTATAACGGCGTAACGTATCATGAAGGCAATGCCAGACTTGATGTTATTTTTGTCAACTGGAAATCTTTCGGCGGTACGGAAACAGTTGTGAACGGAATTCCCACAATTGAGGATACTGCACAAGTGACAACCAGATACCGCCCTGACATTAAGTCTGACTGCCGCCTCCAGCTTTCCGACGGTCGCATCTATGAAATTGTCGGAGAGCCGGAAAACCCGGATATGGCGAACCGTTATCTGATTTTCAAGGTGAAACGGCTGAAAGGCGGTCTGTGATGGCAAGGAACAAAATCACGATTGATTTCAATGGTTACAGCGTGTTGGAACGCAGACTGAAAGAAATCGGCGGCAATGCACGGAAAACCGCTGAAAGTGCTTTGAAAGCCTCTCACAATGTCGTGACCAAAAAGCTGAATACAGCAATTGCACCGCATAAGGAGACCGGAGAAACCGAAAAATCTCTGGACAGAACTCCGGATGTGAAGTGGACAGGCGACATCGGTGAAACAAAAGTCGGCTTTAACATCGCTGATGGCGGTCTCCCGTCCATTTTTCTGATGTACGGCACAAAAATGCACGGACAGCCGCATATTTCGCCGGATAAGGCTCTGTATGATGCCGTCTATGGTACAAAGACCAAGAAGGAAATCCAGAAGATACAGCGTGAGACCTATGAAAAATCAATAGAAAGGGCGATGAGAAAATGAAATCAGAGCTGATTGAACTTCTGGAAAGTTTCGGCTTTCCGGTCTATCTGCAAGGCAGTTTGAATAGCCTTGATGACTATCCGGACAGTTTCTTCACGTTCTGGAACTTCGAGAATCCGGAAAAGTCCTTCTATAATAATAGTGCTAACCGCTGTGTATGGGGATTCTGGGTTTATTTTTACTCTGCCAATCCCATGAAAGTAGAAGAATTTCCGGAAAAAGCACGGCAGTTATTGAAAAAGAACGGCTGGATAAGTGACAGCAAACCTACTGACATTCCGGTAGACAAGCCGACACATACAGGGGCTTTCTTCCGGATTTACCGTATAGAACACTATAAGAAAGAGAGTGATATAAATGGCTGATACACAGATTGAAAGCGAAGTTATTGAATTCCGTGGCTGTGATAGTCTTGTCATTGCAGAGGTTACGGCAGACAATTCGGCGGCATATACGTTCGGCACAGTCAAGGAACTTGCCCCGGTCGCTACTATTTCCAAGAATGTAGAAACCTCTACAACCAAGAAATATTACGATAATGTAGCCAAAATCACAATTCGTTCCGAGGGTGCGGACGAAGTCGCTCTGACTGTTCCGGCTCTGCCTCTGGCAATGCTTGCATGGATTATCGGTAAAGAGGTAGACAACGAAACAGGAGCATTCATGGACACACCTGCTGTTGAACGTAAATTCGCTATCGGTTACAGAATCAAGCTGACAGACGGCACTTACCGCTATGTCTGGAGACTGAAAGGCACATTCAGTATTCCGGACGAAGAAACCAACACAGAAGATGACGGTACAGATTCCAACAATCAGCAGCTCACCTTCTCCGGAGACAGAACAATTCACAAATTCACGAAAACTGGCACAGGCGTGAAAGCTGTTGTTCTGGATGAGCGTGATGACAAATGCAATTTCGACACATTCTTTGATACAGTCCAGACACCTGATACGATTGCATCTCTGAAAAAAACAGCTTAACTATAGAGGGACTCGTTCCCTCTTTTACATAAGTAACCATTTATTGACCATTTCAGGAGGTTTTTTCTATGGAACTCATTTTAAATATCTGTGATAAGAAGAATAAGAACAAAATCGTAAAGAAGTACAAGACTGAAACCGTGGATTTCAGCTTCGGCGTGGTGGAAGATGTTCTCAATATTCTGGATTTTGACAGCATGAAAACAGGAAATAACAAGGAAATCGCTGTTATGGTAGTGAAAGCCGCTGGACAGCTCAAGCCGTTTCTCAAAGAACTGTTTCCCGGTGTGACCGACGAGGAAATCCGCTGTGTACAGATGAGCAATCTGGTGACTGTCTTCCGTGGTCTGGTGCAGTATGCGACTCAGGAACTTAACACTCTGACTGGTGATGAAAAAAACTGACTGCCGGGGAAACCTCCCCGGAAAGTTTCTATGTCCTGTTATTTGATATAAACATCAATCTCTGTGATAGATTTTTGTCACTCGACCCGTTCAAGGTACGTTCAGAGCGATTCCATGATGTACTTCTGATTTTCAGGAGACTGACCGATAAAATCAAGCGTGAAAAACCTGAATCTGCTGTAAATCTGAAAAAGACGAAAAACGGCAAGATACTGCGTCCTGCCATGAATGACGACTGGTATTAAGGAATAGTGATAGTGTGGCAAACAACACAGAAAACTACACAAGCAAATTCAAAGTTGACATCAGTGACCTGAAAAAAGGCATCACAGAAGCCAACAAAACCATAAAAACGGCAAATGCGGAGTTTAAGAACGCAACTGCCAGTATGGATGACTGGAGCAAAAGTGCTGACGGGCTGACTGCCAAAATCAAACAGCAGGAATCTGTTGTTGAGGCAGAAAAGAAAAAACTGGAACTGCTGAAAGAACAGCTTGCCCGTCTGAACCAGAATCAGGAAGACGGCAAGAAAATCATTGCCGACCTGACAGCAAAATATCAGAAAGCCGCTGAAACTTATGGAACATCCAGTGACGAGGCTAAGAAATATGCCAAACAGCTCACGGATGCACAGGCGGCACAGGAACGGAATGCCAATGCCGCCGATGAACTCCGGCTGAAAATCATCAATCAGGATACTGCTGTCAAAAATGCAGAATCTCAGGTCAGCCGTTATCAGTCAGCACTTTCCGATTTGCAGAACCATACGGAAACGCTGACCGAGAAAGTACAGCGGCAGCAGTCAGAACTTTCTGAACTGAAACAGAAGTATGCCAATGTCGCTGCTGAACAGGGAAAGAACAGCGATGAAGCTAAAGAGCTTGCCGGAAAGATTTCTGACCTCTCCGGAGAACTGAAAGATAACCGGAACAGGCTCAATGAAGCAGAACAGGCAGCAGATACCCTTGATGATTCTCTTGAAGATGTTGGAGATAGTGCTGATAAGACCACAAGCGGCGGTCTGACTGCTTTAAGTGTGGCTCTTGGAAACCTTGCAACAAAGGTCATTACAGGTGTCATCGACAAGCTGAAAGAAATGGCTGTGCAGACTGTCAATGCCGGTACTTCTTTCGATACTGCCATGTCTACAGTAGCCGGAACATTCGGCTACACAGTAGACCAACTCTCTGATGAAACTTCCGAAATGTCGGAAAATGTGCATTATCTGCGTGATTATGCCAAAGAAATCGGAGAGGCAACAAAGTTTTCTGCTACACAGGCAGCAGATGGTATGAATTACGCTGCTATGGCTGGCTGGAAAACACAGGAAATTCTTGACGGTTATGGCGGCATTGTCTATCTTGCAGCCGCCGCAAATGAGGAACTTGCCACAACATCCGACATTCTGACAGATGCCTTGTCAGCGATGAAACAGCCTGCATCAGAAGCCTCACATTTTGCTGATGTTATGGCTGCGACTGCAAGCAACGCCAATACCAATGTTGCGCTGATGGGCGAAACCTTCAAGGAAGCCGCAACAGTAGCCGGTGCTATGGGTGCAAGCATCGAAGATTTGGCACTTGCTACCGGACTGATGGCAAATTCCGGCATCAAAGGTTCTTCTTCCGGAACTACTTTAAAAGGCGCTCTTGTCAATTTGGTAAATCCTACCAAACGGCAAGCAGAGGCAATGAAACGGCTCGGTCTGATAACTACAGAAACTATCAATGTAGTAGACGATGACAAGGTTGAAAAGGCACAGCAGAAGGTCATCAAGGAAACTGCTGACCTCGAAAAAGCTCAGATTGCCTATAATAAGGCACTTGAAAAGTATAGTTCTGATTCTGCTCAGGTGCAGAGTGCATCCGGAAACGTTGAAAAGGCTCAGATTAAGCTGAATGATGCTATTGCCAAATACGGAGCTGAATCTACACAGGCACAGACGGCATCTGTTAACCTCACAACTGCACAGGCAAAGCTGAATGAGGTAATGTCTCAAACTGGTGAAAATTCGCCGGAAATTCAGACAGCTCTTGTCAAATTACAGACTGCTGAACAGGATTTGACCAATGCACAGAACGCCCTGACCAAAGCACAGCAAGGGACAATCCAAACTGTAGAGACCGGACAGACAGCATTTACAGACGAATACGGAAACATGAAATCTTTAAAAGAAATCATGGATGTCCTGCGTTCTTCTCTCAAAGCAGTCAATGTTGAGTTGGTCGACAACGAAGGAAATATCAGAGAATATGACGATATTATCAGCGAACTGGAGCAGTCCGAAGAAGGTCTAACACAGGCTGAACAGCTCAAGGATGCTGCTATTATCTTTGGTAAACAGAATCTTGCCGGTATGATGGCAATTGTAAACGCATCTGAAGAAGATTATAACAAGCTGGCAGATGCAATTTATAATTCCAAAGATGCTGCACAGAACATGTCCGAAACCATGATTGACAATCTTGGCGGTGACTTGACAATTCTGAAAAGCAAGCTCGAAGCCGTTGAAATTGCAATCTATGAGAAATTTGAACCGTCTCTCCGGAAAGCAGCAGCATGGGTCGGAACAGTCTTAGACAAGGCTCTTGAAAAAGTGGAAGAGGCTGCTCCGGTTATCGAAAATGCTATCAATTGGGTTACAGAACACGGAAGTGAAATCATTTCTGTTCTTGCCGGAATCACTGCCGGACTTGTAGCATTTAAGGCAGTTACGATTGTACAGAGTGCAATTGCTACATTCAAGGCTCTTGCTACTGTCATAGAACTGGTTGGAATTAAGCAGGCAGCATTGAATTTCATCATGAGCATGAACCCTATTGGACTGATTGTTGCAGCGGTAGCCGGTTTGATAGCTTATTTTGTAACTCTCTGGAAAACATCTGAAAAATTCAGAAACTTCTGGATAGGTCTGTGGGAATCTATTCAAGACTCATTATTCAAATTTTTTGATAACTGGGTTTCCGGCTGGACATCTATCAAAGAATTTTTCTCAAAGGTCTGGAATGATTTTCAAGAAATCTTCGGGATTGGCATGGATGCTGTTGTTGGATTCTTTGCATCCGCATGGGAAAGTATCAAAAATGTCTGGAACGGCGTTTCTGCGTTCTTTACCGGAATCGGTGAAAGTATACAGGAAACTGTCTGGAACGCTTTAGATGCTGTTGTTGGTTTCTTCATATCAGCAAAGCAGAAAGCAGAATCCGTCTGGAATAGTGTAACTGCGTTTTTTGTAAGCCTCTGGAATGGAATCAAAGCTGTATTCAGCACAATTGCTGAATGGATAAACAGCAACGTGTTTGAGCCGGTGAAAGCCTTCTTCCAGCCTGTGATTACGTTCTTTACTGAAGCATGGGCAATTATAGGCGAACTGGCACAGGGCTGTATCAACCTGATTTTCGCAGTCTGGACATTAGCCGGTGAATGGTTTAACACCAACGTGATTCAGCCGGTTAAAGAATTCTTTACAGCTCTCTGGAACGGCGTAAAAGAATCAGCTCTGACTGCATGGGAGAACATCAAGAATGGTTGGACAATCGCTGGAACATGGTTCAATACCAACGTAATTCAGCCAATTAAGAATTTCTTTATCGCTTTCTGGACTGCTGTCAAAGATTTCGCCCTGACTGCATGGGAGAACATCAAGAACGACTGGAAGATTGCCGGAACATGGTTCAATACCAACGTAATTCAGCCAATTAAGAATTTCTTTATCGCTCTCTGGACTGCCGTCAAAGATTTCGCCCTGACTGCATGGGAGAACATCAAGAACGACTGGAAGATTGCCGGAATATGGTTCAATGACAATGTTATCAAGCCGGTTAATGACTTCTTTACCGGAATGTGGGACGGTGTGAAAAATGGTGCTGTTCAGGCATGGGACGGCATCACGCAGACATTCGCCCATGTTGCTGACTGGTTCGGAGACAAGTTTTCGGCTGCATGGCAGCGTGTCAAGGATGTATTTTCTACAGGTGGAAAAGTATTTGACGGCATCAAAGACGGCATTTTTTCAGCGTTCAAGAGTATTGTCAATACGCTGATTAGAGGCAT
Source organism: Oscillospiraceae bacterium (assembly GCA_017430465.1). Lineage (GTDB taxonomy): Bacteria > Bacillota > Clostridia > Oscillospirales > Ruminococcaceae > UBA3855. Next base: position 25,034 of record JAFRMZ010000184.1, read on the forward strand.
CAATACAATCATTGCTGTGCCGTTCAATGCGATTAACAACGCCCTCGACACAATTGCCGGAATTCAGATTCTGGATTTTCAGCCGTTTGCAGGTCTGATTTCAAGATTCTCTGTTCCTGAAATTCCTCAGCTTGCAAAGGGCGGTATCGTAAAAAAACCGACAATTGCACAAATCGGTGAAGCAGGTACAGAAGCCGTCATTCCTCTGGAACGAAACAAAGCCGGTCTGAAAAAACTTGCTGACCTGCTGAAAGATGACATTTTTCCGAAATTTCCGAAAAACGGCAGTCCGGCAGGTGCAGACGGTGCGACTGTTGTCAAGAACTACAATTTCAATCAGACGAATACCAGCCCAAAGGCTCTTTCTCGGTCTGAAATCTATCGGCAGACAAAGAATCTGATTCGCACACTCAAAAGAGAGGATTTGACCTGATGGAGCTGTTTGAACTCAAAATCGAGAACACCAGAGGAGAAGTATTTGAACTGACCAACGATGAACAGAACTATGCAGTTATCGGCATCAGCGGTCTGACTCGTCCTGATACTGCTGTCAATACCAGCAAAAGTGCAGCAGACGGCAGCCGTTACAATTCATCAAGAGTTGGTATGCGAAATCTTGTTATCGATATTGACCTTCGTGGCGATATTGAAGCCAACAGACAGCGGCTGTATCGTATTTTCCCTATGAAAACAGCGTGCATTGTCTATTTCAGGAATGAAAACAGGAATGTAAAGATTGTCGGCTATGTAGAAGTTCTGGACGGTGATTTGTTCGTGGAACGGGAACAGATGCAGATTTCAATTCTCTGTCCTCGTCCGTTCTGGGAAAGTGCAGCAGCTCTCATCACAGAGCTGTCCAGGACTATGAAGATGTTTGAATTTCCATTCTCGATACAAACACCGATACCATTCTCAGAACGTCGGAATCTTCCGCTTTGCACAATTGTAAACCGTGGAGATGCTGCCTGCGGATGTCTCATCACAATTGAAATTTCCGGAGAAGTATCAAATTTGAACATCTACAATACAGCTACACAGCAGTTTTTCGGCTTGGAGTACACATTTCAGGCTGATGATATCATTACTTTAAATACGAAACAAGGAGAAAAGAGCGTTTCTGTATTCCGGGACGGCGAAACGGTCAATCTGCTAAATTATATGAAAACAGGTTCTTCGTGGATTCAGCTTGCTACTGGGGCAAATGACCTCACATTTACAGCAAGCGATACAGATAAAGTTGTGATTCAGTTTGCCGCTGTCGAGCTTTATGGGGGTGTCTGAATGAATCTGTATATCTGGAAATACGTTTCTGAGAAAAATTTTCAGAAAATAGCCATAATTGACTATGCAATCTCCATTATCTGGGTCAGACGGTTTCAGGATGCCGGTGAGTTTGAAGTGTATCTTCCGGCATCCAAAGAACTTCTTGAACTGCTCACTGACGGATTTATGCTTATCACCAAAGAGGATGATACTGAAAATGCCATGAAACCAGAGAGTATCCAACTGACAACAGACTCTGAAGATGGCAATCATTTGATTATCAAAGGTCGTTCGGCTGAGTGCATTCTTTCGCAGCGAATCATCATGCCGCAGATGACTTTCACGTCTATCCGTGCAGACGAGGCTGTCTATTATCTGGTGACATACAATGCAATAGCGCCAGATAAGGGTAGCGAAACCCTCAGAGAAATGCGGAAAATTCCGGAACTTTCCATTGGTTCATGGCTGGTAGAAGAAACTAAGATAGCCATTCAGTACGACGGTGAAAATTTACTCGAAGCGGTAAAAAGCATCTGTACTTCGGTAAACATGGGATTTAAAATCATTTTCAGCAGTACAGGATTCGCATTCTGGCTCTACAAGGGTACTGACAAAACTGTGAACCAGACAGAAAACGCTCCGGTCATATTCTCCCCTGACTTCGACAATTTGGGTAGCACGGAATATCTTCATGACAGTTCAACTTACTATAACTTAATTCATGAGGGCGGAGAAGGCGAAGGCTCGGAGAAAAAA
>JAFRMZ010000185.1 GCA_017430465.1 Oscillospiraceae bacterium
CTGACGTTAACCAGAGTGGTGCACCGGATTCCAGCGATGCTCTGAATATCATGAAGCTTATCGTTAGAATTTATACTCAGGATGATATGCCTCTGAAGAAGTAATTCAGAATAAAGCAATCCAAACAATAACAGGACAGCTTAGGCTGTCCTGTTTTTTATTTTACAAAAAAATCCGAAGTTATGCCGATTTCGCCTTTCAGTGTGTAAGTCAGCCGGCAGGTGATGCCGGTTTCTGTCCAGAGATATTCTTTCTGGCAGTCCAGAATCTGGATGTTATCAGAAAGAAAATTTTTTTCATAACGTACAATATCGGCATTCAGGGCAAGCACGGTTTCTTCTTCCGAATATTCCGTGACAGAAGTCCGCTTTTCAGAAGTCGTGCGCCGGAATATGCCTGCCGGAAGTATATGCCCTGAAAAACAAAACGGCGTGTAGAATTCTTTGACAGAAGATTCTGCATAACTCGGTTTTCGCAGTCCCAGAGGAATTTTTATCTGAAATAGCTGAAACCATGTTTGTGTAACGCTTCTGCCAGTCTGTTCTGTATGAATATCAGTAAAATATTCCGTTAATTCAGCTTTCTGCGTGTAGATGCCTGTAATGCTTCCCAGCGCATGACGATAACTGATATGTCCGGCATCATCCTGAATAACTCCGCTGACAATAACTTCTCCCGCAGAAACACCATCCCCGATAAGACGAAGAAGCTGTCCGCTGTAAATGCGCACATCCGTAATCTGTGCATTGTATCTGGAAATAATATTGCATGGTGTCCGTTCGTGTACCATCGGAATATGGGCTTTTTCTTCCGTCACCTGAACGACAAGCCGGTTTCCCGTGCTCCGGATGCCTGCCCATGCAATTTCCGGAATTTTTACACGGAGTACAGTTTCACAGTGATTCATGTCAATATCTGTTATCCATGTGCCCTGCGAAACACCTTCCTGTTCCAGAAGCGACAGAATTACAGAATCTTTTACCAGTTCCGTACCCTGAATTTCAATTTCGGTAACGGTGTTCGAGTAGTAGAAAATCACCAGCGCACTCAGCAGAATTCCAAACGGAATTCCTATCCGGAATCTGTATTTTTTGCATCTGCCGATGAGCGAGTCCGGATAGGAAACCGTTAGCTTCATGTGATAAATTTCTGCAAGATGCTGAATTTCCGGAAGGTCTTTTCTGGCAATCCGAAAACAGAATATCCGGCCTTTGCAGTATTGATTTCCACAGGCAACCGGACTTCTGCGGACAGCATTGATAAACGGATAAGGACTTCTGCCGTCTGCCTGAATATCACAGAATTCCCGAATCTGCATAATATATCAACTCTTTTCTGCGAGATTTACAGAAGATATTTTTCCGGTGACAATTACACTGCTGTCGCTGTAATCGAATACCCGCAGTCCTGTCCCCCAGATTTCAACAGTCATATCAAGAGTCTGGAGGCGAACCAGAACTTCATTGTATTCCAGAATCCGCCGGCAGTTTTCCACTCTCAGACGCTGATTGCCGTGCAGATGCAGATATGTATCCAGATAGACCCAACCCTGCACAGCAGAATTTAATTTTTTCCGCAAATGTATCAACTCCCTGCTGTAGTCTATGAGGGATTCTGTCCGGATATGCGAATATCAGTTCAGAATCCGGCATAGTCTGTACGGGTGATGTGTATGTACAGTCTGAAAACACGTCAGATATTGCTGATTTCCGGAATGATAATGCTGTTTGCCAGTGCAGTATATTTTCATCAGCAGGCTGGACAAGGGATTCTGAAGGCCGGTGAACGTTGTATTATGGTGATTCTGCCGTCACTATATTTATTTTCGGTGCTGGCATCGTTCAGTGTGAAATCGGGCGTTCTGGAAATGCTGGCGAAGCCGTTCCGGAATCACGGCGGAAATCATGCTGTTTTGTGGATGATTGTGCTGTTTTCGCAGATGGGCGGTTATCCGGTCGGAGCACAGCTCCTGCACAGTATGTATCAGGAAGGCAGAATCTCCGCAGAACAGGAAGAAAAACTTCTGTGTGCCTGTTTCGGATGCGGATTCGGTTTTCTGTTTGCAACTGTCAGCGGAAATCTCCGGACAGCTCTTATTATCTGGCTGATGCTGACACTGCCGAATCTTCTCACAGCAGGAATCTTTCTGCGGAAAATGAAACCGGAAGTCCGTCCGGACAGCAAGCTAAACCAAAAGCCGTTTTCTGTTCTGCTGACAGAGAGCGTTGAAAATACTGCTTCTGCTATGCTGAAAATCTGCGGAATGATTCTGGCATTTGGTGCTTTTACAGGGATTCTGGAAGGACTGACAGGCAGAATTCCGGCTGTTATCGGAAGTATTTTGGAAATCAGCAGATTATCTGATGAAATGAAGTCCGGAGGCACTTTGCCGGAGGCTGTCGGACTGCTTTCTTTCGGCGGACTGTGTGTGCATTGTCAGATTGCATCCATCAGTGAAAATCATCTTCGCTGGGGAAGATTCTGGCTTTGCAGAATCCTGACAGCCGTCAGTTCGGCATTATTATGCAGATGCAGTATGCAGTATCTGTTTCCGGAAAGTATTCCGGTATTTCTTCCGGAGATGCAGATTTCTCCGTATAGTTCGCCGAGCAGGATTCCTGCCTGCTGTCTGGCGGTAATGTCTGTTTTTGTACTGAAAAAATATGATTTTTTCGATAAAATATTGACAAATTCTGAAAAATAAGTTAAAATAAGAGTAGCATCTATTGCACGAAAAATCAGAGGAGGTAATTTCAATGCAAATTTTTAAAAAACTGGCAGCAGGCATATCTGCGCTCGTGCTTTGCGCCGGTATGACAGTTTCTGGCTTTGTTCCGGCTGTTGCAGCAGATGATAATAATGATGACTGGCTTCATGCTGTCGGCAGTCGGCTCTACGATAAAGACGGGAACGAAGTCTGGCTGACCGGTGCAAACTGGTTCGGCTTTAACTGTTCCGAAAACTGCGCTCATGGTATGTATGCCACTGACTGCGATGCGTTTTTACAAAGCGTGGCAAATCATGGAATTAATATCATCCGTATGCCAATTTCGACTGAATTACTTTGTTCATGGATGAACGGCGAGCCGAATCCGGTACAGAGCGTACAGGCAAGCTACCAACCGCCGGAAGATGTTGTCGGCGAAGACGGCTCTGTCACAAAGGCTGGTACTTACGGAAATATCAACAAGGATTTCGTGGAATCTGACGGCAAGACGCTCAAAAATTCTCTTGAAATCTTTGATGTCATGATGCAGAAAATGAAACAGTATGGCCTGAAAGTCTTAATTGATGTTCATAGTCCGACTGCGCATAACTCCGGCCATAACTATAATCTCTGGTATTATAATCCGGAATGTGAAGCTGCTGATACAATGGCTATCACCGAGGGCGGTCATGAGGTAACTTATCAGGAATGGATTGATTCTATTACTTGGCTTGCAGAACGTTATGCTAATGATGATACCATTCTGGCTTATGACCTCAAGAACGAACCTCACGGAAAGCGTGGCTATTCCGGCACAACCTGTCCGGAGGGCATCGCAAGATGGGATAACTCCAAAGTCGAAAATAACTGGGCTTATGCGGCTACTGAATGCGGAAAATCTATCCTGAATGTCAATCCGAATGCACTGATTCTTATCGAAGGTGTGGAACAGTATCCGAAAACCGAAAAAGGCGCAACTTATGATACCGCAGACATCTGGCAGGCTTCTGCGGAAGTTTCTCCGTGGTACGGCGCATGGTGGGGCGGAAATCTCCGTGGTGTCAAGGACTATCCGATTGATTTCGGCGATGCCAAGAAAAACGCTCAGATTGTATATTCTCCGCATGACTACGGCCCTTCTGTTTACGAACAGACATGGTTCAATAAGGATTTTACAACCCAGACTCTGCTGGATGATTACTGGTATGATACATGGGCTTATATCAATGACAAGGATATTGCACCTCTGCTCATTGGCGAATGGGGCGGACACATGGACGGCGGAAAGAACGAAAAATGGATGACCCTGCTCCGTGATTACATGATTGATAATCATATCAATCACACATTCTGGTGCTTGAATCCGAACTCCGGTGATACCGGCGGTCTGCTCGGCTATGATTTCTCAACTTGGGATGAGGATAAATACGGCCTGTTTGAACCGTCTCTCTGGCAGACAACAGACGGCACTTACATTGGCCTTGACCATACTCACAAGCTCGGCGATTCCGGCATGACTGTCACGGAATTCTATGCTTCTGGTCTGTCCAGTAATCTCGATGCGGGCGAAAAAACTGACCCTGTTCAGATTGAAACTGTATCTGAACAGGAAACAACAGAAAAATCAGTAGAAACCAGTTCTGAACAGGCTACTGAAAATACTGCCGGCGGGGATTATACTCTTGGCGATGTGGATGAAAGCGGTCAAGTCAACATTTTAGATGTGATTACTCTGAATAAAAATCTGCTCGGCAAGGAAAATCTGAATTCTTTCCAGCAGAAAGCCGCCGATGTTAACTTCAGCGGAACGCCCGATGCTGCCGATGCACTCCTGATTATGAAATATATTGTCGGTTTGGTTAAGAGTTTTGAATAATCCAGACTTAAAAAAGCCTCTCACAAAAGAGGGGCTTTTGACTTTGAATTCCAGAAAAAAATTGACTTTTTCATGAAAATATGCTATCATAAAAAAGACAGTCCTCATGATAAATGAGAACTGTCCAGCGTTCCTGAGGTGATTCGAACACCCGACCTACCGCTTAGGAGGCGGTCGCTCTATCCAGCTGAGCTACAGAAACATATATTTGTGCTGCACTTTTTATTATAGCATATCTTTCCGGAAATTGCAAGCGAAATTTTCTGCTTTTTGTCAGATTTGTGCAATATGCCGGAAGCCCTGACGGGAATGCGCCTTTTCAGTGCAGAAAAACAAGAGGATTCTGTACACTTTGTCTGAAAAACAGACTAGTAACCGTTTTGTAACAAATAGGAAATTCAGACATTTTTACTGTCGTTATGCACAAAAAATAGACATGCTTTTTGTGCAGAATATTCAAGAAAAGTGAAAGAATGGTTTTTTGTATTGACATTCTGCAAAATTTGGTGTATATTTATTTTAGTGAAGCAATTACCAGAGATGTAAATGAAGGTGTAACAGTGGTTTCGATTAAAGACATTGCTGAGGCCTGCGGCGTTTCTACTGCAACCGTCAGCAAGGCACTGAATGACCGTGATGATGTAAATCCGGCAACAAAAGAACGTGTGCAGGAAACTGCCAAACTGCTTGGCTATCTGCCAAATGCTATGGCAAGAGCACTCAAAACGAAAAAATCTTATAATATCGGCGTTCTTATGGTGGACAAGGCACAGAGTGGTCTGAAACATCATTACTTCTCGTCAATTCTTGACAGCTTCAAAGTTGTCATGGAACGAAGCGGATATGATTTGACTTTTATCAGTAATCAGATTGGCAATCAGACATATTCTTACTATGAACACTGTCAGTACCGGAATGTGGACGGCGTTCTTGCAGCCTGCGTGGATTTCCGTACTCCGGAAATGCAAACGCTTCTGTCAAGTGATTTGCCGGTTGTCTCGATTGATTACGTTTCCGAAGATGGTTATACTGTCGCTTCGGATAATACCAAAGGTATCCGTGATGCCGTTTCCTATGCCATCCAGAGAGGCCATAAAGAAATTGCTTATATCTATGGTGATGATTCTCAGGTGACGGAAGTCCGCTGTGAAGCGTTCCGGAATATACTTGCAGAAAATCATTGTAGTGTCAGAAATCAGTTCATCCGTCAGGGAAAGTATTTAGCACCTGAAATTGCCTATCGGCTGACGCAGGAGCTCCTGACAGAAAATGAATACAGACCAAGCTGTATTTTATATCCGGATGATATATGCGCTATTGCCGGTATTGCGGCGATTACAGATAATCATCTCGAAGCCGGAAAAGATATTTCCGTGATTGGCTATGACGGCAATCCAACACTCCGGATGCTCCGTCCCAATCTGACAACTATCCGGCAGGATACCGATGCAATGGGTCTGAAAGCTGCTGAACTGATGCTGAAACTGCTCCGTAAAGAGCACATCGCTCCCACAGAGAGAGTCACTTACTGTGAAGGATTCCTTCTGGAGGGCGAAACAGTCGCACAGCTTAAAGAGCTGTAAAAATTTATCTTGCTTATTATATTTCAAAAGGGAAATATAATAGATATATCTTAAGGAGGAAAATACCAATGAGCAAATTAACAAGAACACTTGCACTGCTGGCATCTATTGCAGTTGTATCTACTGCATTCGTAGCTTGCGGCGGTGGCACAGAATCTACAACATCTCCTGCTGCTAACAACACAGCAAGCACTGCTGACAGTGCAGCAGAAGGCGGCGACGCTTCCACAGCAGAAGGCGGTGACGCTTCTACCGCAGAAGGTGGCGACAACACTTCTACCGCAGAAGGCGGCAACGCTTCCGGCGAACTGACTGCCGGCAATGTATCCCTGCCCGATACTGATGATACTCTGACAATCGTTTGCTGGACAGACGCAGACCTTCAGAACATGTTTGACGTATATGCAAATCATTCTGATGCAAAGGTTGTTTATCAGCAGTGCGGTGGTAACGGTTCCGAAGCTTCCACACAGTATGCAACTTATTTGAACAGCGGCGATGACGTTGACCTGTTCGTTGCAGAAGCAGGCTGGATTCTGAACTACATCAACGATGACAGCATGTCTGCTCCTCTCGAATCCCTCGGCATCACATCTGCTGACTATGCAGATGCTTATCAGTACAC
>JAFRMZ010000186.1 GCA_017430465.1 Oscillospiraceae bacterium
AAGGGACATAATAACAACTCACTTTCTTTACAGGGATATATTTTTCGTTCCTGTATCACATTACTGTATTATTATAACATATTTTTCTTGCAGTTGCAAGCGAATTTATGTAAAATTCCTGACTGAAAATTCGTGCAATTTTAACAAAAGAGAAAAGCTCCGGCATTTTTAAATAGCCGGAGCTGAAAATGCATAAATTTCTTAATTTTTTATAGTATCTTCCAGCATAAGGATTTCTTCCTGAAGCTGGAGGATATAAGTCAGCACGGATTTTTTGTCATAGCCAGAACCGATTTTGGCTTTTTTCAGTGCCAGTTTATCGAATTTCGTCAGCGGAAATCCTGCCTGCGATTCAAGCTGATTGAGCCTGTCCAGAATCTGTTGAAGATAGGCTTCCGCAGAATGTTTCTCGAAACCGCCCAGCAAGGTATTTTTGATATAACCTTCGGGAATCACGGCTTAATTTCCTCCGAGGATGTCGAAAATCTCCTGCATGTCCATATCATTGACGGAGGGTTTTCTCTGATGGCCGGAAGGTCTGGGCATGTAGCTGTTGGACTGTTCCTGCGGAGCAGAGCGAACCGGAATTTCTTCTGCTTCGTCATCTTCTTCGATTTCAGGAGCAATTTCTTCAGGTTCTTCTTCAGTTTCTTCCTCGATAACAACCGGAACAGCTTCTTTCTTAGGCTTGGAAACCGGTTTGGAAGCAGGTTTCGGGGCGAATCTGGGAGCAGGTTCTTCTTCTGGTTCGGGAGCAGATTCCTCGCCGTTGGAGAAATCGGCCGCAATAACCGTCACGGTCATTTCATCCTGCATATCTTCCTTGAAGGCTGCGCCGAAAATGAACTGTACATCCGGAGAAGCAGCTTCTGTAATCATCTTGGAAGCAGTATCGACATCGGAAGCAAGGGTATCTTCGGACATAGCGATATTAATCAGCAGTCTTCTTGCGCCGGCGATGGAAGTTTCCAGAAGCGGACTGCTGATAACAGCCTTAGCGGCTTCCATAGCCTTATCTTTTCCCGAACCGTGGCCGATAGCCATGTGTGCATAGCCTGCACCCTTCATAGTAGTAGAAACATCGGCAAAGTCCAGATTAATATAGCCTTCTTCGACAATCAGGTCAGAAATGCTCTTGACACCGGTTTTCAGAATATCATCAGAGAGGGCAAAAGATTCTTTCATTGTGGGAGCTTTTTCGAGGCCTGCGAGCAATTTTTCATTCGGGATAACAATCAAAGAATCGACATATTTCTGTAATTCTGCGATACCGGCTTCGGCCTGACGCATTTTCTGTTCACGCTCGAAAGCGAAAGGCTTGGTTACGACAGCGACTGTCAGGATACCCATCTGCTGGGCAGCTTTTGCAACAACGGGGGCTGCGCCTGTACCTGTACCGCCTCCCATACCGGCAGTAATGAACACCATATCTGCGCCTTTGAGAGCTGCTTCAATTTCTTCAATATTTTCCTCTGCGCTGTGCTGACCGATTTCGGGTTTATTGCCTGCGCCTCTGCCCTTAGTGAGCTTTGCGCCAATCTGGATACGGGTTGCGGCTTTGGAATTTTTCAGAGCTTTTGCATCTGTATTAATCGTCACATATTCAATATCGCTGACATCAGTGGCATCCACCATGCAGTTGAGGGCATTTCCGCCGCCGCCGCCGACACCAATTACTTTAATATTCACATCGGGTTCAAAAGCTTCTTCATAGATGAAGTCTGTCATTTTCTTTCCTCCTACCAGAATCAATCATTCCGTAAAAAATACTTAGATAAATATATTTTAGCACATCTGTATTTATTTTGCAATAGTTTTTTGACAAAATTTTAAAATTTCCTGAAACATACAACTTTGACTTCTCTTTTATGAGCATTTTTCACAAAAATATACATAAAATTTTATTCAAGCTGTTCAGGAATTTCCGGAACATTTTCCGGAATGTCTGTATTTTCCTGAGGAATTTCAGGCGTTTCAGGAATTTCAGAATTTTCAAGATTTTCAGCACTTTCTGCTTCTGCCTCTTGCTGGGCAATTGCCCGGCGTTCGGCATTTTTCTCGGCATTGAGCACATCTGCCTTATTCCGGAACGAGCACTGATTTGTGCCAATCATAGTCAGATACCCTTCTTTGCCGTCAGGCTGTTTGGCAATGACCTGTTCTGCAAAGCTGATTTTATAATTAATTTCGCTCCAGTTGCCCATATCGAATTCAATTCTGTTATCAAAATTGACAATAATATCATTCAAATCCGTAAGATTCACGGAAACAATGGGGACTTCAAGCTGATTTTCCTGCAAAAGTTCCTGAAAGGCAGATAAAATTTTATCATAGCGTTCCTCAGCGGCGGTCAGATGCTTTCCGGGGGTGGTTTCTTCCGGCAGATAGCCTATAATGCTGACAAGTTCGGGGTCGGGGTCCATGCTGTTGCGGAGAATTTTATTTTTTTTGCTGACGATGAGTGTCCCGTACTCATAGCTGACATTATAAGCCGGCACTGCCTGCTGAACATCAATGACAAGCGTACTTGGGAACTGTCTTCTGATAGTAACTGTTTCAGCATTCAGGAGCTGTTCTTCTGCCTTGGCTTCGAGTGCGGGCAGGCTGAGCCTCATCATATTATCGCCTTCGGAAACGCCGACTTTTTCGACAATTTCTTCAGGGTCATACTCTGCATTGCCAGTCACACGGATGACTCTGATATTAAAAAACACTGTCATCGAAAGGGTGACGACAATTGCAAACGCAAGAATCACGACAAAAAGCGCATACAGAGACCTGCCTCTTTTCCGCCGGCGGATTCTGCGGGAACTTGCGCCGTGTGTCATGTTCATTTTTTCTATATCTCTCAAATCTGCTCACTTCCTATGTGATAGAATTCTGAAAAAAATCAGATTCTTCTGATGTCTGCACCGATATTCCGGAGCAGAGATTCGGGGGCATCATAGCCTCTGTCGATATGGGAAATTTCTGTCAGGACAGTTTCACCCTGCGCACCGAGTCCGGCCACCAGCAGAGCCGCACCGCCTCTTAAATCCGTAGCACTCACGGGTGCGCCGTGAAGCTGACGAACGCCGTGGATGACGGCAATTCTTCCGGCGGTCTGAATATCCGCCCCCATCCGGACAAGGCCATCCGCATGGCGAAAACGATTTTCAAAAATAGTTTCTTCTATAACAGAAGTACCGTTCGCCTTGCAGAGTACCGTTGTCACAACGGCCTGCGCATCGGTCGGAAACCCCGGATAAGGCATTGTTTTCAGACTGCGCACCGGCCGGAGAACGTTTCCGGCAGAAAAACAGATAGTATTTTCTGTATAACTGCAATGACAATTGATTTGTTCAAATACGTCCAGAATCCCTTCCAGACTTGCGGTATCTGCCTGAAGGAGTCTGACTGCACCGCCTGTAACAGCGGCAGCCGCAAGCCAGGTAGCTGTAACAATCCGGTCAGGCATAATCCGGTATGTACAGCCGGTAAGTTTCCTGACTCCCTGAATCATGATAGTACTGCTTCCTTCTCCTGCGAGATTTGCACCGCATTTCCGGAGATAGTTTGCCAAATCCACGATTTCGGGTTCTCTGGCGGCATTGGTGATGACTGTCTCCCCTTTTGCGAGTACGGAGGCAAGCATAATATTTTCAGTTGCTCCTACGGACGGAAACTGCAAATGAATCTTTGCACCGTGCAGACCGTTGGGAGTTGTGCAGGTAAAAATTCCGTTTTCCTCCTGAATTTTCACGCCCATTTTCTGAAATGCCTGCAAATGCAAATCAATCGGGCGTGCGCCGAGTTCGCATCCTCCGGGATAACCCAGAATACAATTTCCGGTTCTGCCGAGCATTGCGCCGAGAAAAATCACAGATGAACGCATTTCCTGCATGAGTGATTCCGGAATTTCAGAATTGCGGATGACATCGGCCTGAACACTGACAGTATGATTCTGCATCCGGCAGTGACAGCCGGCACTGGTAAGAATCTGACAGGCAGCATAGACATCCGATAATTCCGGACAGTTTTCGAGAACGCTTTCTCCGGTGCAGAGCATGGCGGCTGACAGAATTGGCAGAGCACTGTTTTTTGCGCCCTGCACTGTGATGTCACCTTCCAGCCGCCGACCTCCGTGTATCACAAATTTCTGCATGACTGACACTTCCTTTCATTCTGCATAGTATGTAAAAGCGTCAGATTTGTGCGGAATTATTTGCTTTTCCGGATAAGATTTTCAATTACGCCCCAGATTCTTTCTTCGGTATCCCGAACGGCAAGAGCAGAAGCATTTCTGGCCATGCTCCGGAGTTTTTCCGGATTCTGATATAATTTCTTGACTTCGTCAAGCATTTTTTCACTGGTAATATCTTTCTGTTCGATGACGATAGCTGCACCGGCCTTTCCGAGCACCATTGCGTTATGATACTGATGATTGCCGGCGACAATCGGAGACGGAATCAAAACAGACGGTTTGCCGAGCATTTCGAGTTCAGCAAGAGCATTTGCACCGGAACGGCAGACAACCAAATCGGCAGCGGCCATGCAGGTATCCATATCGTTGATATACTCTGTAATCCGGATGCGCTTGTTTTTCATGGGAATGCCATATTCTTTCATTTTAGCAGGGAACGTATCCTTACCCATACCGCCGTAGCCGTGAATATGATTAATATTCAGATTTTCGGAAACGTGCCATTTCAGGACTTCCGCCATAGTGTCGTTAATTGCGCCTGCGCCGAGGCTTCCGCCGAACGAAAGGATACAGAAATCATCATTGAAGCCAAGTTCGGCTCTGGCCTGCGCTTTGGTTTTCTTCATGAGTTCGGCACGCACGGGCAGTCCGGTAACAGTATATTTAATATTCGGGTCAAAATACTTAAGCGCATCTTCAACAGTAAGCATCACATGGCTGACTTCCTTTGCAAGAAGCTTGTTTGTCACACCCGGATAAGCATTCTGTTCATGAATGGCGGACGGGATGCCCATCTTGGCGGCCATGCGGATGACAGGGCCTGCAACATAGCCTCCTGTTCCAATGGCAATATCCGGCTGAAATTCCTGAATTATCTGTTTTGCACGTCTTCCAGAACCTGCCAGATAGTACAGTGCCTTGATATTTCTGCCGATATTTTCCAGATTAATTTTTCTCTGGAATCCGGCGACCTTGATAAATTCAATCTTATAGCCGGCCTGTGGAATCAGTTTCGCTTCCATGCCGTTCGGCGTACCAGCAAACAAAAATTCGGCATCGGGAATATGTTCCTTGATAATTCCGGCGATTGCCAGAGCCGGATTGATATGTCCGCCTGTTCCGCCTCCTGCGAGTAATACTTTCATAAATCTAATCCTCCAGATATAATAATTCTATTCAGTGCTCATGCTGTTTTTCTAGCTTTTTTCCGGCCGGATGCTTCCTGACTGACGACATACCGTCCCCGTGAAATATTCAGGACAATGCCCATCTCGACTAACTGCATGACAAGAGCTGTACCACCGTAACTGAAAAACGGCAGACTGATGCCGGTATTCGGAAACAGATTGCTCACAACGGCAATATTAATAAACGCCTGCAAGCCTATCTGCATCGTAAATCCGGATGCTACCAGCATTCCGAAACGGTCTTTGCTGTGCGTAGCGATATGAAATCCCTGCGCCACCAGCAGAACAAACAGCAAAATGACCATCACCGCACCGAAAAATCCTAATTCTTCGCAGATAATCGAGAAGACAAAGTCGTTTTCCGATTCCGGCAGATATAAATATTTCTGTCTGGATTCGCCCAGTCCCAGTCCGAAAGCACCGCCTGAACCGATAGCTATCAAAGACTGCTGTGTCTGATAGGCATCTTCGGATTCAAACGGATGAAACCAAGGCTCTAACCGATTCATAAAGTAGGTTTGTTTTCCAGAGATAACTTTCAGGGCGACCCATCCGGCAACGGCACCGCCTCCGGCAAGCCCCGCCAAAAGCAGATGCTTCCAGTTTGCACCACCGATAAATATCAGCAGAAATCCCATTGCTGCAATCAGAATTGTACAGGACAGGTGAG
>JAFRMZ010000187.1 GCA_017430465.1 Oscillospiraceae bacterium
CAGAACGGAAATTTATCTATTGATAAGCTTGAAAAATTATGCTGTACAGTTTTGAAATGGAATACTTTTGATGAAAACCAGTTTGCAAAATTGGTACACAATTTGCAGATTTATCCCGACGGAAAGGCGGTTTTTACATTTTATGACGGAACAACTGCACAAGGATATGTTCGTTTTTTCAATTCGGAAGACAGAAAATATCTTGACCCGCATACTCAATTTTATGGCTATACATGGACGGGAACAGAATATGTCATCAACGAGGAAGAAGCCGAAGCAGTCAGAATGGTTTATGAAGATTATCTGAATGAAATGACAATTTCCGATATTTCGAGAAAAATGGAGAACCTCGGATTTCACAGCAAAAGAGGGAAATTTTCAAGAAAAATGGTGCTTTATCTTCTGAGCAATCCATTTTACATCGGAACGAGAATCTATCCTGCCGCTTATTCCGGCACCGGAAAAGAAGAAATCGTCAGAAATGACCATGATGCGATTATTACAGAAGAACAGTTTGAAAAAGTCCGTGAAAGGAGAGAATATTATGTCAAACGTCACGAAGATTCCCGCAACCCTCGGAAGGTACACAGCACAGCCGATTGACACTCCTGTCAAACGAAAAGTCTGTGCGTACGCCCGTGTCTCGACCGACCATGAAGAACAGCTGACCAGCTACGAAGCACAGGTCAGCTACTATACCGAATACATCAAAAAGCACGATGACTGGGAATTTATCAAGGTTTATGCTGATGAAGGAATTTCCGGCTGTTCCACCAAAGGCAGATTAGGATTTCAGTCTATGGTAAAGGATGCCCTTGCCGGAAAAATCAATCTTATCATAACAAAGAGTGTGAGCAGGTTCGCCAGAAACACAGTGGACAGCCTTTCCACCATCCGCAAACTGAAAGAACATAATGTAGAGTGCTATTTTGAGAAAGAAAATATCTGGAGTTTTGACGGAAAATGTGAACTGCTTCTGTCCATTATTTCGAGCATCAGTCAGGAAGAATCCCGTTCTATTTCTGAAAATGTCAAGTGGGGACACCGGAAACGTATGGCAGACGGAAAAGTCAGCGTGCCATTTTCAAGATTTTTAGGCTATGACAAAGGAGAAGACGGAAATCTTGTCATCAATGAAAAAGAAGCTGAAACCGTGCGTTTAATTTACAGATTGTTTCTGGAAGGCTTAACTGCTTATGCCATCTCCAAATATCTGACAGAGCAGGGGATTCCGACACCCTGCGGAAAAACAAAATGGTTCAGAAGTACGGTCACCAGCATTCTGACCAATGAAAAATACAAGGGCGATGCACTTTTGCAGAAAAGTTTCACTTCCGATTATCTGACGAAAAAGATAAAAACAAATCATGGGGAAGTGCCGATGTATTATGTGCAGGACAATCATGAAGCAATTGTTTCACCGGAAGTTTTCGATGCAGTCCAGCAGGAAATCGAAAGACGCAGCAAAAGTGGTAGCCGTTACAGCGGTGTGGATATTCTGTCAGCAAAGCTGATATGCGGAGAATGCGGATGTTTCTACAGTCCGAAAGTCTGGCACTCCACTGACCGGTACAAAAGAATTATTTATCAGTGCGGTCATAAGTATAAAAATCAGAGCCGCTGTACCACTCCGCACCTGACAGCGGAAGAAATCAAATCGTTTTTTATTCAGTCGGTCAATGGTCTGCTTAAAAACCGTGATGAGATAATCCGCAATCTGAAAGAGGGAATGAAAATAGTATCCGACTGTACAGCACTGGAACAGGAGCGTGACCACATGAAGGAAGAAACAGTTCTGCTTGCCGGAATGGTGGAAAGTCTCATCATGGAAAATGCACGGGTTGCCCTCGACCAGACGGAATACCGGAAAAAATATGACAGCCTTTCAGAACGTTACGACACAGCAAAAGTAAGGTATGAAGAACTGGAACAGCAGATTGAAGAAAAAAGCCAGCGTATGCAGATGATGCAGACTTTCATTGACAGCGTTTCAAAAATGAATCCGCTGACGGAATTTGATGAAACATTATGGGGCATTCTTTTGGAGTCCATGACGATTTGTACCAAAGACGACATCAGAGTAAAGTTCAGAGACGGAATGTGTACCAATTGAATACAATTTTTCAGGGCTATTTTTTCAGAACTCTGCTGTTTTTGGCGGAGTTCTTTTTTTGTCTATTTTTCGGTGCAAAAAGCTATCGTTTTTTTATGCACCCCCCTGCACCCCCCTCGTGACTTCAAAATTTACATTGTATCAAAGTCGTGGTGAAAATGGAAACGCTTTTAACCATTATGGCGAGTCTGGCACAGCAAGAGTCAGAATCTTTGAGCCTGAATACAAGAATGGGCTATCAGTACCGTTTCCAGCAGGGAAAAATTATCGTTAATGCAAAGATGTTTTTAGGCTATGACAAGGACGAAAACGGCAATTTAGTCATCAATCCGGAACAGGCGGAAATTGTGAAAAGAATCTTCCGTGAATATCTTGAGGGTGCAAGCTGTCAGAAAATCGCAAAGGGGCTTGAGCGTGACGGAATTTCCACTGTGAGAGGCAATACAAAATGGCATGACAAC
>JAFRMZ010000188.1 GCA_017430465.1 Oscillospiraceae bacterium
CTGTAAGCTGATTTTCCAGAATATAATTTTTCTCTTTTTCGGTCAGACGCAGAAGCCGAAGCTTATTGGCAACCGTACTCTGTGCCCGTCCTAACTGAACAGCGGCATCTTCCTGTGTCATGCCGTAATAAGTAATTAATTTTTCCAGAGCCGCTGCTTCGTCAAAATAATTCAAATCCTGTCTCTGGATATTTTCTACCAGTGCCAGAATTGCGGAATTTCTGTCATTGATTTCCATCACAATACAGGGCACACAGCGAAGGCCTGCAATTTTTGCAGCCCGAAGCCGGCGTTCTCCTGCAATAAGTTCATAAAAATCGCCACACTGACGGACAGTCAGCGGCTGAAGAATCCCATTCTGACGAATGCTGTCGGAAAGTGCCCGAAGTTCCTCCGACTGGAAAAATATTCGGGGCTGATGCGGATTCGGACGAATATCCTCAATACGGATATGCATCACTTTTTGTTCGGTCATTTTTTGCGGGACAGTGAGGATTGCAGACATGTGAAAAGCTCCTTTCGGTTGTTCTATGGGAAGTTTTGTTGTATCTCTCTATAATTTAATTATAACAGATATAGGAAATCATTGCCATAAAAAAAATCCGTTATTTCTTTTGAAAATAACGGATTTCCGAACATATTCGTCTTTTTTTACAGTTGCTTTTGCTTAATCTGCGCAAATTTTCTCGGATATTTTGTCGGTGTGGGCGATATTTTTTTTATGATATAAATTGTTCTCTCATCTCCGTCAGGAAGCTGATAAGAAATTGTTTTTTCCAGCTTTCCGCCAAGCTTCTGTATTGCGGAAAGTGCCGGAGAAATTTCTTCTTTGCCTTTCATGGAAATCCAGAAACCGCCGGTTTTAACATAAGGCAGTGAAAATTCTGCAAGCATCGGGAGCGATGCTACTGCACGGGCGGTTACGACATCAAAACATTCACGATATTCCGGAAGTTTGGCAAATTCTTCTGCTCTGCCGTGAATGGGAGTATAATTGCACTGCAATTTTTCTCTGAGCAGTTCAAGAAAAGTAATACGCTTTCCAAGGCTGTCCAGCAAAACAATGTTCAAATCGGGCTTCAGCAGAGCCAACGGAACGCCGGGAAAACCTGCCCCGCTTCCGATGTCCAGCACTTTTGCAGAATCCGGAAAACAGTTTCCGGCATGAGAATATAATAAAAAGCTGTCAAGGAAATGTTTCCGAAGAATTTCGTTTCCGTCAGTAATAGCGGTCAGATTGACATGCTGATTATAGTCAACTAAAAAATCAGCATAGATTTGAAGCTTGTCAAATGTTCCACGTGGAACATCAAGCTGATACTCCTGAAATAATTTTTCAGCAGTTTCATAATCGGGCAGAATCGGCATGATAAATACCTCCAGTAAGATTTTTTTAAGAAATATGTTCCACGTGGAACATTAAAGACAATATTTTCTGATAACCTGAATCTGAACATCATCCGCTGAAACTGAAAATTCAGAAAAATCGGAATGATTTTCATCAGCAAGAAAAAAGCAGATAGTATGATTATCTATTAATTTTTGGGTAAGGATTTCGCAGTCATGAAAGAACTGACCAGAAAACAAAGCATTCCGAAAGAGAATGAGAATATCACTGTTAGCCGGTTCACAATCCCGATAATCTTTCTGCATAAAATCACAAAACTGACAGTACAGCTTCCCTGTTTTAGATTCCGGACAGTATTCCATATTAAGAAAACTGCTGTCATGAAAATAATAATTTTCAAATAATTCTGGGACTGTCATGTTTCACACCCCTTGAAAATGTTCCACGTGGAACATTTTATTCAGATACAGTATTTTGATTCAGATAGATTTCAAGTTCCTGAAAAAACAAATCAAAAGCGGTTTCTTCATTTTTATCGGAATAAAAATACAAATCAGAATAGCAGTTAAGAGCAGACCCATAGAAATATTTTTGTTGCAGAAACAAATCGAACTGATGAAGAATTTCCAGTTCTTGTTTCAGCTGATGATTCTGCTGTCCGTCCAGAGTAAAGCCAGTACTCAAACCGCAGATAAAATTTTCCAGATAAAAAATAGATTTTTTGCGGAGAAACATTCCGGGAACTTGACGAACAGCAAATAAAATTTTAAATAATCCATCCAGAACAGTAATTTCCTGCATAAAAATCACCTTTTGAAAAATGTTCCACGTGGAACATTACTATATTTGTATTTAGATAGACATAGTATTCTGATTCAGATAGATTTTGAGTTCCTCAAAAAATAAACCAAAAGCAATTTCTTCACTTCCGCCGGAATGACAGTACAAGGCAGAATAGCAATTAAGTGAAGCACCATAGAAATATTTCTGTCTCAGGAACAAATCAAACTGATGAAGAATCTCTAATTCCTGTTTTAATCTCCGATTTTGCTGATAATCTAAAACAACTCCATAACGAATGCCCTGTATAAAAATTTCAAGCTGAAAAATAGATTTTCTGCGGAGATACATGGTAGGGTTTTGATAAATTGCAAATAAAATTTTAAATAATCCATCCAGAGCAGTAATTTCTTGCATAAAATTCACCTTTTGAACATGTTCCACGTGGAACATGTTTTAATTTTGATTGCGTTCTTCAAGGCATTTTTGCCAGAGTGCGGAAATCGTATTCCAGTCTCTTGGAAACTGAGGCTTTTTTGAGAGAGCATCTATTTTCTGCTGAAAACTTTCTTTTGTGGTTTGATGTTCTCTCATGAGCTGATTTTTATCAAGCTGAACTCTGCCCCAGTCTTTTCCGACAGCATTCTGCACCTGAATATCCATTTTCTGAAAGAATTCATCAAAGAATCTCTGCACTTCTCTGACAAAATCAGCATATTTCATTTCATAAATGCCTTTTTGCGAAGTCCAGACAGGAATATGATTTTCAAGCATACGCCCGTCATTATCCCACCAGAATTTGATTTTATCCTGAAAGCGGAAACAGCCGATTTGATAACCACCCGTGAGATGAGCGGAGTCAAAAGAATTCTGCTGATAAAACCATTCTGTCAAAGGGCAGTACGCCTCATCAAAATACCATTTATCAAAAACATCATCCGGCAAATCTTCATGTATTAATTTCCATTTATCTGTAAACGGCATGAAATTTTCAATATTGTCATAAATTTCTTCCGGCACGGATTCGCAGATAAACGGAAACGTTCCGGAAAAGTCTTGCAGAAATCTCGAAATCTGATAATTATTATACTGAATATCTTCATTCCAGAAAGCTCTTGCTTCTTGAGAATATTCATAAATATTCTGATTTCCGGCAGTAATCCAGAGTAAACCATCAGTAAGGCCGTACCAGTGCATAGACTGATGATTTTCATCACCCCACGGAACAATTTTATCAAGTTCCTGCAATTGAAAATGAATTTTGAACATGTTTCACACCTCTTTGCAGAATGTTCCACGTGGAACATCTTAAACTTAATCCCATTCGTTGAAGATAATATTTCCGACAGAAACCGGATTCCAATATAAAATCTGCTGTAATTCTGCTTTTGAAAGCTGATGATTCCGAAAATCGAAGGGACTGTTGAGGAATTCGGCCGGAAGAAACTGATATGCAAAAAACTCCGGAAAGCTGATATTAATAAATATTTTTTCGGCAGACAAAACTTTTACAGCTCCTGCAAAAGGATAATATTTATTCAAAAGCAGATAGAAATCTGCAAATTTTGCGCAGAAATAATTATTTTGTTTCTGATTGCTGATTTCCAGCACTGGAAACTCTCTGACAGAATAACAATATTGCTGAAAGTTTTTGAAATCAAGTTCCGGCGGAATGGATTTCTGAAAAAACCCGGTTACACCAACAGGAAGAATCATAAAGTTTCACACTCCTGAAAATGTTCCACGTGGAACATTATTTATTTTGTGTCAGCCAGATAAGCAGAACAGAAACATCTGCCGGAGAAACACCTGAAATTCTTGAAGCCTGCCCGATGCTGACAGGCTGATGCTTGTTTAATTTTTCGATAGCTTCAAGACGCAGACCATGTATTTCATGATAATCAAAATTCTGAGGAAGCTTCTTTTGTTCCAGATTCCGAGCCTTCTCAATCATGTCATACTGTCTGTTGATGTAACCTTCATATTTGATTTGAATTTCAACCTGTTCCCGTATTTCATCAGAAAGTTCAGGACGTTCGGAATCGAACGGCGCAAGCATATCATAGCCAAGCTGAGGACGGCGGATTAAATCGGCTATCTTGCATCCTGTTGAAAGCGGAGCAGTGCCGGAATTTTCCAGAAATTGGTTAAGCTCGGAAGTAGGCGCAAGATTGGAATGCTTGAGTCTGTCAATTTCTGCTTCTACAAGAGCATATTTATCCAGCATTTTCTGATATTTCATATCTGAAATAAGTCCAAGCTTATGGCCTATCGGCATCATGCGGAAATCTGCATTGTCCTGTCTTAATACTAATCTGTATTCACTGCGGGATGTCATCATTCTGTACGGGTCACTGCATCCCTTGCAGACTAAATCATCAATTAAAGTTCCAATATAGGAACCGGAACGCTCCAGAATCAGTTGTTCTTTTCCCTGAACTGACAATGCTGCATTAATTCCTGCTATCAGCCCCTGCGCAGCAGCTTCTTCATATCCGGAACTGCCGTTAAACTGCCCTGCACCAAATAATCCGGAAACGGCTTTTGTTTCCAGTGTAGGCTTCAATGCAGTGGGGTCGATACAGTCATATTCTATTGCATACGCCGGACGTAAAATTTCAACATCTTCCAGTCCTTTGATAGTTCTCAGAAATGCTAACTGCACATCTTCCGGCAATGAAGAAGACATTCCCTGAAGATAATATTCATCCGTACTAAGTCCCATCGGTTCAATAAAAAGCTGATGCCTTTCCTTATCCGCAAACCGGACAACTTTATCTTCAATTGACGGACAGTACCGAGGCCCTACCCCTTCGATATTTCCGGAATATAATGGCGAACGGTGCAGATTTGCTTTAATTACTTCATGTGTTTTCAGATTTGTATAGCTGATATAACAGGACACCTGATTTTTCATTTCCTGATTCTGATTTTCAAACGAAAACGGTACAATCTGTGCATCACCATCCTGTTTTTCGAGCACATCAAAATGAATGCTTCTTTTGTGTACCCGACAGGGAGTTCCTGTCTTGAATCTTCTAAGCGGTAAATACTGCCTTAAGCTTTCGGAAAGCGCATTTGCCGGAAGTGCAGAATCAGGCCCGCTTTCAAATGAAACTTGTCCGATATGAATTTTGCCTTTCAAATACGTTCCTGTTGCGATAACAACTGCTCTGGCATGATATACTGCTCCCAGCTTTGTTACAATTCCAGTAATATGATTTTCCTCTACCAGAATCTGCGCCGCTTCTCCCTGCTTGATAAATAAATTCTCCTGCTGTTCACACACATGTTTCATGTGAGAATGATATTTTACACGGTCGGCCTGCACTCGCAGACTGTGAACCGCCGGTCCTTTTCCACGGTTGAGCATTCTGCTCTGCAAAAAACATGCATCTGCGCCCCGTCCCATCTCACCGCCTAAAGCATCAATTTCCCTTACGAGATGCCCTTTTGCTGTTCCTCCAATTGAAGGGTTGCAGGGCATATTGGCTATCTGGTCAAGTGAAATTGTCATCAGCAGTGTTTTACATCCCAGCCGTGCTGAGGCAAGTCCGGCTTCTACACCGGCGTGGCCTGCTCCTACAATGATGACATCAAAATTTCCCATCTCATATTCTTGATTCATATACTAAACATCTCACTTTATGTTAAAAATTATTATTTGCCGACACAGAAACGTGAAAATACTGTATCTACCACTTTATCTGTCACCCGTTCCCCTGTCAATTGCAACAAGGCATCCGCAGCCGCATCGAGACTCACAGTAACTGCATCAAAAGCCAATCCCACAGAAAGCGCATCCAGTGCCTCCTGCACCGCAGAAAGCGCATTTTCAAGGCAAACTCTCTGGCGTTCATTTGCAATCATGCCGTCTTCTGCGGGCGTTGCATGACGTACCGCAAAACGTTCTACAGCGTTTTGCAATTCTAAAATATTATTCTGATTCCGTGCTGAGATTTCAACAGTTTCCACAGGCGAAAAGTGGAAAAGAGGTTTCTGATGAAACTCCGGATTGGATTTGTCCGATTTATTATATACTATTATCGTCTTGTTTTCGGGAAGCTTTTCCAGCAGAATTTTATCTTCCTCTGATAACGGCACACTCATATCAAACACTGCAAGAATCAAATCTGCCTGCTCTACGCTTGAAAGACTGCGCTCTACTCCGATTTGCTCCACTTTATCGGCAGTTTCATGCACACCGGCAGTATCTGATAATCTCAAAATTACATCGCCAAGCCGTATTTGTTCTTCTACCACATCACGTGTTGTACCTGCGATTTCTGTCACAATGCTTCGTTCACATCCGCTGAGTACGTTAAACAAGGTTGACTTTCCTACATTCGGCTTTCCGACAATTACTGTATGCAAGCCTTCACGAAGAATTTTTCCGTAATCATAACTCGCCATCAGGCGGCGCATTTCCGAAAGCAATTGTTGCATTTTTACTTCTAATGTATCTGCATCGACTCCGGGAATATCTTCATCAGGATAATCTGCCCACACTGCCAAATCAGATAAAATTTCCAGTATTGTCTGCGAAAACGCCGAAATTTTCCGAAATGTCGCACCATCCCGAAGCGTTCTTGCATACTTTACCGCATTTTCTCCTGATGCTGAAATTAAATCTGCAACAGCTTCTGCCTGTGTCAATGACAATTTTCCATTCAGAAACGCCCGTTTTGTAAATTCTCCCGCTTCTGCAAGCCGGACATCCGGACATGTCAAAATTGTTCTTAAAATTTTCTGTGACAAAAATCTTCCGCCGTGACAGGAAATTTCTACAACATCCTCTCCTGTATAACTATGCGGATTTCTAAACACTGTTAAAACTACATCATCCAGAATTTCATGTTCCTGATTTACAAAATATCCATAAGAACATGTATAGCCTTCCATCTTCAAAGGATGCTTTCCACGGACAGGTTCAAAAAATTGCTCTGCGCAGGATATGGCTTGTGTTCCGGAAATACGAATCACCGCTACTCCGCCGGAACCATGGGGCGTGGCAATTGCTGCGATACTTTCTATAAGTTGCATTTTTGCTCCTCCTGTTTCAAAATGATACATAAAAAGAAGGCTGAACGCATTCCCGTCCAGCCTCCTGATAAAAATTAAAATTCAATTTTTCCATACAAACCTGCATTCAGGTCATCTTCCGGTTTCGGCCGTTTGTAGTCTTTTTCAAAGCTTGTCTTCATAGAATCCATTGAAATTCTTGTTGGTGGAGCATCAGAATTTCTTCTTGTATTTTCGTGTCTGCCGTGGTTTCTTCCACGATTTCTGCCATCGCCTTTTTCGTTCTTGTCATGATAATTTCTGCGCTTTCCAGAACGCTGGGGTTTTTCTGTAGATGAAATTACCACTTTTCTATAAGGTTCTTCTCCTGTACTCTTGGAGCTGACACCTTCGATTTCTGCAATTGCTGAATGAATAATTCTGCGTTCATAAGGGTTCATCGGTTCGAGTGTTGTGGAACGGTGAGAATGCAGTACATTTTTTGCAATTTTATTTGCCAGTTCTTCCAGTGTTTTTCTTCTGCGCTCACGATAGTTGGCTGTATTCAGAATAATTCTGTAATATTCCTTATCAGCCCGATTTGCTGCCATGAATGTCAGATACTGCAAAGAATCGAGTGTTTCGCCTCTTTTGCCGATAACTGCTCCACTGCTGGAAGTCTGAATCTCAATAATTGCACTGTCACTGCCAGCATTCACTTTCAGTTCTGCCTTTACTCCCATTGTTTCAAGAATACCTGTGAGATATTCTTTTGCTTTTTCGATTTTTGCCAGAGCCACTTCAGACGGTTCACCTGTAATTAATTCATCATCGGGCTGAATTGCAGAAATTTTTTCAGGAGCGACTGTTGCATTTTCGCTCATTGTTTTTTCTTCGGGAGCGACTGTTGCATTTTCGCTCATTGTTTTTTCTTCGGGAGCGATTGTTGCATTTTCGCTCATCGGTTCTTCTTCGGGAGCGATTGTTGCATTTTCGCTCATCGGTTCTTCTTCGGAAGTGATTGTTGCATTTTCACTCATCGGTTCTTCTTCGGGAGTGATTGTTGCATTTTCACTCATCGGTTCTTCTTCGGAAGTGATTGTTGCATTTTCGCTCATCGGTTCTTCTTCGGAAGTGATTGTTGCATTTTTGCTCACTGGTTCTTCTTCGGGAATTTCAATCACTGGTGTTTCGGTGAAACCCTGTGCCGGAACAGGCGGAACTTCTTCTTCAAAAGTATCTGTTTCAGGTTCTGAAATTGTAATGGGAACATAAGTAGCTTTGACCCTTGCTTCGCCCTTTTTGCCAATTCCAAATAATCCTCTTTTGGGTTCTTCCAGAATTTCAAACTGAATTTCATTTTCGGAAACTCCGAATGTACGGGCGGCAAGTTCTTTTGCATCTTCAACAGTTTTTGCATTAAAAATCTGAGTCATGTAAAAACCTCCTGTTCATGTTATTTTTTCTTTTTTGTATGATTATCATCTGCAACGGAATCCGTTTCATTATCACCATATTTTTCAGCAATACGTCTTCTTGCTTCACGAATTACAGCCGTATTGTATTCTTCCATTTCAGCACGGGAAAATCTTGCATCTCCGTCACTGTCTGCATAGCGCACTCTGTTGCCGGCAGTGCCCTGCTGTTCCTGCGCACGCATCATTTCTTCCTGCTGTTCCATGAGCTTTTGCATCATGCTGGGACGGCGTTTAGCATTCTTGGCTTTCTGCCGTTCTGCTTCGCCGATTTTTTCAACACGTTCTTCGTTGAACCATGCATACAGGAACACACTTTGCAGGAACGAGAAAACGGAAGAACAAAGCCAGTAGAACCCAACACCGGCAGGCACGGTAAAAGCCAGCCATACTGAAAATAACGGCATTGCATACAGCATTGCATTCATGCTTCCCATGTTGGGCATATCCGGATTGCGTTTCTTCTGCATCCGCTGAGAATATACTGTAAAAACAAGCTGCATCAATCCGGATAAAATCGGAATTAAAAACAGGAAAAAGCTTGAATTTTCTGAAGGCTTAGTACTTGGTGTTTCGCTGAGCTTAACATTTCCAAGCGTGAATGTTTTTGCAAAATCAGTAACTTCCGTTACAAACTGACTGTCAATATAATTTAGTTTCTGGACAGTTTCAGTTTCATTTTCCATGAAAGTTACCTGTCCGTCCTGAATGACTGCTGAGAATGCTTCTGGATTCTGGAGCATTTTCTCCATGATAATCAATTCCTGACGCATACTGTTTTTTGACAGATTTTTTTCTGTCTCCGCATCCAGAGAGATGACAATGGATTTGGCTTCTTCAATTATGTTGGCATCATAATTGAGGATATACGTCATTGGTTTATAAACAACCGCCAGCACGCCCCAGAGCAATATCAACGGTATAAACGAAGTCAGGCAAGAAGAATAGGGATTAATATTCTCATCCTGATAAAGCTGAAACTGCTCCATCTGCATTTTATTAGGGTCATTTTTATATTTTTCCTGTAGTTTCTTGAGTTTTGGGTTCAAAAGCTGCATTCTTGCAGTATTTTTCTGTTGTTTGTAAGAAACCGGAAACAGAATCATTCTGGTTACAAACGTAAACAGAATAATTGAAATACCGTAATTCCCTACAAGCTGATAGATGACTTTCATCAGAAAGCCCAGCGGAATTGCGATAAGATTAATTAAAAAATTCAAAATTTGCTACCTCATTCCTGATGTTCTGAAATTTGTTTGTTCTCTAGTTTCATAAAAGATATATAAAATTCCGGCTATAGCTTTTTCTGCACAAAGATTTTAAGGGAAAAAGCATCAGGGACTTCATCCACCCCGCCTCTTGCCCACGGATGACAGCGAAGCAATCGGTGCAAAGCCAGAACTGTGCCTTTTCCTGCGCCAAAGCGTTGAATTGCTGTGCAGGCATAGCAGGAACATGAGGGATAATACCGGCAGCATCTCGGAAACAACGGCGAAATACATTTCTGATACAGACGAATCAGCAATATCAGAATATACTTCATGATTTTTTCTCTCCTTTTTGGGGCTGAGGCGACAAGCCCTGATAAATCTGATGCAGGGCCTGCATTCCATATTTGCGGAAATACCGGCTGAGAACATCGGATTTAATATTAGTAATACTGGTTCTTGCCACAATGACAATATCCAGTCCCACGGGGGCGAGAATCTCATTTTCACGCCATGCCTGCCGGATGAGCCTTCGTGCTCTGCTCCGGCAGACTGCATTTCCGACTTTTTTGCTTGTTGTAATTCCCAGACGGTTTACCGGCAGGCGATTGGGTCTTGCATAGAGAATCACGTTTTGAGAAACCACGGATTTCCCTTTCCGGTAACAGAGCTGAAAATCCTTATTCTGCGTCATAATTTCTGTATAAAGCATAATTTACCTCTAAGTTCAGCATTACAAACAATCACAAGCGATAAAACAAAAAGACCACAAATAAGATTTGTGGTCTGACTCGTCAATGGGAAAGTCTTTTTCTGCCCTTTGCTCTCCTGCGAGCTAAAACCTTTCTGCCGTTTCTGTCGGACATTCTTTTCATGAAACCATGTTCTTTTTTTCTGTGCAGTTTCTTAGGCTGGTAAGTTCTTTTCATTGCGGATTTCCTCCTTTCTTCTCTGCCGGCTACCCTGACAGCCCGTCAGTGCCCACCGGTTTTTTTGTACTTTCATACCCTTTTATTATAGCCTATTCTGGGGCATCTGTCAAGGGCTTTTTGAAAAAAATTTTCTACGGAAGGGAAAAAATGGAAAAAACGAGTTTTCAACATGGCAAACTGCACAAAAGCATTTTTTGTTTTTTGATTTTTTAGCTATATATCGCAAAAAAATCACATTATTTTTTCCACTTTTTCAAGCAACCAGAAAAAAAGATGTTTTCGGCATGATATGCAAGGTGTATATCTGTTCGTGAAAAAGTTGAAAATTTTATAGTTATTGCATAAAAAATATAGATAAATTATGAATTTTCAATAATAAGCGCATAATTATCAACTAAACAATATATTTTCTGTTAATTTATTATATAAAAATTACCATATTATGGAAAAATGTAAAAATATGGAATTACTTTTGTATAAAGACAACATCCGTTCCAACAATTTCTCAACATCTCCGTGGTTTTGCATAAAAAATCGCCTTTGAGGAGTGAATCTGCAATAAAAAAGCAGGTTTTGCAATAAAAAAAGTGATAAATTTGCAATAGTTTATGAACGAAATATGTATGGTTATGCAATGACAACATCCGTTCCAACTTTTTCAGTAATTTTTATTGCTTTTTCATAAAAAATATGTTGAAAGGAGTGAATCTGCAATAAAAAAATAGGTTTTGCAATAAAAAGAGTGATAAATCTGCAATAGTTTATGAACGAAATATGTACAATTGTATAAAGACAACATC
>JAFRMZ010000189.1 GCA_017430465.1 Oscillospiraceae bacterium
AATGGTGAAAGTCAATGCCTATCATGAAGCACTTCTGAATTATTCTGAACTGTTCAGTGAGTATGATGAAAACAGTCTTGCAGATAAAGAAAAATTAAACTATTTCATGAACATGATAGAGAGCAAATACGGAAGCGATATTGAACCGCTGAAGGATGAAGCCACTTCTGCTATGAGCAATGTTGTAAAGCATCAGAATGAAGCTACTTATACATTCTATGTCAAGATTGCACAGGAATTCCTGTTCGTGATTGTTTTTATGCTGCTTACTATGTCTGTAGGCCTGAATTCCATTCATTTCATGAAGAAAAATGCCAGAAAAGATGCTGCCGAAATTCAGCAGAAGAAAAGAGATGCACTTGAAAATGCACAGGAAGCTTCCCATCTGCGCAGAAAAGCAACTGCTATCGCTTATACCAATGTGCTGACAGGCCTCAAAAACCGCTATGCACTGGAAGAAGATTTGCAAAAACGCCTCAAGAACGACGATGTGACAATCGCATTTTTCGGATTTCAGGATTTCCATGAATTAAATGAAAATTATGGCCGTAACTTCGGAGACACTTTCCTGATTACTATTGCAGATACAATTAAAGAAAAATATTCTGATACGTTCGATATTTATCATACCGATTCGGATGAGTTCTGCTTTGTTCTGAAAAAATACGGCGACCAAAGTGAAGCCGATGCACTGATTCCTAAGATTATGAAAACAATTTCTGAACCGTTTGAAGTAAGCAAACTGAAAATACAGCTCCATGCGGCAGGATGTGTTTATCATTATAAAGCAAATGAATGTCTCGATTTCAACGGACTGCTGGTCAAGATTGACCGTTCACTGAAAGAAGCCAAAAGAAATACACACAGCGGTATTCTGGAAGTCGGCAGTCTCTATAGCCGGAACACTTCCCGCTGAACAGAAAAAAATCAAAAAACAAGCTCCCTTATCGGGAGCTTGTTTTATTTCAGCAATGCTTATTCTTTATTTGTCTGCATGGTGATGCCGGAAGATTTTTCATAGAAAGGAACAGCATCACGAAGTGCAGCTTCACCAAACTTGTTTGCAGTCGGAACAATTGCCAGCTCTACATTGCGCAGATGCGGTTTTGCAGCCTGAGCGATGCCGTCAAACAATTCCTTGACAGCAGTTTCGCCGGTAACGTCAGTATCAACTACAAGCAGGAAATTCGGATTCGGCTTGTCTTCACGTTTCATAACACGCAGATATGCCTTGTTGACTGCTTCTTTTGTAGCAAGATACGGACGGAGTGCATCCAGCAGTTCAGTTGGTTCTTCTTTCAGTGTGCCAATCTGAATCTGTGTGCCGGGAGCAATCGCTTCTGTGTTCTGGATGCGGAACAGGCTTTCCAGCGGAACCATGATGTTCTGTCCAAACGGATTGATAACTGCACCAGAGATATTGTTTTCCGGATTTCTTTTCAGAAATTCACACAAATCTCTGTAGGACAGAGCAGCAAGCTGGTGATTGTTGGATTCTTTCCACTTGCGCAGTTCAGCAATATCTGTAAACAGGGGGAAATACTTTTCGCCCTTATCGTTATTGAACAGAACAAAGCTGATTTTCGGCTGTTCCTTGAGTTCCACAGTGCCGTCAGCGTTTGCCTGTGCCTGCTGTTCACTCTGAATATTTGCAGGAACAAGGAAACGTGCTACCTTTACATGATTGACGAAAGTTACTTCTGTTTTCTGGTTGCGCTCCTGTTTCATAGCGTCCATAGCCTGTACCAGAGCCGGATTTGTAATAGGCTGCTGGCTTTGTTTGATTTCTGCCAAAATGTTCACCTCATTAATAAATTTAAAAAATCAATTTGCTTTCGCAACTGTTATAGACATTATAACATAAAAATTTGATAAAGTCAACACTATTTTTAGAATATTTTTTATGAAAATAAAAATCGGCGAAAAAATGAAAAAAATCAGGAGTACAGACAGAATGCTGTCTCCTGATAGTTTTTCAACAGTCATGCTGAATTACGCACGCTCCACCTTGCCGGAACGCAGACATCTGGAGCATACATAGATGTGACAGGGAGAACCCTTTACAATTGCCTTTACGCGCTGTACGTTCGGTTTCCAAGTTCTGTTGGATGCTCTGTGGGAATGAGATACTTTGTTACCGAAAGTTACGCCCTTGCCGCAAACTGCACATTTTGCCATTGAAACACACCTCCCTTTCGTTCATGAAAAACGTGTAAAAACACTTATGTGATATATTATAGCATAAAGTCAGAAAAAAAGCAAGTGTTTTTTCAAATTTTTTCAAAAAATATTTTTCACAAAATTTTTCTGGAAAATAGTCTTGCAATATCAGGGGATTTGTAGTATAATAAAATAGTGTATTGATTCAGGAAAGGGATGATTTTTTGAGCTCAAACAAAATTATAGAAATTTTGGTTCGTCTGATGATAATTTTACTGATAAATCCGCTTCATGAATGTGCACATGCATGGTCGGCATATAAGCTCGGAGACGATACGGCAAAACAGGCCGGCAGAATGACACTTTCTCCGCTGGCACATATCGACCCGTGGGGTGCATTCCTGTTATTGTTCTGCGGATTTGGCTGGGCAAAGCCTGTTCCGGTGAATCCGAACAAGTTTCAGAATCCCAGAAAAGGCATGATGCTTACCGCCATTGCTGGGCCTCTTTCCAATCTGCTGGCGGCTCTGGCAGGTATGACAGCATTGCAGTGTTATTCCGGTGATATGGAAACGGTATTCTATATTTTATATTATTTTGTGATGATTAATATTAATCTCTGTGTATTCAATATGATTCCTGTCCCGCCTTTGGATGGTTCAAGAGTGCTGACTTATTTTCTACCTCCGAATATGGCTGTCTGGTTTATGAGAAATCAGAAATATTTCTACGGAATTGTTATGCTCCTGATGGTAACAGGAATTCTGAGTGTCCCACTTTCCTATGCAGTCGGCTGGGTGTATCAGCTTCTGTATTATATCACAAAATTTCTGGTGGGCATCTTATGACAGAGATAAAATTTAAACTGGATGTCTTTGAAGGCCCGCTGGATTTGCTTCTGCACCTGATTTCCAAGCATCAGTTGAATATTCATGATATTGAAATCACAAAATTATTAGAACAGTATTTATTATATATCGATACCGCAAGACAGCAGAATCTTGAACTCGCCGGCGAATTTCTTGAAATGGCCGCACGCCTTGTCTATATCAAGACGGTTTCGCTCCTGCCCAAACCCGAAGAAGCCGAAAAAGCCAAGCGGGAATTGCAGGGCACGCTGATAGAATATGCCCTTGCGCAGACAGCCGCCAGACAACTGCGGGAATTTTTTATTGCAGATGATGTTTTCATCCGCAAACCTCTGAAACTCCCGAAAATGCAACAAACATACCAGCTCCGGCATTCTCCGGACAGGCTCGCCGAAATGTTTGCGCAAATCGGAAAAGAACGCATGACAGGCCGTCTGCTGTCTGATAAAATTACAGATACGGTCACACAGGCAAAAAGTGTTTCTGTACTTTCCAAAGTCGTTTTTGTACTCCGCCAGCTTTACGGCGGAAATACGGTTGCAGTCGCTTCGCTCTATGACGGCGTGACGGACCGTTCTGCAAGAGTCGCTACATTTCTGGCTGTTCTGGAACTTACCAGATTCGGCAGAATTCAGCTTAATGAAGATAATACACTCCTGACTATGTGTCAGAAAAAGGACGGTGGAGCATCGCAATGACAGAAGAAAATCATCTTTCGGCAATGGCGGAGGCTGTTCTGTTTGCTTCCGGCGACCCGCTGGAAAATTCCAGAATTGCGCAGGCACTTGGCATTTCAGAACAGGAAGTGCCGGCTGTCATACAGAGACTGCAAGCCCGTTATGCAGAAACAGATTCTGCCCTGCAAATTCTGCATCTGGAAAATGCATGGCAGATAGCCACAAAACAGGAATTCGCTCCCGTCATCCGGACAGCAATGGAAACCAGAAGAATGCAGCCTCTCTCAAATGCAGCGATGGAAACACTTACAATTATCGCTTATAATCAGCCCGTCAGCAAAGGCTTTATCGAACGTGTCCGAGGCATTGACAGTTCTTCTGTCGTGAATTCACTTGTCGATAAAGGACTTGTCGAAGAAGCCGGACGAATTGATGTCCCCGGTCATCCGATAGGCTACCGGACAACAGATTTATTCCTGAGAGTTTTCGGTCTGCATTCCCTTGACGAACTCCCTGAACCAAAAACGTCTGAAGCGGGTGAACATTTTACCGGCGAACTGACAGAACAGGATGTGCTGTCATGATATTTCTTTTCGGAATTCTGAAATTGCTGATAAAAATTTTCTTTACTGCTTTTTTGATTATCCTGTTGCTGACAGTGATTGTCTGCCTGTCAAATGTCTCGGCATATATCAGCTTCTGGGAAGGAAAGCTTGACTGGTGTGTCCGGTGGTTCGGCCTCAGACTCCTGCCAAGAAAAAAATCAGCCGGAACATCTCCAAAAGACAACAAGAAAGAAACTTCTGAAAAATCAGAAGATAAAAAACAAAAATCAGAAAAGAAATCTGAAAATTTTCTGATGGATACGCTTCTGCAAAAAATGCAGAAATTCATAAAACGTCTGGATATGGCCGGAAGTGCCGTCACCGCACTGCCTCCGGCACTTCGCTGTTTCGGAAATGCCCTGACTTGGGATGCAATTGAAACAGACATCCTCATCGCAGATGAGGATGCTTCCGACTGCGCAAGAAAATACGGCCTGATGCAGATAATTTTGCAGAATCTGTTCAGTCAGTCCGGTTATTTTATGCATGTCAAAAGAAAAAATATCCGCATTCAATGCGATTTTATCGAAGATACATGCAGATATAACTTCCGGTGCAGAGTAAAAATCAACATCGGAAAAACGATTCTCGCCGGCATTGTATTTCTCTGGAATTATTGCAGGGACAGCACACAGGCGAAAAAAACAATCGTCAGTCAGAAACTATAATCAGCGGACAACCGCAGAAGGAGATTTGTTATGAGCGAACACAAGATTAACGGCTTTATCGGCGTCAGTGTTGAAAAAATCCGCAGTATGGTAGATACGGATACTATGATTGGCAATCCGATTCCGTGCGGAGACGGTGTGACAGTCATTCCGGTATCGAAAATTTCTGTCGGATTTGCATCCGGCGGTTCGGATTTGCCGACCCGTACCAATAAAGAATATTTCGCCGGCGGTGCAGGTGCGGGCATGAGTGTCAAGCCCGTGGGCTTTCTGGTTATCAGCAACGGAGAAGTGCGCATGGTACAGCTTTCCGAAAACGGTTCGGATGGTGCTTCTTCCATCATGAACCAGCTTCCGGATGTCATTGAGAAAATCAGCGGTATTTTCTCCAAGGATAAAAAAGAAAAATCTGAAAAAAAAGAAAAAGTCAAAGTCAAGAAAACAGAAAAATCTGAATCAGCAGAAATAACAGAAAAAACGGAAACTTCCGAATCCTGATTCATAAACAATATGCTGTCCGCATATACTCTGGCATGAAAAATCTGAATGTCGGAGGTTGGATAAATGCTTACTGTTATCAGGAAATATGTGCTTGTGCTGGTGCTTCTGCCTGTATTTCTGCTCCGGAATGTGACGGAACTGCCGGTTCATGCCGTTCTGACCGTTTCTGCAAAGGCCTGTATTCTGATAGAAGCTTCTACAGGACAAGTACTGTTTGCCGAAAATATTCACGAAAAACTCCCTATGGCAAGCACAACCAAAATCATGACTACGCTCCTGACTATCGAAAGCGGTGATTTGGATACAGAATTCATGGTGGATAATCAGGCAATTCATGTCGAGGGTTCTTCTATGGGCTTGCAGGAAAATGACATTGTCACAAAACGTGCGCTTTGTTATGGAATGCTCCTGCCTTCCGGAAACGATGCCGCAAATGCTTCTGCTGTGGCAGTTGCCGGCAGTATTCCGGCCTTTGCGGAACTCATGAACCAAAGAGCAGAAGAAATTGGCATGACACGCACCTGCTTTGTGACTCCTTCCGGACTCGAAGGCACGGGACATGGTTCATCTGCTTATGATATGGCCCTGCTTGCCCGTGAAGCCCTGCAAAATGAAACGTTCAGAGAAATCTGCTCTCAGGCTTCCGCAACGGTGAAATTCGGCAATCCGCCGTATCAGAGAACGCTGTATAATTCCAATAAACTGCTCCGCATGTGTGACGGCGTTATCGGTGTGAAAACCGGTTTCACTGACGAAGCCGGAAGATGCCTTGTTTCCGCCTGCCAGCGCAACGGCATAACGCTCATCTGCGTTACACTCAATGACCGAGACGATTGGAACGACCATATTCAGCTCTATGATTACGGCTTTTCGCAGGTCAGTCCGGTGACACTTGAAGTGCCTGAACTTACTCAGAAACTTGTCGGCAGTACAAAAGAAAGCATCCGTCTCCAAACAGAAAGCCCTGTCGTCATAGGTGCGGTCAATCACGATATTTCAGAAATCAGTTACCGGCTTGTGCTTGCGCCCTTCGCATTCGCCCCTGTAAAGGATGGCGAAGAACTCGGCAGACTGGAATATTATTTCAAAAATACAAAAATCTGTTCCGTGCCTTTGCTG
>JAFRMZ010000190.1 GCA_017430465.1 Oscillospiraceae bacterium
ATCTGTTCCGTCAGACAGACATGAAAAAAGCTGTCGAAGCTATCAAGAAAAACGCAGAAAAATAATATTATCCATTTTAGAACAAAAGAAATCTATCAGAGAGGAGATACTTGATTTTCTATGAAAATCAAACCCAAAGGCCGGAAAATCTACCGCCGGAAAGACCGGATAGCCTATCATAAAAAAATCCGCCACGATGCCGGCAATGTTGTGCTGACTGTCCTGATTGCCGGTGCAGTCTGCTTTTTCGGCTACAGTGCCGGTGCTCCCGTCCTGAAGTTTTTGCAGGAAAGAGAAATCCTCTCTCCGCCGTCAGCACATTCTGTGGAAATTACATCCGCAGAAAACGTCTCTCCGGAATCTGTCAGTGAACTTTCTCCAGAAACAGAATCGGAATCTGTGCACGAAACGCAGCCCGTAACAGAACTCCCGACTGAACCCGAAACAGAAGAAGATAATCTGGGATTTGTCCAGAAAGCGCCTTCTGTACAGGGCTGTTTTCTGGATGCTTCTGCACTGATGTCAGAAGCCTCCCTGCAAAGCGCAGTTGAACAACTTCCGGAAGGTATTTCACATCTGCTGATTCCTCTGAAGCTTAAGGGCGGAAACATCTATTATGCGACTTCCGTACAGGATGCAGCAAGAAGCAATGCCGTACAGGCATTCATTCCGCTTTCGGAAATTTATCAGACTGTTTCGGCAAAAGGCATTGAACCAGTTGCTGTTATCAACACGCTGGAAGATTCCATCTTTCCGAAAAGTTGTCCTGATGCTGGTTATCTCTTTCAGGAAACCGGTGAAAGCTGGACAGATAAATCTGCATCGGACGGCAAACTGTGGCTTTCGCCGTTCAGTGTGCTGACGCAGGAATATCTTTCGGAAATTGCGGAAGAAATCGAAACGGCTGGTTTCCGGACGATTGTCTGTGACGGGCTGGCTTATCCTAATTTTCCCAGAACGGAACTCTCTCAGCTCGACCCGAAATGCAGTGAACCGGAACGTTGGCAGTATCTTGCCGAACTGCTTACTGCTATGCGTGCAAGAGCTTCCGAAACTGCTTTCTTTGTCAGAATTGACGGCACGGATACCTTGCTTGGCAATACCGAAGCTCTTTCCGCAGCAGAGGCCTTTCCGGCTGACTGTCTCATTGTTTCCGGTAAGCCTGCCACATTGCAGGATGTTGCTCAACTGACTGAAATTTCCAATTCTGTTCCGGTGATTCTGGAATATCCGGACACTGAAATTCCCAAAAATCTGAAACTGAAAAGTTATATTCTGCATCCGCAGGAATAAAAATTATAAAAGCCAAAGGAGTATTTTTATGGCAGAAAAGTTTACTATCTCACTCCAGAAAATTATTGATGAATTCAAGCTCGAAGTCATCTACACCCCAAAAGACCCGTCAGAACTCCTGATTGATGAAAATGATGTCAATCGTCCCGGCCTTCAGCTGATGGGTTTCTATGAGTATTTCAATCCGGAGCGCATTCAGATTATCGGCAAGATGGAATTTGCCTATCTTTCCACAATTGATGAGAAAACCAGACGGGAACGGCTGGAACTGTTATTTTCCCAGAAACTTCCGGCATTGATTATCACCAGAGAACTTCCCTATTTCTCCGAAATGCTGGAACTCGCCCAGCAGTTTGAAATGCCTCTGCTCCGGAGCAAAGAAAGTACTTCTAACTTTATGTCCGGACTGATTGCATTCCTGAATCTGAATCTTGCGCCCCGAATCACCCGTCACGGTGTTTTAATTGAAATTTACGGCGAAGGTGTTTTTCTGACTGGTGAAAGCGGTGTCGGCAAGAGCGAAACTGCTATTGAACTGGTAAAGAGAGGCCATCGTCTTGTTGCTGATGATGCTGTGGAAATCCGCAAAGTCTCGAATATCAGTCTTGTCGGCAGTTCTCCCGACAATATCCGTCACTTTCTTGAGCTGCGTGGTATTGGTATTATCAATGCACGGCGTCTGTTCGGTATGGGCGCAGTCAAGATGACTGAAAAAATTGACCTTGTTGTCGAAATGGAACTCTGGAATCCGGAAAAAATTTATGACAGAATGGGTATTGATACTGAATATGCTTCTATTCTTGGCGTGAAAGTCCCCTCTCTGACGATTCCTGTCAAGCCCGGCAGAAACCTCGCTGTCATTCTGGAAGTTGCCGCTATGAATAACCGTCAGAAAAAAATGGGTTATAACGCCGCAAATGAATTGCTTACCCGTCTTGGCATGGACATGGAAGGCACTGAAACTATCAAAGACTACGATGCATTTTAATGGGAGGCCTGTATATTCATGAAAACAAAACTGAAACAGCTTTGTGACAGTTATCAGATGAAATTTCTCACCGATGTCCCTCTCAGCGGACATACAACGTTTCATATCGGCGGAAATGCCGATTACTGGATAGAAATCAATTCTGTGCAGGGGCTTGGCGCAGTACGCCAGCTCTGTACGGAACATCAGCATCCCTGTTTTGTCATGGGCAGAGGCAGTAACATTCTGGCATCAGATGACGGGTATCGTGGTGTGATACTGCATATCGGCAGTGCTTTTTCTGACATTTCTTTTACAGATGAAACTACTGTTGTCTGCCAGTCTGGTGCAATGCTCTCGACAGTCGCAAAAATTGCCGAAGAACATCATCTTTCCGGCATGGAAGCTCTCAGCGGAATTCCCGGCACAATCGGCGGTGCGCTGTTTATGAATGCCGGTGCTTACAAGCGTGAAATGAAAGATATTGCATGTTCCTGCACGTATATTGATAAAAACGGCACGGAACATACTCTTTCTCAGGAAGAACTGGATTTATACTACCGTCATAGTTTCTTTACGGAACATCCTGACTGCATTATCACTTCTGTTACGCTGAAACTCTGCAAAGACAATCCGGAGGAAATTACCTCCCGTATGCAGGATTTTTCCGAACGCCGAAAAAGCAAACAGCCTTTGAACTTTCCCAGCGCAGGAAGTACTTTTAAACGTCCGAAGGATAACTTTGCCTCCAAATTAATTGATGAATGCGGCCTGAAAGGCTATCAGGTCGGTGATGCACAGGTCAGTGAAAAACATGCTGGCTTTGTTATTAATCTCAATCATGCAACGTGTGCGCAGGTGCTCCGGCTCTGCCGTGATGTGCATGATAAAGTTCTTGCCGAAACAGGTGTGATTCTGGAACTTGAACCTGTTCTTCTCGGTGTGCAGGAGGGGGATGCTTCATGCAGTTGATTATCATCACGGGCATGTCTGGTTCGGGAAAATCTACTGCTATGAAAGTACTTGAAGATATTGGCTTTTATTGCATTGACAATCTTCCGCCGCAGTTCATCCCCAATTTTGCCGATGTCTGCACACGCACCGGCGGAAGCCTCAACAAAGTCGCCATTGCGGTAGACATCCGCACTGGTGAAATGTTTTCTGAAATTCATGAAATCATCAAGAATCTTAAAAAAGATATGCCCGGAGAAGTGAAAGTCATTTTTATGGAATCCTCTGATGAAATCCTGATTCAAAGATATAAAGAAACCAGAAGACGGCATCCGCTTGCCGAAAAATATAACAGTCTGCTGGAGGCGATTCATTCCGAACGGGAAGCATTGCTTCCCCTTCGCTCACAGGCAGATTATTATATTGAAACTTCCAGACTGAGCACTTCACAGCTTGGTGAGGAAATTCGGGATATTTTTCTTGAAAATCATCTGGATTCAATTGTTGTCAAAGTCATGTCATTCGGCTATAAGTATGGTGTTTCGGCGGAATCGGATTTAGTGTTTGATGTGCGCTGTCTGCCGAATCCGTTTTATGTTCCGGAACTCAAGACACATACCGGAACAGAAGCCTGTGTTCGTGATTATGTGATGCAGTTTCCGCAGTCACAGACACTTTTAAATAAAATCAATGACTTGCTGGAATTTCTGCTGCCTTTATATATCTCCGAGGGGAAAAGTCAGCTTGTGATTTCATTCGGCTGTACCGGCGGAAAGCACCGAAGTGTAACATTTGCTGAACTTGTCGGTGATACTCTAAAAGAAAAAGGCTATCGTGTTCACAAGATGCACCGAGATATTAAAAAAGGCAAGCATTAAACTATTTGAGTAGAGGTGAAAGCTGTGTCTTTTTCACATGATGTTCGGGAATGTATCCGGAGTACCATCAACGACCATGACAAAAGATTTGCCTGTCTGTATGGAATGCTGTTATTCGGCAGAACTGTTACACATGAAGAAATCTGTCTTAAAAGTGAAAGTGAAGTATTCCGTTCGGTATTTCCGGTACTGCTGAAAACAGTTTTCGGCGCATCTGTCCCCCTTGCTATCGAAAACAAACCACGAAAAGACGGTGAAATTCTGACCATCTACAGAATCACCGGAGAATCTTATGTTACTACTATCCGGCATACGTTTCATATTCATGAAGAACGCCGGATTGATATGCGCAATCTTCCTACAAACAGCATGGGGGCTTTTCTGGGCGGTGTGTTTCTGACATGCGGAAGCATTACCGACCCGATGAAAGAATATCATCTTGAATTTTCCGCACCGACAGAACAGCTCTGCAAGGATTTATGCGATATTCTCTACAGTGTCGGAGTTCATCCGAACGTGATGCAGAGAAAATATACTTGGTCGGCTTATCTGAAAGTCAGTGAAGAATTGGAAGATTTGCTTACTTTTATCGGAGCGCAGAAATGCACTCTTGAATTAATTGAAATTAAAATCAACAAAGAAGTAATTAATCAGATTAACCGCAGAAATAACTGCGATATGGCCAATATTGACAAAACAGTTTCCGCATCGGCCAAACAGTGCCAAGATATTCAGGAAATTATCAGTCATGACGGATTAAAAAAACTTTCTCCGGAGTTGCAGGAACTCGCAGAACTACGGCTTGAAAATCCGCATCTGAGTCTTGCTGAACTCGGCAGTATGCTGGAAAAGCCTATCGGGCGTTCCGGCGTGAATCACCGTTTCCGGAAACTTTCCGCTATTGCAGAAACTTACAGAAATTTATGATACAGGGGTTATTTTATTATGCATCAGAATCAACAGAATTTCGTGCATTTGCATGTGCACAGTGAATACAGTCTTCTGGACAGTGCGTGCCGGATAAAAGAACTTGTTCAGCAGGTAAAAAATTCCGGTCAGAAAGCTGTTGCCGTTACCGATTCCGGCAATCTTTATGGCGCAGTGATATTCTATCAGGAAGCTGTCAAAGCCGGTATCAAGCCGGTTATCGGCTGTGAACTGCAAATTGCTGACAGAAATCAGAAACTTGTTCTTCTTTGCGAAAACCAGCAGGGCTATCACAATCTGATAAAACTGGTTTCCG
Source organism: Oscillospiraceae bacterium (assembly GCA_017430465.1). GTDB lineage: Bacteria > Bacillota > Clostridia > Oscillospirales > Ruminococcaceae > UBA3855. The sequence goes on from JAFRMZ010000190.1 coordinate 5,333, forward strand.
CAGAACAGGCAGATTTCAGCCTTATCCAAAAATATCATGCCGGATTGATTTGTCTTTCAGTCACCGATACCGGAATCATTCCGGAATTACTGCTGGAAGGCAATTTTTCTTCCGCCGAGCAGAATGTTCTGCAATGGAAAAGTATTTTCGGAACAGAAAATTATTTTCTGGAAATTCAGAACCACGGACTCGCACGAGAAAAACAGCTTTTTCCTCTGCTGATGAATCTTTCCAGAAATACAGATGTTCCCCTGACTGCTGTAAATCAGGTGCATTACCTGAAACGTACCGATGCTACGGCATATCAGATTCTAACTTGTATCCGGAATAATCAGTCTCCGGAAGAAATTGCCGTTTCCGGAAGTGAAGCTTATCTCAAATCTACAGAAGAAATGTTGCAGATATTTTCTGCTTTGCCAGAAGCCGTACAGAATACCGTCAGAATCGCAGACCGCTGTCAGTTAGAGATAAAATTTCATGAACAGAAGCTTCCGCATTTCGTACAGGACGGCGTTACAGATAACAAAGCCTATTTTGAGAAATTATGCGAACAGGGTATGTATCGGCATTACGGACAGAATCCCTCTCCGGATGTCCGTCAGCGTCTGGAATATGAAATGCAGATTATCGAAGATATGGGATTTACAGATTATTTCCTGATTGTGCAGGATTTTATCCGCTATGCCCGAAATCAGGAAATTCCTGTCGGGACGGGCAGAGGGTCAGCCTCCGGAAGCCTTTGTTCTTACTGTCTGGAAATTACCGGCATCGACCCTATTAAAGAAAATCTTCTCTTTGAACGCTTTCTGAATCCTGAACGGCGCAGTATGCCCGATATTGATATTGATTTCTGTATCGAAGGACGCTCCAAAGTCCGTGATTATGTTGTCGGACGCTATGGAAAAGACCATGTTGCCGAAATCGTGGCTTTTGATACACTCAAGGCTCGTGCTTCTGTCCGTGATACAGGAAGGATTCTGCATCTGCCGAATGATATTATTGCTTCTGCGGTGAAATATCTCGACAGTCGTCTGACTATTGCAGAATCTATGGAACAGTCTCCTGAACTCAGACAGCTCTGTCAGCAGAATCATCAGATATACAGACTTCTGGAAACGGCTTCCCGCATTGAGGGGTTTCCTCGCCATACCACCATCCATGCTGCCGGAGTTGTCATCACGGACAGACCCGTGACGGATTATGTTCCGGTATTCCGTGATGAATCCATGCTTGTGACACAGTATACCATGACCACTCTTGAAGAACTCGGCCTTTTGAAAATGGATTTCCTTGGCCTGAGAAATCTCACTGTCATCCGGGATGCGGAACGTGCTGTCCGGAAACATGTTTCCGGATTTTCTGCCGGCGCACTTCCTCTGGATGACAAAGCTGTCTATCGCCTGATTTCTTCCGGAAATACTTCCGGAGTATTCCAGCTTGAAAGTGCAGGTATGCGAAAATTTCTCACCGGATTAAAACCGCAGTGCATGGAGGATATTATGACAGCTCTTGCCATCTACCGCCCCG
>JAFRMZ010000191.1 GCA_017430465.1 Oscillospiraceae bacterium
CTACATCATTATATATATTATAAGATATATAATATTACTTGACAATTTAATTTTGCTGTTGTATAATATTTATATTATATAGAAAGTAGATGATATATATGCCGGACTATAAAGAATTGTTCTATGAATCACAAGCAGAACTTGCCAATCTGGAAGAAAAACTTAAAAAAATTGTACTCGAAATTCAGTCCTTTATGCGTGATGCCGAAGAAAAAGTGATTTCGGAAGAGGAACAGAAAAAATAAAAATTTTTCTTGCTTTTTTTAGTGATTTATGATAAAATAAAAATATCAAGAATATTCACTATGGAGGAAATTTTTTATGTCTTATGTAATCGGTGTGGATTTGGGCACAAGCGGTACAAAAACAGTTCTGTTTGATGAATCCGGAAAAGTTATCGCTTCCCATACAGTAGAATATCCCATGTATCAGCCGAAAAACGGCTATGCCGAACAAGACCCCGCAGACTGGCGTGAAGCTGCATTTACAACTATCAGAGCTGTCATGCAGAAAAGCGGTGTCTCTAAGGATGATGTCAAAGGAATTGGCCTGTCCGGACAAATGCACGGCCTTGTTATGCTGGATGAGAAAAATCAGGTCATCCGCCGTTCCATTATCTGGTGTGACCAGCGAACCGCTAAGGAATGTCAGGAAATGACGCAGAAAATCGGCGCAGAACGTATGATTGAAATTACTGCCAATCCGGCAATGACAGGTTTTACTGCCTCTAAAATTCTCTGGGTCAGAAACAATGAACCCGAAAATTATGAAAAATGCCGTCATATTCTGCTCCCTAAGGATTATGTCAGATTCTGCCTGACAGGCGAATTCGCTACCGAAGTTTCTGATGCATCCGGTATGCAGTTGCTGGATATTCCTAAAAGACAATGGTCTGATGAAGTTCTGGAAAAACTGGAAATTGATAAATCTCTGCTCGCAAAAGTTTATGAAAGTCCCGAAGTAACCGGAACACTGACAGCCGAAGCTGCTGAAAAGACAGGACTTAATCAGAATACAATTGTTGTCGGCGGTGCAGGCGATAATGCGGCTGCCGCAGTCGGAACAGGAGTTGTCAGAGACGGCAGAGCATTTACTACTATCGGTACAAGCGGAGTCGTGTTTGCACATACATCCCAGATTACAATTGACCCCAAAGGCAGAGTACATACATTCTGCTGTGCCGTGCCGGACTGCTGGCATGTGATGGGCGTAACACAGGGCGCAGGATTATCACTCAAATGGTTCAGGGATAATTTCTGCAATGCCGAAAAAGAAACGGCCTCTGTAATGGGGGTTGACCCGTATTATCTGATGGATAAATCGGCTCTGGAATCTCCCATCGGCGCAAACAGATTATTATATCTGCCGTATCTGATGGGAGAGCGTACACCGCATCTTGACCCCGATGCAAGAGGTGTATTTTTCGGATTATCGGCAATGCATACCAAAAGAGATATGCTCCGTGCCGTGATGGAAGGTGTTACGTATTCTTTGAGAGACTGCATGGAAGTGCTTCGGGAAATGGGTGTTTCCGTCAATGATATGATGGCTTGTGGCGGAGGCGGGTCTTCACCGGTATGGAGACAGATGCTTGCTGACCTGTATACTTGTCCTGTCAAGACAGTAGATTCCAAAGAAGGCCCTGCTTTAGGCGTAGCGATTCTGGCGGCTGTTGGTGCTGGCATGTATTCCAGCGTTCCGGAAGCATGTGATGCAATTATTCATACAGCAAATTCACAAGAACCCATTGCTGAAAATATTCCGGAATATGAAAAATATTATCAGTTGTACAGAAACATTTATCCGGCACTGAAAGAACAGTTCAAGGCACTGTCTGTTTTATAATGGAACTCCAAAAACAAAAAAGTCCGGTTTCCGGCAGTGTCCTGAAACTGATTGCCGTCATCACAATGCTGATTGACCATTCTTATCATGTACTGCAAAAATTTCCGGAATTTCAGCATGTCTTCTGGTATATCAATGAAAATTATAAAGTCTCGCTGTACCTGCTTTGCCGGACGGTCGGCAGAATCGCATTCCCCATCTATGCATTTTTATTGACAGAGGGCTTTCAGCATACGCATGACCGTAGAAAATATGCACTGAATTTGTTAGCCTTTGCACTGATTTCCGAAATTCCGTGGAATCTGCTCCACGGCGGAACATGGCTCTATGAAACGCAAAATGTATTTTTTACTCTGTTTCTGGGACTGCTCTGCATGATAGTCTATGAAAAATACATGGAAGATATGCCAAAACAAATATGTTTCCTGCTGATAATTGCCGTGACTGCGATGTTCCTGAAAGCAGACTACGGCCTGAAAGGGGTCGGCTTCATCTTTGCGATGTATCTGCTCAGAGAAAAATCAGTTCCGCAGATGTTTGTTGCTACTGCATTTCTGTCCGGACATATTTTCTATACTTTCGGTGTGATGAGTGCCTTTATTCCCATCAATCTGTATAATCAGGAACGGGGCTTTATCAGAGGAAAGTTCTGGAAATATGCATTTTATGCGTTTTATCCCGTACACATGCTGATTTTGTATCTTATCAAGAAAAACATGTAAATTTCAGAAAGGATGTGTTCAGAATGAAAGAAGAAATTTTTGAATCTCATGAAGCACTTGCCGAACTTGTCAGAAAAAGAAAACAACGAAAAAGAATTCTTGCTTTTATTCTGGCAGTGACAATGCTCGTCACCTTTGCAATCCCTGTCAGTATGATGATTCCGGTGCAGAATCCTCCGTCAGCAACGGATACAGAAGACGGCATGAAAGCACCGCTTTATTCTGCCGATGCCGAAATATAATTTTCAGGATCCTGCGGAATCCCGCAGGATCCGACATTTTGCCATAAATTATACACTTTTTGAACTTGAAATAATCCAATCTGTTGAATTTTGGAATAGCCGTTGCATTTGATTTTTTTGTGTGTTATAATAAAAATCAGAAAGATATGAAAAAGAAAGGGTGCAGATTGATGAAACACACAAAAAAGTTTACTGTCCTGCTGTCCGCTTTGATGCTGGCATCAGCAATGACAGCATGTAATGAAACCACTTCTGCCGAAAATACACAGGAAATTGCAGAGACTGTTACCGAACAAGTGACCGAGACACAAGCTCCTGTCCAAACAGAAACAGCCTCAGAAGATATACTCAGTATTGCCAAGCAGGGAATGTTTTCTTCCGGCGGAATTGTCACAAGTGCTGTCGCCGGTGATTATGACCCTCAGCAGAGCTGGAAGGATAAGACAAGAGCCGGAAATACTGCTCATGTTGACCATGCTAATGTATTTTATCAGATTCCTGCCGAAGATAACGGAAATCCGATTGTGTATCTGCATGGTTACCGGCAGTCACGCATGTGCTGGATGACAACACCGGACGGCAGAGAAGGATTTTCACAGTTGTTCCTTAAAAAAGGCTACAGTGCGTTCTTAGTGGACCAGCCCCGCAGAGGGGAAGCCGGTTCGGCAACTGAAATTTCTGAAGATACTGACCTCGATATGTGGTATGGCGACCTCAGAAAATATGATGAGGAATCTGAAGAATACTATTATGAAGAAGATTTGGAATACCCCGAAACTGCTACAAAATATCAGCCGGGTGACCAAGCATGGTACACCTATTACAGAATCGGCGAAACAGATGGAAAACTGAATCCGAAATCACAGTTTCCGGAGGATAATGATTCTTTGAATCAGTTTTTGCGTCAGGCAACGCCCAACACCGGCAATTATGATAAAGTCGTCATTTCCAAAGCAATCGGCGAAGTCATGAACGATGTCAAGAATATGACCGGAAATAAAGCCATCTTTATGGCACACGGCGAAGGCTGTTCCATTGCGTGGGATTTATCTGTTGAAAATCTTTCCGCAGTTGTTGCCATTGAACCTATCAGCGTGCCGAATACCAGTTCTGTCCAGTATCAGAAACTGATAGAAGCCAATATTCCGATTGTGATTTATTTCGGCGATTATATCCAAGACGGCGATTCGGAACTTGCCTCTACGGAATACTGGCAGAATATTCATGAAACAGTGACTGCCTTTGCGGAACAGTATCGTGAAGACGGCGGAGACTGTACTGTTGTTGACCTGCCGGAAGAAGGTATTATGGGAAATTCACATTTTCTGTTTCAGGAAAAGAATAATCAGGATATTGCAGATTTAATTCAAAAATGGCTCAGTGAACATGGCCTGAATTAAAAAAGCCCTGACTTCTGATTTCAGAAGTCAGGCTTTTTGATTTTTTCTTACTTATTCAGTGCTTTTTTGACTGTTGCGATAATATTTTCGCTGGAAAGTCCGAATTCTTTCAGCAGGTCAACCGCAGGGCCGGAATGGCCGAATTCATCATTGACACCGATTTTTGTCACTGGAACAGGACAGCATTCTGTCACGCAGTCAGCGACTGCACTGCCCAGACCACCGATAATGCTGTGTTCTTCTACAGTGACGATTCTGCCCGTTTCCTTAGCGGCTTTGCAGATAAGGTCTTTATCAATCGGCTTGATAGTATGGATGTTAATCACTCTTGCAGAAATGCCTTCGGCTTTGAGCGCATCAGATGCATTGACCGCTTCGCCGACCATCAGACCAGTCGCAATGATAGTGATTTCATCTTTATCAGATTCTCTGAGGGTGATACCCTTGCCGAGTTCAAATTTATAATTTGACGGGTCATTCAGCACCGGAGCAGCTAATCTGCCGAAACGCATATAAACAGGGCCGTCATGCAGAATAGCAGCTTCGACAGCGGCTTTGGCTTCTACATCATCACTCGGAACAATAACTGTCATGCCCGGAATGGTGCGCATTAAAGCAATATCTTCATTGCACTGATGTGTTGCGCCGTCCTCTCCAACAGAAATGCCGGCATGTGTTGCACCGATTTTTACGTTCAGATGCGGATAGCCTACAGAGTTTCTTACAATTTCATAAGCACGGCCGGCAGCAAACATTGCAAATGTGCTCGCAAACGGAATCATGCCGGAAGCTGCCAGACCTGCGGCAACACCCATCATATTGGCTTCTGCGATACCGCAGTCAAAGAATCTGTCCGGATATGCTTTCTTGAAAATGCCTGTCTTGGTAGCGGCAGCAAGGTCAGCATCCAGAACGACAAGTTTCGGATATTTTTCTGCTAAATCTCTCAGAGCTTCGCCGTAGCTTTCTCTGGTAGCCTTTTTAATTACATCAGCCATAATTACGCCTCCAGTTCTGCCAGAGCTGTTTTCAGCTCGCTCATAGCCTGTTCATACTGTTCTGCATTCGGAGCAGAGCCGTGCCATGATACCTGATTTTCCATGAAAGATACACCCTTGCCCTTGATGCTTTTCTGAATAATAGCAACGGGCTTTCCTTTGATGGTTTCTGCTTCTTTGAAAGCCGCATCAATTTTATCGAAATCATGTGCATCATCCACAACAATTACATGCCAGCCGAACGCTCTGAATTTTTCATCAATCGGTTCAGGAGAGCAGACTTCTGTAATTTTGCCGTCAATCTGGAGACCGTTGTTATCTATGATTGCTGTCAGATTATCAAGCTTGTAGTGAGAAGCAAACATAGCGGCTTCCCATACCTGACCTTCTTCGATTTCGCCGTCACCCAGAACAGTGTAGACATGATAATCTTTCTTGTTGAGCTTTCCGGCGAGAGCCATACCGCAGGCGGCGGAAATGCCCTGACCTAAAGAACCGCTGGACATATCCACACCCGGAATGTGAATGCAGGGATGCCCCTGTAACAGTGCGCCGATATGACGCAGACTTTCCAGTTCTTTCTTATCGAAATAGCCTTTTTCAGCCAGAACGGCATATAATGCCGGAGCAGTGTGACCTTTCGAGAGCACCAGTCTGTCACGGTTTTCATCATCAGGATTCTGGGCATTGACATTCATCTTGTTGTAATACAGATAAGTCAATAAATCAGCAATCGAGAGTGAGCCGCCAGGATGGCCGGATTTTGCATGAAATGTTCCGGTCAGAACACCCATGCGGACATTGACAGCCGTTTTCATGAGCTGTTTTTTCAGTGTTTCGTCCATGAGTAAACCTCCAGTTTATATTTAACAGCTTTTGCTGTTATTTCTTAATTCATCAATATTGAAAATATCATCATTTAATTTGCAGTCCGGCTTTTCGGTAAACCATTTTTCATGCATCCGGAAAATATATTCCAGAGGCAGAGTTGAGCCGGGATGTCCACCATCCGGAACAAGTTCACAGTTTTCCTTTCCGAGCATGGCGATAATATAATCATGTGTGTCCAGAGTATCATCTTTCAGCCCGATAATGGCATGTGTCATTTCATACGGATTGATAAATGCAGATTCAAAATTATGTGTATAAAATAAATATTCTGATAGAAATCTTTTATCAGTTACGCCTGCTTTTGCAAAGAAGATATGCGGTGTAATGCAGGGATTAATCAGCACAGCCGGACAATTTTTTATGAGATGGCTGACTGTTTCGGCGAAGAATCCGCCCATACTGCTCCCGACAACGGCTTCACAGTGCGCTGACTGGTATAATTCCGTCAGTTTGGCTATCAAGTCTCTGGGGAATTCGTTATCATAGTCAATCTGAGGAGAAATGACTTCATAACCACAGGCTTTCAGCGCATAGCAAGCAGAATTTTCTGCCGATGCGTGATAGCCGTGAAGATTCAGTATTTTCATAATATCACCTCTTGATGCAGAATTTTATCAATTAATTCCGAAATTGCGCCTTCTTCACAGGTTCGGGAAAGAATCAGGTCAGAAACCGCCTTGACAGATTCTGCTGCATTCGCCGGACAAACGGCAAAATCAGAAGCTTTCAGCATTTCAATATCATTGTCATAATCCCCGAAACCGATGAATTTAAAATCTTCCATGCCCGCAAGTTTCCGGTATTCCTTCAGAGCTGACCCCTTGGAATTCCCGACCGGAAGCATTTCATAAAATTTCAGCTCCGAACGGATGAAATCTATATTCTGAAAATGCTTGTCTGCGATATACTGCATAAATGCCGGCATATCATCCGGAGACATCGCAAACAGTACTTTCAGCCATGTGCCCTGTACTTCCGGAATCGTTCCGTATTTCGGAATGACACCGCATACTTTTACATGCTGTTTTTCATATTCTGTATTATTGATAACCCATGTATCCTCAGCGCAGAGCACCTCCACACCGACATGCGGATTTTCTTTCAGGATTTCAGCGGTTATTGCTTTGGCTTCATCCGGAAGTGCCTGCAAAATCTGCCTTTCTCCGGAAAGCGGATGATAAAGCATACCACCGTTGAAAACAATCGCCGGACTTTCAAGCCTGAGCATATCCATATAACGATAAGAAGCTTGTATGGTTCTGCCCGTGGCAATTGTAAACCTGTAATTTTCATCTGATATGAAATTCCAGATATTCTGACAGTCTTCCGGACGTGGAATCTTGCTTGACGGAAGCAGTGTACCGTCCAAATCTGAAACGATACAGATTTTCTGATTTGATTTTATCATACACTCACATCTTTTCAAATTTGTTTAGTAATTTCTGAAAATAATCCGGTGCAGGGCGTTCAAATTCAAGATATATGCCTGTCCGTGGATGAATAAAGCCGATTTTCCGTGCATGAAGACACTGTCCCTGCACTCCCTTGACGGCTTTTCCGTAGACATCATCCCCATAGACCGGATGACCGATATAAGAAAGATGTACCCGAATCTGATGGGTTCTTCCGGTTTCAAGAATTAATTTCAGATGCGCAAAACCGCCGTATTGCTTTAATACTTCATAATGCGTGACGGCATCTTTGGAATTCTTGTCTGTCACACACATTTTTTTGCGGTCGGCGATGCTTCTGCCGATGGGAGCATGAATTGTTCCGGTTGTATCCGGAAAGCTTCCGACAGCAATGGCTTCATACTCTCTGGTAAAACTGTGCCCCTTGATTTGTTCCGCAAGCCCCTGATGTGCCATATCATTCTTTGCAACAATCAGCAATCCGCTGGTATTCTTGTCAATCCGGTGGACAATTCCGGGGCGGATTACTCCATTGATTCCGGATAAGCTGTCCTTGCAGTGAAATAATAAAGCATTTACAAGTGTTTCATCATAATTTCCGACAGCCGGATGCACAACCATGCCTTTCGGCTTGTTGACAACCAGCAAATCATCATCTTCATAGACAATATCAAGCGGAATATCCTGCGGAACAATTTCGATTTCTTCCGGCGGGGGAATCAGAATTTCGATATTTGCACCGGATTTCGGACGGAAATTCTTCGGAATCGGTTTGCCGTCTGCGGTGATGTTTCCGGTGGCGATAAGCCCCTGCACGGCGCATCTTGTCAGGCCGATTTCAAGGCTTGCTATCCACTTGTCGAGCCTTGAGCCTTCGGCATCTGCCGGAAAGATAAATTCATGTTTTGTCATGTTCCGGATTCTCCTGTTTTTTAGTTTTGTCTTCCGAGAAGAACAGAATATAAATCATCAGCAGAGCCGTCCCGATACATACGAAACAATCTGCAAAATTAAAAATCGCAAAGTTAAATAATTTCAAATCAAGATAATCGACAACTGCGCCGTTTCGGAAAATTCTGTCAATCATATTCCCGACTGCTCCGCCGAGAATCATCACCAGACTCCAGAACAGGAGCTTGTTTTTCTTTCCGTGATGCATCAGCACATAGGTACATGCCCCGATGCCGATTGCTGTCACAATCAGAAGAAAGACCGTCTGTCCGGCAAAACTGCTGAATGCCGAGCCGGTATTTTCGATATAATGCAGATGCATAATATCCAGACTGCCGATTTTCAGGAAATCCTTTTCCTGATACAGTTCAAAATTCTGCACAATCCAGTATTTGATAAGCTGGTCAGCTCCGGCGATTGCCAGAACGACAAGCAAAGCCAATATCAGCAAAACGACTTCCCCTTTCTGATATTTTCATTTTGATAATATGAAGGGTTTGCAGGGTCATACAGTACCCTTTATATATTTTAAAAATATATTTTTCGTGCGAAGGGATAGTAAACCCTGCATACCCTGCACAATGGCTGTTTTACGTTGTCACTGCCAGTGCTTTTTACTGTTGGATAATATCAAAACAGCAGGCTTGCCATCCGTAAGAACGGCAAACCGCTATTTTTAAAGTTTAATTATTCGCCCATGACTTCTGCACAGCGTTTGCAGAGTGTCGGATGCAGGGTAATCTTTCCGACTTCTTCAGAATAGCACCAGCATCTTTCGCACTTGTTGCCGGAAGCCTTCTCGACAGCGATATCATAGCCAAGTTCGCCGGAAACTTCATCTGTCTTGATTTCAACAGCAGATACGATAAATACGTCTTTCAGTTCGGGATAGCTGTTAAAGCGTTCAGCAGTAGCATCATCTGCAACGGTGATGATAACTTTTGCTTCAAGAGACTTGCCGATAACTTTTTCATTTCTCTTTTCTTCGAGCTTCTTGTTGACAGCTTCACGGAGATTGTAGATTTCATCCCATTTAGCGATAAATTTCTCATCGAGGGTGATGCCTGTCTTCGGAAGGAACTGATTCAGGAATACGCTTCTTGCATCATCATCAGCCTTGTGAGGCATATTCTGCCAGATTTCTTCGCCGGTGAAACTGAGAATCGGCGCAACCATGCGGACAAGTGCATCCAGAATGCGGTACATAGTTGTCTGTGCCGAACGTCTTGTCAAAGCAGTGACTTTTTCACAGTACAGTCTGTCCTTGATAATATCCAGATAGAAGCTTGACAGGTCAACAATGCAGAAATTGTGAATTGCATGGAAGACAATATGGAAATCATAAGCATCATAGCCGGCATTGACTTTATCAGTCAGAGCGTCCAAGCGCATAAGAATCCACTTGTCGAGTTCTTCGAGCTTGTCATCAGATACGGAATCGGTATCGGGATTAAAGACAGTTTCGCCGTCACTGAAATTGCCGAGAATATATCTTGCTGTATTTCTGATTTTTCTGTAAGCATCGGAAAGCTGACTGAGAATATCCTTAGAAATTCTGATGTCGGAATGATAATCAGAAGAAGCAACCCAGAGTCTTAAAATATCAGCACCATACTGGTCAATGATTTCTTCGGGAGCAATGCCGTTTCCGAGAGATTTGTGCATTGCTTTTCCTTCGCCGTCAACGACCCAGCCGTGAGTGCATACGGATTTATAAGGCGCAGTGCCTTTATAGACAACGGAAGTCAGCAGAGAACTCTGAAACCATCCTCGATACTGGTCAGCACCTTCAAGATACAAATCAGCCGGCCATGAAAGCTCATCATAGTTATCCAGAACGGCCGTGTGAGAAACGCCGGAATCGAACCAGACATCCATGATGTCATATTCTTTGGTGAATTCCTTGCATCCGCATTCGCAGACGGTATCTGCCGGAATGAGTTCGGAAACTTCCTTAGTCCACCAAGCATCAGAGCCTTCTTTTCTGAATACATCTGCAATGCTCTTGATAGTGGCATCGGTGATGATGGGTTTCTTGCAGTCCTTGCAGTAAACGACAGGAATCGGAACACCCCATGTTCTCTGACGGGAAATGCACCAGTCGCTTCTGTCACGAACCATGCCTTTGATACGGTCCTCGCCCCATTCAGGAATCCACTTGACACCTTCAATCGCTTTAACAGCATCTTCCTTGAAACCGTTGACGGAACAGAACCACTGTTCAGTAGCACGGTAGATAATCGGAGAATGGCATCTCCAGCAGTGCGGATACTGATGGACAATACTCTGCATGGCGAGCATTGCACCTTCTTCGACAAGGCGTTCTGCGATTTTCTTGTTGGCTTCGGTAGTATCGAGACCTTCAAATTCTCCTGCTTCGGCAGTCTGACGGCCTTTGGAATCGACACATACAATAATGCCGATGTCATCATAATTTTTGCAGACCTCATAGTCTTCGACACCGTAGCCGGGAGCAGTATGAACGCATCCCGTACCGCTTTCAAGAGTAACGTGGTCGCCGACAATGACAGGAGAGCATCTGTCATAGAGAGGATGCTTTGTCTTGATGCCTTCGAGTTCTGCACCGGTGAAGATACCATCTGTAGAATAATCTTTGATGCCGGCAGTTTCCATAACAGTCTTGACAAGTTCGTCTGCCATGACATAGTATTCATCGCCGACTTTGACCAGAGTATAATTATATTCAGGGCCTAAGCAGATGGCTAAGTTACCGGGGATAGTCCATGTAGTAGTTGTCCAGATAACGAAATAGACGTTATCGAGATTCAGTCCCATCTTGGTGAACAAACCCTTGTCATCAGTTACTTTGAACTTGACATAGATAGAATTGCACGGGTCATTTTCATATTCGATTTCTGCTTCTGCAAGGGCAGTATTGCAGTCCGGACACCAGTAAACAGGCTTGAGTCCTTTATACATATAGCCGTCTTTTGCCATCTTGCCGAACACTTCTACCTGACGGGCTTCATATTCAGGTCTTAAAGTCAGATAGGGGTGGTCATAGTCAGCGATAGAACCGAGTCTCTTGAACTGCTTCTTCTGATTTTCGACATGCGTCAAAGCAAAGTCCTTGCAGGCTTTTCTTAATTCTACAGGGGGAATTGCGCCGTTTTCGACACCGATTTCTTTCAGAGCTTTTAATTCAATCGGCAGTCCGTGGGTATCCCAGCCGGGAACATAGGGCGCATAATAGCCGGTCATGTTCTTCTGCTTGAAGATGAAATCTTTCAGGGTTTTGTTCAGTGCCGTGCCGATGTGAATTGTGCCGTTTGCATAAGGCGGGCCGTCATGAAACATGAAAGACGGCTTTCCGGCATTTTTCTGCATCATCAAATCATAGAGACGTTCTGTCTCCCATTTGTTGAGCAAATCGGGTTCACGCTTGGGGAGATTTCCTCTCATGGGGAAATCAGTTTTCGGCATATTCAGACTGTTTTTATAATCTTGTGCCATTGGTTCTCAGAGTCCTTTCTTTATTGTTTTTTTATTATACAAAATCTTCCGGAGAAGGCGGAACAAAAGCAGATGTGTGCTCTGGTTTCAGTTCCGGCAAATCCGGAACAGATGACAGAACAGCATCTTTTGCTTCATCAATTGCAATATCTGCAATTTCGGCAGAAGGAGGCGGAAGTTCTTCATTTTCCTCCGGAATATTGGAAATCATTTCCAGATGGCCTTTATACATATCAAACAAACTGCGTTTGAAGTCAGCGACCATCTTCTTGACCTGTGCAAGATTTTCCTTTTCTCTTGCAATTTCGGCACGGTTTTTTTCCATGGCGATGTCATGCTGACGAGTAGCCTCATCCAGAAGCATAGCTGCTTCTTCTTTGGCTCTGTTCAGAATCTGATTGGCTTTTTCATTGGCTTCGTTGACGACTCTGTGACCTTCTTTCTGTGCACCAAGAAGGGCATCTTTCAAGGCTTCTTCGTCTTTCATATATTCCCGAACTTTATCGGCAAGCACCTGAATTTTGTGATTGCTGTCCTCACGTTCGTTGTCAATTTCCTGAAAAGTCGCTTCCAGTTGTCCGAGAAATTCGTCAATATCTTCGGGACGGTAGCCCCATGCTGCTTTTTCAAAGCGTTTTTCTCTGATTTCCTGTGCGGTCATCATAATGCAAATCACCTCTGCTGTAGAATTAGATATTTCATTATAAATATTTTTCAATCACAATATGCAGACGGTTTTTTTTAGTCGGCATACCGATTGATTTTAAACGGAATTTTCCGTAGCCCCTGACGGAAAAAATATCTCCGGCTTTGAGATAAATGGAATTTTCAGCAGTTTCCTGATAATTTAGTGTGACAAGCTGACGGGAGATAAGCTCCGTGCAGGCCTCCCGTCGCAGATGCAGGGCCGTTTTCAGAACAGCATCCAGCCGTGGAGAAGCAACAGTGCCGGAAATTTCCTGCGTTTCCTGATGATAGTCTGCATCAAACGGGAGCGCATCAGTGACCTTGACACCAGTGTGGCCGATTTTCGTCAGTTCCATGCCCACTGCCGCCGCCGCACCCGTGACAAAACACTGTATTTTTCCGGAAGAAACCAGAATATCACCGATAAGATTCCGCTGTATCTGCTGTGCCATCAGACTGCCGAGCATGTCCCGATGTGTCAGCGTATCTGCTTCACGAAACGTAAACGTCAGGCAGGTAATAGGGAAATCTTCGTCCTCCGGAACAGCATCATCTGCATGAATGCAGAGTATTCCACGTTCTGCCTCAGGGTAGCCCCCGAAAAATCTGTAATTGCCTTCTGTCAGGAACGGACGGACAAGCATATACTGACGCATGTCCAGAAATGCAGTAAAGCTCTGCCATGCATTTTTTCTTGTCATATCCTGAATATGCGCCAGAAGGATTTTATCAGCATCTTGCTGTTTCTGATTCATCATGTCAGATAATCACGCCGTTGTTTTCCAGTTCGGCAGCTAAATCATCACCAATAAAGCCGACATTGTAAGGCGTGATGATATAGGTCAGATTGGCAACAGGTTTCAGGCTTCCGCTGATGGCATAGGAAACACCCACCAGAAAATCAATGATTCTTCTGCGGTTTTCGGGCGAAGCCGTTTCCAGATTCAGTACTACGGTTTTACGGCTGATAAGATGGTCAGCAATGGCCTTTGCATCTGTAAAAACTTCCGGCTTGACAAGGACAACCTGTAACTGGGCAGTTGCCTGAATGTTCACGATATTGCCGGATTCATGGCCGGCGAGCTGTTCTTCAATGCTGGGAATCGCAGGTGCATCTTGACTTTTATGAACAGGTTCTTGTTCAGGCCCGTCTGAAGGAAAGAAAAATTCTTTCATATTGTCAAAAAGTTTCATTGTAGTATCTTCTCCATTCTGTAATGAAATTTTATTTCTGATAATTTCTTGCACCAAACAGCGCAGAACCGATACGCACCAGATTTGAACCGAACCGAATTGCCTGTGCATAATCGTCAGACATGCCCATAGAAAGAATGTTCATATCTGTATCGGGAATCTGCAATTCTTTTGTTTTCAGGAATAATTCCTGCATCGCTTCCAGAAAGCGTGTACTTTCTGTCGGAGGAGGAATTGTCATCAGTCCACAGACATGTACATGAGGCATCTGGGAAACCTGTTCCAGCAGTTCCGGAAGCTGTTCGGGAGAAGTACCGCTTTTGGAATCTTCCCCGCCGATGTTGATTTCCAGCAGAATATCCTGCCGGAGGTTATGTTTTCCGGCAACACGTTCTATTTCCTGCGCCAGTGAAAGCTTGTTCACAGACTGGATAATCCGGATATTGCCGATGAGATATTTTACTTTATTGCTTTGCAGTGTGCCGATGAAATCTACCGGAATGCCCTGACGGTAAGCCTCTTTTTTGGACTGGTATTCCTGTACACGGTTTTCACCTAACAGGCGGATACCGCAGTCAATGGCAGTGTTGACGAGTTCCGGTGCAACGGTTTTGGTCACGGCCATAAAAGAAATGTCTTCCGGAGTCCTTCCGCTTCTGACAGCCGATTCTGCAATGACATCCTGAATCCGTGCATAATTTTCCTGCACTTGCCGGAGATTATTCTCCATCTGCATCAATTCCTTTCGTAATAATAGAATCATAAAGTCCCAGATAGTCTTTTTCAGCTCTCTGGGCTGAAATCACATAGTCAGAGCCTTCGTAGATAACATCCAGTTTCCGGAATTCGGGCTGTTCGCCGTCCAAAACATAGACACCTCGGTAACGGGTTGTGACCTGTGTAATTTTTCCTGTTTCTTCATCCGTGACTTCTTCGGTAATGCTCCGGAATCGCAGAGCACTTCTGGGAACACGGATGCCTTTGTAGTCTTTACGGATAAGCTCGACATTTTCTGTCCGGTGCTGTACCAGATTATAAGTCATTTCTTCGCAGGTAATGCCGATAATCGTCTGTGCATCGCCGGATGTGGCATTGACAGAAGTGATTTCTCCAGTCACTGTCTCGGATGTAGAAGCAAATTTCAAAGTCAAAAAATCGCCTTGCTTGTATTTTTTTTCAGAATTATCCACAACGGCAGCAAGTACCCATTGATAATTATCAATCAGTTTTCCGATAACAGTACTATCCTGCTGTTCTGCTCCGGTATCCTGAATGTTTTTTAACTGCTGGACAGTGAGTGCATTGATGTCGTTGAGCGTCAAATCAGATTCATATCCATCAGCATAGCTGACAAAATAGGCAGCGGAATCAGCAGTAATTACGTCAAGCGGTTCTTCCTGCGACTGTTTCAGAGAAGCAATCTCAGCACGGATAGAACGCATCTGGTCAGCATAACTGCTGTCCTTGCCGGTGATTAACTGGTATGTGCTTAACAGAATGACCATTTCTTCACGGGTAGCCTGCATGGAGGATAAGACATGCTGTTCCCGATAATATAAATAATCTTTATAGTTCTGCGTAAATAGTTCCGCAATGTTGGAAGGCTGTGCCGTCTGTGTCGTGCCGGGATTGGAAATGCGTTCCAGAAGATATAAATCATTCTGGAGAGAAGCAATCTTCTGTTCAATTTCTATCTGATTTTCAGAAGAATACACATTGGCAATAACTCCGCCAGTGCCGACTTTTCCGCCGTCCGGTACTTCATAGCTGATAACGCCGTCTCCCTTGTAAGTAATCACTTTTTCATTGCGGATGAAAACTCCCTGTACCTGTTCGGAATCACTGCCCTGCGAAAGCAAGGCCGTTTCTGTCTGATAACTCTGGTTTAACTGCTTGAACATGACGTTCACAACTGTGATGATGATGAAAACAGCGACCAGAACCAGAACTGCCGACAGCATCTCGGAATTCATACGAAATTATTCAGACTTGTCCTCACTGTCCAGAATGGAAACCGGACGGGAAGGAGCAATCGTAGAAATCGCATGTTTATAAACAAGCTGCTGCTGACCAGCACAGTCAAAAATCACGACATAATTATCGAAGCCCTTGACAATGCCTTTGCACTGAAATCCGTTTACCAGATAGGTTGTCACCATAATTTTTTCTTTTCTGGCCTGATTCAGAAATGTATCTTGCAGATTCATGATTTTATTCATAATTTGAGAATATCTCCTTTCAAAATAAAAAACAGTAATATATTTATTTAAAATGCAGACTGCACTGCGCATGTCTGTTATCTTTCATTATAGCACAAAATTTCATTTTTGGCTATCATTTTTTCAGCTTTTTCAGAAATTTCTTGCAGTTCATCATTTTTACTCAATATCAACCATGAAATTTGAGCATTTCGCCGAAACCATGTGAGCTGTCGTTTGGCATACCGTCGGCTTTCCTGCTGAATCATGGCGATGCAATTTTCCAGACTGTCCCGATGTTCCAGATAAGGAATGAATTCTTTATAGCCGATAGCCATCGAAGCTGTTCCGATGTCCCCCTGCTGATATATCTGCCGGACTTCTTCCAGCAAACCGGCATCAAGCATTTTATAAACTCTCTGGTTGATTCTGTCGTACAAATCCTGCCGGATGGCATAGTCAAGGCCAAGCAGAAACGCATCATAAGGGGATTCTTTTGCGAGATTCTGCGCCTTGTATTCCGTGAAAGTCTTTCCTGTACGGAGGCAGACCTCCAGCGCACGGACAAGCCGGACAGTGTTATTGACATGAATTTTTTCAGAAGCTTCGGGGTCGAGTTCCTGAAGCTCCTGATATAACTTTGCATTGCCTTCGGATTCGGCTCTTGCAAGCAGTTTCTGTCGCAGGCCGTTATCTTCCTCAGGAGTGAATTGCAGGCCGTTCACAACACTGTCGATGTATAAGCCTGTACCGCCGACCATTATCGGAAGCTTTCCACGTCCGGAAATCTCCTGAATCTTCTGGTTTGCCAGACTGACATATTCCGCAACAGAGAAATTCTGCGAACGCTTTACAACGCTAATCAGGTGATGCGGAATATTCTGCATTTCTTCGGGTGTGGGCTTAGCCGTGGCGATGTCAAGGCCTTCGTAAATCTGCATGGAATCGGCAGAGATGATTTCTCCGTTCAGACGTTTGGCGAGCTCCACGCCGAGTGCGGTCTTGCCAGAGGCGGTAGCCCCCGTGATAACTAATAATTTTAATTTTTTCATGATGTTACATCTTTCTTTAGGGTTGGCAGTTCCCACATGGAGAATATCCCTGTGCGATAGCCTCTTCACGAGTGCCATAAAAATTCTGACGATTTTCCGGATTCATCTGTGCAACACTTGCACAAGTAGGATAATGGAATTTTTTTCGGTAAGTATTTAAAACATAAGTAGGAGTAGGCGGTGTATAATCTTTTGAAGAATTAGAAGAAGTTCCTTGCATTAAAGCACGGAAACCTAGAAAACTGATTCCAGCAATAATTAATATAATAATCAGTAACCCCGTGATAGCTTTCTTTTTTTCCATTTTATGCTCTTTCTAAATTTTATACAATTCTCTTGAATTCTTTTTCAAGCTGATATTTCGATAAGACAAACATCACCGGCCGGCCGTGCGGACAGTGCCGGATGTTTTCATCCTGACAAACTCGCTCCGCCAATGCCTGCAATTCCTGTATGGAGTTTTTATCATTCGCTCTGATTGCTGATTTGCAGGCTAGTTCATGAAGCGTATCATCCAGTGCACGGCTCTGCGGATTCACCTTCCCAAGATGCAGATTATGCGCAATCTCCTGAATGATTTCTTCCAGATTCATTTCAGAAAAGAAATACGGCGCAGCATTTGCCGTCAGATATGGCTTTTCTGAAAAATCAAAATCAAAACCCAGTCTGCTGAGTAATTCCGGATTTTCTTCCATAACAGAAAATTCATCCAGTGTCAGAAGTACTTTACAGGGTGCTAACAGCTTCTGCTGATACTGCTGGCAGTTATCGTGCCGGAGCTGTTCAAAAATAACACGCTCGTGAGCTGCATGTTTGTCGATGATAATCATATTATCCCCAGACTGCGCTGTAATATAGTTTCCGAACAGCTCCCCGATAACCTGAATATTCCTGAACATTTCCTTTTCCGGAGGAAAGACAGGGTCAGTATATTCAGTCTGTACCGGAACGGGTTCGGCCGGAGGTTCAGGAACAGACGGGATACTTTCAGATTCAAAATCTTCGGGTTCTGGTTCGATATCGATAAAACTATCCGGAGCAGTCACGCTTCTGGGGAGTGGTTCTCGTACATGATATATGGGTTTTGGTTCTTCAGGTTCTTTATCCATATAGCCGGATGGCTGAGGCAGATTTATCTGAAACGGCATATCTTCCTGATTTAAAGGCTGAAACGATGCTTTCTGTTCGGGAACTTCCGGACGGCTGACCGGTGCGGAAATTTCCGGAATCAGAGGTTTCTGTGCATATTCCGGCTGAGATACACCGCCGTACCAGTCAGCTTTTCTGGTCTGGAATTCGTAAATCAGACCGTTTTTCAGAAAAGCGTTCTTGACAGCGAAATAAATCGCATCAATCACTTTTTTTTCATCAGAGAATCTGACTTCGGCTTTGGAGGGATGAATGTTAACATCCAGTGAATCAGCAGGCATATCAGTCATGATGACACAAGCCGGAAATTTTCCGGTCATGAGCAGATTTTCATAGGCACTTTCCAATGCAACAGAACAGCTTTTGGATTTGACATATCTGCCGTTGACAAAGAAATTCTGAAAGCTTCTGTTATTCTTGGCATACAGAGGCTTGATGACATACCCTTTGACGGAAATGCCGTCCTGTTCGTATTCGACAGGAATCAGGTCACGGGCGAAATCTTTTCCGTAAACGGCATGAATCGATTCAATCAGTTCGCCTGTACCGTCAGAATGGAAATCAAGCTTGTTATCCCGAATAAATTTGAATGCGATTTCCGGATGAGAAATGGCTATCTTCTGGATAATCTGAGAAATAGCATTTCCCTCAGCAACATCTTTTTTCATGAATTTGCGTCTTGCCGGAACGTTAAAGAACAAATCCTTGATAATCAAAGTTGTACCGTCCGGACAGCCACATTCCTCGACAGGAACGTCCTCACCGCCTGCAATTTCGTACTGACTGCCGAGTGCATCTTCACGGCGTTTCGTCAGAACCGTAACACGGGAAACTGCCGAAACAGAAGCTAAGGCTTCCCCACGGAAGCCGAGCGTATGAATATTTTCGAGGTCGATTTTTTCTCTGACTTTGCTGGTAGCATGACGGAGAAAGGCTTTCGGAACGTCTTCGGCGGACATACCACACCCGTCATCCACAATTCTCATGAAAGTCGTACCACCGTTTTTAATTTCGACAGTGATTCTTTTTGCTCCGGCATCAATGGAGTTTTCGACTAATTCTTTAATAACAGAAGCCGGCTTTTCGATAACTTCTCCGGCGGCGATGAGCTCTGAAACAGATTTGTCCAGTACAGTAATAACAGACATTGAGTTATCCTTTCTGTGATTTCAGCGATTTTTTTAATCAAGATAATTAAACAGCATAATAAATATATTTTCCTGTCAATTCAGCATAGAATATAATTCTTCGAGAAATTCACGGCATTCAGAATCGGATAGTTCTGCAATATTGGTTCTGCGGAGTTTTTTGGGAATTTCGTTTTCCTGCTGAATATCGAAACTGAACTGTTCTTCCGGTTCGGAAACGGTTTGATTCGGAATCGGCTTGTTTTCCTCCATTTCATGAAGAAGCTGGCGGGCACGTTCGAGCACCTTGTTCGGCAGTCCGGCGAGTTTGGCAACGTCAATACCATAACTGTCATCCGTACCGCCCGGAACGATTTTTCGCAGAAATCTAATTCCGTCACGACCCTTGCGGACAGCGATGCTGTAATTCTTGATACCGGACATTTCCTGTTCAAGAGAGATTAATTCATGATAATGCGTTGCAAAGAGTGTCTTACATCCGAGATTCCGAGCATTGCAGATATGCTCCGCAACGGCTCTGGCGATGCTGATGCCGTCAAAAGTAGAAGTCCCCCTGCCGACTTCATCAAGGATAACAAGACTGTCTTTTGTGGCATATTTGAGGATTTCAGCGACTTCTTTCATCTCAACCATGAAAGTACTTTCACCGGCGGCGAGGTCATCAGATGCACCGACTCTGGTGAAAATCCGGTCAACAGCGGAAATCTTGGCATAGCTCGCCGGAACGAAACTTCCCATTTGCGCCATCAGGACGATTAAGGCAGTCTGTCTCATGTAAGTGGATTTACCGGACATGTTAGGCCCTGTAATAATCGAAAGGCGGTTCTGACTGGTATCTAAATAGACGTTATTCGGAACGAAGACATCTTCCTGAAGCATCTGTTCAACAACCGGATGACGGCCATCACGAATATCAAGGACACCGTCAATAGAAATTTCAGGCTTGTAGTAATTATTTTTAGATGCCGTTTCTGCAAAGGAAACAAGTACATCAATCTGCGCAATGGAAGAAGCTGTCTCCTGTACCTGCACGAGTGCCTGAGCGAGATAATCACGGACTTGGGAATATAATTCCTGTTCGAGCTGTAAGGCTTTATCCTTTGCACCGAGTACGGAATTTTCAGCTTTTTTGAGTTCGTCTGTAATGAAGCGTTCAGCATTGGTGAGGGTCTGTTTTCTGATATAGTAATCCGGAATTTTATCATAATAAGACCGTGTGACTTCGAGACAGAATCCGAATGTCTTATGAGTGACGATTTTCAGATTGCGTATGCCGGTTTTTTCTTTTTCCTGTTCGCATATTTTTTCAATCAGAGAACTTCCGTTTGTCATAATGTCACGAAGTTCATCAAGATTCTGGTCGAATCCCTCACGGATAACCCCGCCGTCTTTAAGCAGAACAGGCGGGTCAGGGACAATGGCTCTGTCGATGAAATCAGCAATCTGCTGTAAATCAGAAATGGATTTTTCAAGCTTGATTAATAAGTTGCTGTCATCGAACTGAGACAGGATATATTTCAGTTCAGGGAGTTCCTGCGCAGTAGCACATAAAGCTCTTAAATCTCTCGGATTGGCTTTTTTATAGACGATTCTGGTCATGAGACGTTCCAAATCGTAGATGTTTTCGAGCGATTCTTCAAGCTGACGGGTCAGCATACTATGTTTCATAAGAGATTCGACGGCATCCAGACGAGCCATAATCCGGGCAGGACTTCTTAACGGACGTTCAATCCACTGTTTGAGCATACGCTTGCCCATGGCGGTTCTTGTGCTGTCGAGCACAGCAAGAAGCGAACCTTTTTTAGTTCCGGTTCGCATGGTAGAAGTCAGTTCCAGATTTCGGAGAGCATTGTAATCGAGTGTCAGATAGGCAGAATTTTCACTGAGTTCCAGTGTGGTGAATCTGCCGACGGAAGTTTTCTGTGTATCGTGGATATAAGCGAACATACCGCAGACAGCAGAGGTTTCAGCTTCTTTGGAGAGTTCGAGTTCGGCAAGCGAGCTGACGGAAAATTCCTGACAAACAATTCCACTCTGTTCCGCAGGAGAGAAATAGGCATCTTCCTGCAAGTCGCAGACACATTTCATCCGGATTTTAATAAAACTGCTGACTTCTTTCAAATCCAGAAATCTGTGATTAAAAATCAGCTCAACAGGGGCATATCTGGAAAGCAGATTGATGATTTCATCCTGATGGGACTGATTTTCAACAGAATAGAGGGAAGCCTCGCCGGTGGATAAATCCGCAAAGCAGAGGGCAATTTCTTCAGGACTGCAATAGATACTGCATAAGTAATTATTAGAAGCGTCATCCAGCATATCATTTTCGATAACTGTGCCGGGGGTGACGACTCGAATCACTTCACGTTCGACAAGGCCTTTGCTGAGTGCCGGGTCGGTCATCTGTTCGCAGATGGCGACTTTATAGCCCAAATCGATTAATCTTTTCAGATAGATTTCATAGCTGTGATAAGGAATTCCGCACATGGGGGCACGTTCCGGAAGTCCGCAGTCACGGCCGGTAAGGGTCAGTTCCAAATCACGGGAGACTTTGATAGCATCATCAAAGAACATTTCGTAGAAATCACCCAGACGATAAAATACAATACAGTCTTTATATTTCTGTTTTGTCTCGAAATACTGCTGCATCATGGGGGATAAATTTTCTTTTTTAATCTCTTTTAATTCCACTGGAGGAAAGCTCCTTTCTTCTGTAAGTCAGTCAAATTCTGATAAAATCAACCACATCCCCCACAGGAACTGCAATCGCCTGCACAGGATAAGCTTTCAAGGTCGATTTCATCTGGATTGATACCATTCGCTGACATGGTGATGATATTATTAATCTGGCTCATGAGTTCATCCATTGCCGATTTTGTATTATTATAAATCATCATTTTCGGATTGGTCATGATTTTCTGATAGGTATCTTTAATCAGATTATTTAATTCCTGAATCGTTTCATCATTCTTGTCCGGTTTGGAAATTTCCATCTGCAATTCGACACGTTTCAGATTGAACGCATTGATGAGATTCTGAAGCTGTTCATCTTCATCGTTTGCCTGTTTTGCGAGACAGTAGGCGATATATCTGTCATCAGACTGAATCGCTTTGCCGAGTTCTCTTGTCATTTCGATAATATCCATAATAGATACCTCCTGAAAAATAATTATAAAATATATCCGCAAACCATATTATTATGGCTTTCTGTGACTTTGATTCTGACAAATCTGCCGATAAGGTCAGGCGTTCCGGCAAATTCAACAAGGATGTTTTCGGAGCTTCTTCCGGTCATATTGCCGAGACGCTTTTTGCTTTCACCGTCGCAGAGGACAGTGAGCGTTCTGCCGATAAAGCGTTTGTTATTCTCGACAGCAATTTCACGCTGTAAAGCTAATAATCTCTGCATACGCTGACTTTTTTCGGAATCTGAGATGCTGTCGGGCATGAGAGAAGCTTTTGTTCCGGTGCGCTTCGAGTAGATAAACGAATACATGTTGTCATAACGGACTTTGCTGATAATATTCAGTGTTGCCTGAAAATCTTCTTCTGATTCGTCCGGAAAGCCGACTATCAAGTCAGTTGTCAGGGAGAAATCAGGGGCTTTGCTCCGGATATAGTCTACCTGAGAAAGATATTTTTCAACTGTATAACGGCGGTTCATGCGCCTTAGAATTTCATTGCTTCCGGACTGGACAGGCAAATGCAGATGCTTCGCCAGATGTTCGCACTCTAACAGTGCATCCA
>JAFRMZ010000192.1 GCA_017430465.1 Oscillospiraceae bacterium
GAACTTTTCGGCAATAAGTTGCTGTACATGTTCTTCTTCCAGCACTGCAAAGAACCTGTCGTTTTTGAGTCTTTTAAGAATGCCGTTAGTCTGGGAGATAAACTGTTCCAGCAGTTTTTCAACAGCCGCACTGACTTCCAGACGAGTGCTTTCTTTGGCGTTCTGGATTAAATCTTCATAGTTATCGACCACAATGAGAAGAACACACGGACGGGAATTGCGGTAGAGCTGTTTTGTTTTCTGAAGTTCGGTTATATCTGCCCAGAGGAAGGCAGTCAGATTTTTTTCCTGACCGGAATAGGTAACGGATTTGACCTGATAATAGCAGTCCTGCCAGTGGATTTCCTGAATAGCAAGGGAAGTATCCAGCGGAAGGAGTTCGGCAAGTTTTCTGCCAAACATGTCTTCTGTATCAAGAATCTGTTCGCTGAAGTAGTCGTTATAATGTAGCAGGATACCATCTTCATCCAGAACGCACAGCCCCATATTCAGTTGCTGGAAAGTAGCGAGTTCTGCCTCGGTACATTCCTGATTCAGTTTAGCAATGTAGCGGATACGGTTTTTGGTGGAGCTTAGGAGAGTGAAAACGGCAACACCTGCGAGCAGAAAAGCGGGCAGGCTGTACAGGAGACCGTATTTCAAACCACTCCGGAATAATAAAGCAGTTGTGACGGCAGTCAGTAAAAGCAGCAGCAGGGTCAGAGCCCATAGGACTGCGTGATACTTAGGCTTCACCCTTTCACGCTCCTTTCTGTAGAGATGGGCATTATGCCTTAGATTTCCATGATGATGGGCAGAATCATAGGACTGCGTTTTGTCTGTTCAAAGATAAATTCAGACATACGGTCACGGAGTTTGGTTTTAAGGGAAGCCCATTCACGGAGTTCGGCATAGGAACAGCTATCGAGGGTACGGCGCATAATTTGTCTGGCCTGTACCATCATATCTTCCGCTTCACGAACATAGACGAAACCACGGGAGACAATGTCAGGGCCGGCGACAATTTCGTTTGTATTTCTCTGGATGCCGATAACGATGATGATTAAGCCGTCTTCTGCAAGATGTTTTCTGTCACGGAGCACAATAGAGCCGACATCTCCGACACCAAGGCCGTCCACAAGGGTACGTCCGGCGGGGACTTGGCCGACAATCTGCATGGAAGTGCCGTCCGTTTCGATAACATTGCCGATAGAAGAAAGAATAATATTTTCTTTTGGGATACCCATTTCGAGCGCAAGTCCCTGATGCTTGACAAGGTGTTTATATTCGCCGTGCATGGGGATGAAGAATTTCGGTCTTGTGAGGGCAAGCATCAGTTTCAGTTCTTCTTGGCAGGCATGTCCGGAGACATGGACATCGTACATAGATTCATAGATGACTTCTGCGCCGGATTTGAGCAGTTCATTGACAACTTTGGTAACATGTTTTTCATTTCCGGGGATGGGAGTAGCTGACAGAATGATGAAATCCAGCGGAGTGATGTTGATTTTATTATGGTCATGCATTGCCATTCTGGTGAGGGCGGACATTGGCTCGCCCTGACTGCCGGTAGTAATCAGCACAAGCTGTTCAGGGGCATACTGATTGATAGTTTCAATATCAATGATAGTATTTTTAGGCACTTCCAGATAGCCCAGCTCCAGTGCAGTAGCGATGACATTAACCATACTTCTGCCGAGCACTGCAACTTTGCGTTTGGTTTTGGCGGCCATGTTGATAATTTGCTGAACTCGGTGGATATTCGAGGAGAATGTAGCGATAATAATTCTTCTGTTGCCGGCTTTGGTGAATAATTTTTCAAAAGAAACGCCTACTTTACTTTCAGAAGGGGTATAGCCGGGGCGTTCGGCATTTGTAGAATCGGCCATCAGGGCGAGAACGCCTTTATTGCCGAGTTCACCGAAACGGCCGAGGTCAATGCGTTCGCCGTCAACAGGGGAGAAATCGACTTTAAAGTCACCGGTATGAATCATAACACCGGCAGGGGTATAGATGATAAGCCCCATTGACCCCGGAATAGAGTGGTTGACTTTGATAAATTCGACAGTCATGCATCCCATTTTGATAGTTTTGCGGGCATCCATGACATGAAGGGGAACTTTGTTGAGAATGCCGTGTTCTTCAAGTTTATGCTTGATTAAGCCGATAGTCATCGCCGAGCCATAGACAGGGGCATTGACTTTCTTGAGCAGATAGGCAAGTCCGCCGATATGGTCTTCATGGCCGTGCGTGATGACAATGCCTCGCAGTTTATCCTTATGATGTTCTACATAAGAGAAGTCAGGGATAACAATATCTACACCGGGCATTTCGGCATCGGGGAACGCAAGACCGCAGTCAAGGATGAACATATCATTACTGCACTCGAAGACGGTCATATTCTTGCCGATTTCGTTTAGACCGCCGAGGGGGATAATGCGCACGGGAGCACGGCGTTGTTCGTGAGTTTTGGCAGTTCTTTTGGGTTTAAAATTTTTCTGTTCAGAGGACTGGACAGACGGATATTTTCTCTGCCGGTAGTCGGAATTTCCCTGATGATTCCGGTTTGTGTGTGAATTCTGATTGTTCAATAGATACCTCATTTCGTAGCGCACAAATGCTGCATCACTGCCTTGCTGACATAGAAGTACTGGTAGAATGCGGAACAGAAACGTCTGAAATATGTTGCAGAAGGAGAATGCAGTAATTCATTTGTAATTGTTTGCTGACAGCAGTCGGCTGACAGAGTGGATGATAAGTACGGAAGCCGAAGGGCTTCCAATAACTGACAGGATGAATTTATTCAGGCATACAGCCAAAAAAGCAAAAGTAATTGAGAAAAACGTACTCTCACGGAACGGAGAGCCTGCAATACTTAATTTATATTATAGCTGAAATGACTGAATTTGTCAAGTGCAGAGAGCGTGTTACAGAATAGAATTGGATAGTTTATATAAAAAAATATTAAAAAGGGATGAATTGCTTTTCAGGATTCCTGTGCTTCAAGAAGGCGGATTTTTTTCTCCCACTGTCCGCAGAGTTCGGCAGCCATTTCGACAGAATCGGCATGGGCACGGAGTTTCACAAGTTTACTGTGCACCGGCATGACAATGCTGATTCTGCTGTCAGGATTGGAAAGACGAAACTGTTCAATGCTCTGACGTGAGAGAGAAGTAGTCATTTCATGCTGAACCGTGCATAATTCAGGGAGAACAGCAGTAGCCTGCGCCGGAGAAAGATGGTTCTGATAGAGAACACGCAGGACATGACAGAATAATTTGATACCGTCTGTACAGATGCCCTGTTTACGATACAGACGGGCTTCAGGAGAATCAGCCGAAGAAACTCTTTTAATTTCTGCATGATGCTGAGAAGCAAAAATCTCGGCAGAGAGATGAAAATGATTCGGAAGCGCAAGAGGCTGATTTTGTTCCTGTACGGAAAGGAGAGATAATAACAGAAGCTGTTCATAGCGAATCATACCGGATTCTGAAGAAAATGCAGAAATACTTGTGCCGTCTTCAGAGAGGGACAGCGTGACACGCTGTCCCGTACCGCCGGAGAATAAATTCTGCGCCGTCAGGCGGAGCGAAGGATTGGAACAACTGACAGCAATTTCAAATTCCGGCGGAGGAAGAAGATTTCGGCAGGAATCCTCCCAGAGCGCAAGGAGAGCCTCTGCATGACGGAGTGTACCGGATTGCAGGGCATGACAGCAGGTTTCGGCTTCGAGAGCCTGCCAGACACGGTGCGCCTGTTGTTCGGAAAGAGGAAAACCGCCGGCATTAAACGGTTTTATCTGCATAATTTTTTCGCCCTGAATCCAGAGAAGCACTTGGCAGTCTGTAATTTCAGCGAGCCAGATAAGCTGGGAAAGAGCACACATTCCGGCAAGCCAGACAGATGCACCGTGTGAAGATGCACCGGCAGCAGCGGCAGAAGCAAGACATTCGCCTTGCCGGTGGCTGTAGCCGATGATGATTCTGTTGCCGAGTACAGTGAGAGCTGAACCGGCCTTGAGAGCTGTTTCAGCAGTATTCCATTTCGGGAGAGTGTTGCAGATGCCGTCTTCCGGAAGAACAAGATGTTTTTTAGCTTTTGCCGTAGCATTATCGGGATAGAGGACAGTGTTTTCAGGGATAACAGCATTTTCTAGTTTTGTGCCGGAATCAATAAAAGCTCTGGAGCAGATAACGCAGTCTTTAAGGGTAACATTTGCGCCAATCTGCACACCGCATCCAAGACAGCATCCTTCAAGGCGGGCATTTTCTCCGATAATGCAGTCATTGCCGATGACAGTAATTTCATCGGCATGAGCAGAATTTGAGAAAGCAACTCCTTCGCCGATGCGTTTTTTGCGGAAAGTTCTGACAGAAGAAAGCAGTTTCTGCTGAATGGTTCTGTATTCTGCCGGCGTATGCGCATACTGAAAGAGAGAATTTTTCGCAACGGCCTGCGTTTCGGGTTCGAGCAGAACAGAGCCCTGCGGATGGAGTTCAGCATAAGCAGGCGAGCCGTCCTGACGCAGAATTCTGACAGCATCGTGACTGCTTAAAGAGAAAAGTTCGCCCATATCCCAGTCAGGGATACAGAGCCGGCGCAGGAGGAGTGTCGGCATATCCGCACGGAGCGAAGCCATGGAACGAGCATACTGAATTGAAATTTTAAGATTCAGGCTTTCAGCAAGATGTCTGACACGTTCGTCAGGAGCAAGGAGCACGGCTTTCTGGAAACCTTTTTGTTCGATATAGTGCAAAAGATATTCCAGCAGGGGGATATTGCAGAAGGGGAGGAGTGCTTCTGGGCAGTCCCGAAGGGGAATGCAGTCTGTTTTTCTGTCACAGTAAAGAATTGCTTGCATA
>JAFRMZ010000193.1 GCA_017430465.1 Oscillospiraceae bacterium
TCAAAGACGGAAAATTGAAAAGAATTTCCAGTAATTAGTTAGTAGCAATTTACTACAGAGGGACAAAATGAGGGACACGTGGCTATATATATATAGATATATATGTCCCTGTCAATGGTGACAGGAAAGGATGGCTTAAAAGTCAGCCATCCTTCCCTGACACTATCCATTGACAAACCAGAATTTCAGAAAGGAAAAATCAGAATGAAACTTGAATTTTTTATGCCGATGATTCCGCCGACTGTGACCGCTCAGGAACATAAGGTCAGTATCAGAAACGGAAAGCCGGTCTTCTATCAGCCACCGGAACTCAAAGAAGCCAAAGCAAAATTAAAATCACATCTGCTTCCGCACCGACCGGAATTCCAGTTTACAGAGGGCGTTCAGCTCGTCTGCAAATGGCTGTTCCCGAAAGGCACGCATCAGAACGGGGAATATCGAATCACAAAACCCGATACCGATAATCTTCAGAAACTTCTGAAAGACTGTCTGACAGAGTGCGGATTCTGGAAGGATGATGCTCTTGTATGTTCGGAAATCTGCGAAAAGTTCTGGGCAGATGTTCCCGGAATCTATATCAAAATCGAGGTGATTGAAAAACTCGAAAATCAGAAAGGAATGATGAACTATGACGAAACGTGAATATCTTGAAAAAAATGGTCTCCGTCTTATTGCAAGTCCCGAATTTTTGGACGAGGAATGCACAGAAGAATTTAAAGAATTCGTAAAAATCGGAAAAGAAGAGTTTGAACACTTTGATGAAAAAAAAGCGGAACAGACTGCTTGTAAAGAATTCTGGTGTGTCGAGATGAACTGCCCGTCCTATCACACCGGTGAACAGTGCCGTCAGTGCGAAAAACACAATCGTTGTGAACATTGCATTCTGCAAAATGATACACCCAGTCCGGAACACTGCAAATCTATCTGTGACCAGATATGTTACGGATTCTATGAGGAAGGAGAAGAAGAATCATGACTGCCTACATGCTCCGCCAGCAGATAGCCCAGCTTGTCGATGAGTGGACGAATCAGCAGAAAATCCGCTCCCTGCGTGAGCTTGCCGACCTGAGCAAAGTCAAGTCGACTGCCGTCAGAAACATGCATCTCGAACATTCAGCCAGCCTTGAAAGCATCTGCAAGGTGCTGGAAGTGCTCGGCTATGAACTTGTCATTCAGAAAAAGGAGTGGTAAACTTGAACGACCGTGAACAGAAGCTCGTCTGGTTATCCAGAGGGCGGAACTTAAGAACAAAACTCATCGGACTGTATGCCGAACGTCAGGAACGTGTTTCCCGTGCCGAATATGCCGGAATCTCTTATGAAAGCATTTCCGGTCAGCATTCCGGAAACGGTATGGAACGAAAAATCTCTGCCGTCACTGAAATTGATGACGAAATCCGGAACGCTGAACAGGAACTGACTGCAATTGAATCCGAAATCCGCAGAGCTATCGCTCTGGTACATCGCCCGCTGTATCAGACTTATCTGAGAATGCGCTTTCTCGGCTACAAGACAGAAGCGCAGATTGCAGAAGAAACAAAATATTCTCTCGCACATATTCAGAATTATGTCCGCAAAAATTCTATTGACAGTGTGAAAATCAATCCCTCTTAATCCTTGATAATTCCTCTAAAATATGTTATGATTAAGATAGAAGCAATGCAGATAAACGATTACTTTCCAAATCTCGAAAATTCCCCCTGAAAGCATCGGAAGAAATTCCGGTGCTTTTCCCATTCAGAAAGGCGGTGCATCATGACCGAACGTCAGAAAAAATTTGCTGAATATTATGTACAGTCCGGCAATGGTGCGGAATCCGCCCGTAAAGCCGGCTACAGTCAGAGCTATGCCGAACATCGAACCGATGAACTGTTGAGAAATGTGGAGATTCAGCAGTATATCAAAGAACTTTCAGAGAAATTGCAGGACAGCAGGATTCTGACCGCCAAAGAACGGCAGGCGATTCTGTCCGACATAATCCGTGATGCAAGCCATGTCGAGCCGTCCGACCGTATCAGGGCGATTGATACGCTCAACAAAATGACCGGAGAATATACGCTGAAAGTCAGCGCATCGGTTGAGCCGTCCGAGAAATTCGCTGACATGCTCGCACAAATCGGCGGTGAGGGCCTTGACGAATAAATTCCCGTTATCGCAGAAATATATTGATTTTATCAATACGACAAACGTCAGGGCTGAATTTTTAGAGGGCACAACGGCATCAGGAAAGACGACTGTCGGCGCAGGTGTCAAGTTCATGCGCATGGTCAGCGCATCGCCGAAAAAGTTTCATATTCTGGCAAGCAAGACGACCGGCACGGCAGAAAAGAATATCATCAGTCAGGATAACGGTATTCTGGATTTGCACCGGAATGCGCAGTATTTCGGAAACGGCGATAAAGAATACAAACTGCCTCATATCAAGTTTGAGAATAAAATTATTTTCGTCCTTGGCTATGATAATCAGGACAAATGGCTGAATGCGCTCGGCGGTCAGTACGGATGCGTTTTCATTGATGAAATCAATACAGCGAATATCGAGTTTGTCAGGGAGATTTCCACAAGAAATGACTATCTGCTGGCGACTCTCAACCCCGATGATGCAGAACTGCCAATTTATAAAGAATTTGTGAACTGTTCCCGACCGTTCCGGAAATATCTCGCTGATGTTCCGGAGTCGATTCTTGCCGAACTGACCGAACCGGAAAAATCCGGCTGGAAATACTGGTTTTTCAGTTTTCGTGATAACGCAAGCCTGACTCCGGAAGATATTCAGAGAAAAATCGACTCTGCACCTGTCGGGACAAAGCTCTACAAGAACAAGATTCAAGGGCTCAGAGGACGGGCAACGGGCTTGATATTCGGGAATTTCGACCGGAAACAGCATTGCTTTCAGGAAGGCGGACTGCAATTGCAGATTGAGAAATCAGAACTGAAATTCATGCAGTTCTCGGCAGGGCTGGACACGTCCTATTCAGCAAAATCGGCTGATACGATGGCGATGACGTTCATCGGCATTGATAACAATGCAAGGCTTCTGCTTCTGGAAGAAGAAGTCATTCAGAACGCTGAACTGAAAATTCCGGTATCGCCTTCTGATTTGGCAGTCAGGTTCGTGGATTTTCTGGAGCGATGCCGTCAGAAGTGGGGCTTCGCCCGTGATGTCTATATTGACAGCGCAGACCAAGCCACAATGACCGAACTGAATAAATACAAGAGAACTTCCGGCTGTCTGTACAATTTCATCAACAGCTACAAAAAGCTGAAAATCATCGACCGGATTCACTTGCAGTCCGGCTGGATAGCTTCCGGATGCTATCTTGTGAATGAGACTTGTCAGCATCATCTGCATGAGCTGAACTGCTATGCATGGAAAGAGGATAAATCCGAACCGGAAGACAAAAACGACCATACAATCAACAGCGTACAATATGCTTTTATCCCATATAAGGACAAAATCGGAAAGAGGTGAATTTTCTGAATATTCTGAACAATCTCCGGCTATGGCTGGCGAGTCTGCTCCGGCTCGAACCGGCTCAGCCAAAACAGCTCTATGTCAGAGAACATCTGACATTTACAGACAATCAGGCATTGAACAGAATCTGGTATCACGGCGACCCCGAAGAACTTTCCCAGATTTATTCCCAGCTCGGCGGAGCAGGCTTCTGGAGCATGTCGGCGAAAAGCCGGAAGATTCCGAAAATTCACACGGGTCTGCCGGCTCTGATTGTCGATACACTCTCTCAGATTGTGATTTCCGATATGCTGACTATCGAAATTTCAGATTCTCCGGCAGAACAGGAACTTCTGCATAAAATCTTGGAAAAAAATCAGTTTCCGGAACTTCTGGAACAGTCTGTCAGTGATACGCTCATTGACGGTGACGGCGCATTTAAAATCACGTTTCATCCGGAAAAATCAGAGTTTCCGGCTCTGGAATTTTTCTCCGGAAATCGGGTGCAGTATGAAAATCAGGAAATTATCTTTCTGACGAAATATCTCAAGAATTCGAGAGAATTTCTGCTAAGAGAAATCTACGGCTTCGGCTATGTCCGGTATATCCTGACTGATGCTTCCGGAATCGCCGTTTCTCTGAATTCGCTCGGAGAAACGCAGAATCTGAAAGATTTGATTTTCGATAAGAAAATCAGGCTTGCCGTTCCCATGAAATTCCGGAGCTCCAAACGCTACAAGGGCAGAGGACAAAGCATTTTCGACCGGAAACGTGGCTGTTTCGATGCGCTGGACGAAAGCTGGAGTCAGTACATGGGCGCAGTCCGGAAGTCTCAGCCTAAGACCTATATCCCGTCTGCTCTTGCCGATTACAATCCGCAGACCGGAGAACCCATGCGCCCTGACCCGTTTGAGGATAACTATATCATAACCGGCTCGAATATGGCGGAAGACGGGAAAAATCAGATAACCAGCGTTCAGCCGGAAATCCAGACAGAATGCTATCTGTCGGCATACATGACAGCCCTTGATTTATGTCTGCAAGGACTGATTTCGCCGTCTACGCTGGGCATTGATGTCAAGAAGCTCGACAACGCCGAAGCCCAGAGAGAAAAAGAAAAAGCCACTCTCTACACCCGAAACAGAATCATCACGGTTTTGCAAAAGATACTTCCGGAACTATTTCAGGCGGTTATCTGGACATACTATGCCGAACATGAACTCGATTTTCCGGAACATCTGAAAATCTCCGTGCCGTGGGGAGAATATGCCAACCCGTCATTTGAGAGTCAGGTAGAAACCATCGGGAAAGCCAAGTCAAGCCGTATCATGTCGAATGAAGCTGTTGTCGAGGAACTTTACGGCGATACCAAGCCGGATGACTGGAAGCAAGCCGAAATCGAACGTCTGAATCAGGCGGACGGTCTGATTTTATCTGATGAGGAAGTATTCTGATGAATTATGATGTTGGTGATGCCTTATCCAGAATCGAAACTATCCTGCTTGACTCGATAGGCAGGAACATGAAACGGCATCTGAAAGAAGAAGTTGACCTGCAAAAAGCATGGAGCATGTGGCAGACCGAACAGCTCGCAGGTCTGGGAAACTGGTCAGCGAAGAACTATAAACAATTCGCTCCGCAGTTCACGAAGATAAACAATTCCGCTATGAATCTGTTACAGCAGGCGAATCAGAACGGCGAACTGAACGAAGAAATCAGGATTCTGCAAACCGGAATCCAGAACGCACAAAGATTTTTCGATGTGCCGAATGACAAGCTGGATTCGCTTTTAAAAGCCGTCCGGTCTGACCTGTCAAGGGCAGAACACTCTATTTTGAGAAAAGCCGATGATGTCTACAGAGAAGCGTTATTCGATTCTCATTTTTATCTGCAATCCGGAACGGGAACGCTGAATTCTGCCATAGATATGGCGGTATCTGACATGCATCAGAGGGGCATGAACAGCATCGTCTACCGGAACGGAGCGCATGTATCAGCATCAGTTTATGCAAGAATGGCACTCCGGACGGCGAACGAACGGGCGCAGTTATTAGGCGAAGGGAAAGCCCGTGACAAGTTCGGAATTCATACGGTCATTGTACCGCCTTCCGGCTTAGCCTGTCCGAAGTGTTCGGTATGGCTCTGCAAAGTGCTTGTGGATGATGTCTATTCTGCCGGAACGCCTGCCGAAGCCGATGAACTGAAACTTCCGCTTCTGTCGGAAGCGATTCGGCAGGGCTTTCTGCACCCCCAGTGCAATTGCAGTCCGCAGACGTATTTTCCGGAATCTCCCGTTCCGGAAATGTCGGATTCTCAGCGAGAAGAAGCCGTCCGGAAATATCAGATAACCCAGAAACAGCGGTATCATGAACGGCAAATCCGGAAATGGAAACAGGCGGAGAAATCCGCTCCGGATGAGGCTTCTAAAAAATCGGCATCCGCCCGAAAGCGGGAATGGCAGAAGCGATGCAAAAACCTCTGCGACCAGAATTCTGATTTTCTCCGCCGTGATTATTTTAGGGAAAAGATTTATGATTATCAGACTCCGCCAATCGTTCCGAACGTTATCGACAAGCCCACTCCGCCCGAACCAACTCCGAAAATTACCGAGACAAAACCGGCGGTCACTGCGCCGGAAGTGCAGGCAATTCAGAATCCTGTTCCCATGCAAAATATTATTTCTGAAAATTCCCCGAAACCGCTTGATTTTTCTGCGCAAAGTGGTATAATGGAATTAAGAGAAGAATATACACGCTATAAACCGGTGACAGAATCAGCAATTCAAAACATGCCGATGATTCCGTTATTCCAAACAAAGAAAACAGGTATTCCGTTAAAAGATAAACTTTTAGTGGCAGAAACTTCTGAAAAAAATAAACGTTATCAAAAAGCCTGTCAAGATTTGCTTCGAGAAGCAGATAAACATAAGTCGCTTGAACTTGGAACAGAATTCGGCATTGCTTACGATAAGAATATGAATCCGATTGCCGATTTTCCCTATATGATAGGGAAAAAGGGGAGTGTGCATTTTGACTATTATCCTGACGAGCCTTTTCATGCACTGCATAATCATCCCAGCGGAGAAACATTCAGTTTTTCAGATTTACTGATTTTTGCAAGTGAAGAGAACATGCTTTCCCTTTCTGCTGTCGGAAATCAGAATAATTTATATGTTATTTCTGAAACTGAAAAAAGTGACAAATTGGGATATTTTGCTTTTTTAATTAATCAAAAGAAAAAAAATTTATATACTGCTAAAATTGGAAATGACAAGTTTGAATTCTCATATGATTTACTCATAATTGAAGGCAAAAAGAGAAGGCAAAAAGAAAAAAATCTTATTTCTGCATTAACAAAAGAGCAATATGAAGAATTGGAAAATTCTTTGATTAAATGGTCTAATGAATGCATTGAAGGGTGTGAAAAATATGGAATACAATACCAGTTCAAAACAACCTGACTGTCTGACAGATAAGCAGATAGAAACATTACGTCAGTATATTAAAGAATGTCCGAATCCGTATACTGAAAATGACCCTGAAATAAGAACTCTTGATGGCGAATTAGATACAAAACGTTTTAGTGCCTATTATGCTATCAAAACTTTAACAAAATATGGGATACCATTTGAAACCGCCTGAACAGGGCGGTTTTCTCATGCCAAAATATCGCAAGCAAGGCTGAACAAGCCTTATTTTTATACCCGAAAGGAGAATTTTCATGGAAGACGAAGAAATCAAAAAAGAAGAAGCCAAGCCGGAAGAAAAGCCAGACAAACCCGAACAGGCAAAGCCTGAACCAGAACCGGAACAGCCGAACAACTCCGAGCTGGACAGCCTGAAAGCCGAACTTTCTCGAATCAGAACCGAGAAAGCTGCTGCCCTCGAAGCCGTCAAAATGGGAGTCGATTCCCGTCAGATTGACTATGTTCTGAAACTCGCTGAATTCCCAGAAAATGCCGATGCTAAAGCGATTACCTCAGCGATTCAGAAAGTTCTGGATGACGTTCCGGCTTTCAAGGCGGAAAATTCCGCCAAGGCAAAGGGATTCCAAATCGGTGCGGATGCCCCGAAACAGATTTCCGAAGCCGATGCCATTGCAAAGGCATTCGGCAACACAAGAAAGGATTGATTTTATGGCAGTTTACAACTATGCGGAACAGTTCAGCAGGGAATTGCAGACGAAATATTCCCGTGAACTGGTCAGTTATGACCTCACACTGAGCAATCCGGATGTGCAGTTTATCAATGCGCAACTGATTAAGCTCCCGACTATGACGCTCTCCGGCTATAAAGACCATAACCGCCAGAATCTCG
This sequence comes from Oscillospiraceae bacterium, assembly GCA_017430465.1. Lineage (GTDB taxonomy): Bacteria > Bacillota > Clostridia > Oscillospirales > Ruminococcaceae > UBA3855. Next base: position 7,770 of record JAFRMZ010000193.1, read on the forward strand.
GCTTTAATGCCGGAACACTGGGGAACAGTTGGATTCCGAAACAGCTCGAACATGACCGTGATGTAGAATTCTACATCGACCCGATGGACGTTGACGAAACAAATCTTGTTCTCTCAATGGCGAATGTCACAAACCAGTTCGAGGAACAGCAGGCGATTCCGGAGAAAGATTCCTACAGATTCTCGAAGCTTTACAGCGAAGCCGTCACCTATACGGCGAACGGTGCTGTTGTGGATACCACAACCCAGCTCACTGCGCTGAACATTCTCGACTGGATTGATACACAGTCAGCAAAGATGGATGATGCAGGTGTTCCGACTGACGGCAGAATTCTGTATCTGACATCAGCAGTGAAATCGCTGTTAAAATCTGCATCGGGCATTACCAGAACGATTTCTGTCGGGGGTGGCTCGAATACTGTAAACAGAAATATCAACAGAATTGATGATATGATTATCAAGACTGTTCCGTCCGGCAGATTCAAGACGGCGTATGATTTCACAAATGGCTGTACTCTGGCGGTATCGGCGAAACAGATTCATGCAATGCTGATTCATCCGTCATGCGTTGTCAGCCGTGACAAGTACAGCTATATTCAGGTATTCACCCCCGGACATGATTCCCGAACAGCGGACAAGTATGTTTATCAGAACAGATATTTTACAGATACATTCCTGCTCCAGCAGAAAGCATCGGGCATTGCTGTCAATGCTGATGCCTGATTGTGAGGTGATTTTCATGATTTATGCAGTCAAGGGAAACAAGAGCTATCAGGTCGGCGAAAACACGGCTTTGCAGGAAGAATATCTGAACCGTGGCTATGACCTCACGGACGAAACCGGAACGATTCTGAAACATAGCCCTGTCAAGACCGTGCCTTACAGTCAGTATGCTGAAATTCTCGCCGAACTCGAAGCACTCCGGAAGGAGAAAAAGAAGTGAGTCAGTATCTGACTTGTGAGGAATTCCGGAATCTGACAGGGAAAGAAATTTCTGAAAATTTTCTGATTCAGGCATCGAATCAGATTGATATTCTGACTTTTCAGAGAATCAAGAAAATCGGGTTTGAGAATTTAACCAGTCTGCAAAAAGAATTGATTCAGAACGTCTGCGCACAGCAGGCGTTATTTTTGCAGGATTACGGCGAAATGCTGAACAGTCCGTTAAGTTCCTACAGTATTGCCGGCGTTTCGATGAGCTGGAATTCTCAGAATCTTGTGAACATTTCCGGCATCACGATGCAGAACGAAAGCTATCAGCATCTTTTGCAGACGAATCTCTGCAATTTGGCATTGAGGTGAGTTTATGAAATATCCGAAACTTGTTCCGGAATCGGTCTGCCGTTCTCCGTGCAGGGTGATTCTGCAAGCCGAAGGCATCAGCGAAGACGGCGAACGGCGAACGGCATTCTCAGCAGATTTGAAATGCCTGTTCCAAAGCAGTTCCCGAAGAATTTTAAAATCCGGACAGGAAGAAATCACGATTTCGGCAGAAGCCTATTTTTCTCATGATTTCTGTCCGGAACTGCCGGAAATTCCGGACGGAGAAATTCAGATATTCGGCATGAAACGGCACATCATCAGAGGGCAGAAAGCACGAAATCCGGACGGAACTGTCAATTATATTCGACTGGATGTGATATAATGGCTGGCATTGATTTTAATCAGCTTTGTGCCGATATTCTGGAAGAAACCGCACGGCAGTTAAAAACCGAAATTGTCAATGAAGGTGTGATTCCAAAGGACCAAGGGTCACTTGAAACGTCACATCATGTCTTGCATCCAGAACAGAACAGAACCGAAATTTCGGCAAGTACGCCCTATGCAAGACGGCTTTACATGCATCCGGAATACAATTTCCGGCAGGGCGAAAATCCGAACGCTAAGGGCGCATGGTTCGAGGACTGGGAATCCGGCGGAAAATATGAAAACCGAGCTTCTGAAATTTTTATTCAGAAATTCAAGCAGAAAACAGGGGGGTGATTTCATGCAGTTAAGCGATGTCAGAGACTGGCTGAAAGAAATTTTTCCCGAAGCAGAGCATTTCTACATCGGCAGAATCGACAGCAGTCAGGAAAAATGCATCGGCATTTATGACGGAAATCCGATTCCGGAAACGCCCTGCATCAGCTTCCGGACGTTTCGGGAGATTCCGGTTTCAATTCTGATTCACTGGACGGAGAATGCAAAAGTTTCTCAGGCTTCTGCACTGGAATTGTATTCTCGTCTGCAAAGTGCGGATTTTCCGGAAATCGGCGGTCATGCTGTTCCGCTGATTTCTCTGCTGAATGCTTCTCCGGCGGACTGCACACCGCCGGAAAGCTTAATTTATGAGTATGTTATCAACATGAATATTTTTTATAATATCTGAAAGGAGTTTTATCATGGCTGATACTTTTACAGGAGTTTTTCCCGTACACAACAACGTTTTTGAAGTCGAAACGGCAGAAAACACATGGTCAGCAATTGCCAATCTGGAAGGCTTCAACGTCAATTTTGACGGCACTGTCGAAGAATGGACAGCAATGGAGAATGAGGGCTGGACATCGGCACTCAAAACGGGTATGAAATGGACGCTCACGCTCAAAGGCAAGCGCACGGTCGGCGATGCCGGAAATGATTTTATCGCCGGAAAGAAATTCAAGACCGGTCAGGATGCCTATGCTAAAATCCGCTGGACAATGCCCACCGGTACGCAGATTGTGCAGGAAGTCGTTGTCAACGTCAAGGCGGACGGCACGGGCGATACCACCAATGTGGGCGCACTCGAAGCTGATTTGCAGTCCAACGGCAAGCCTACAGTCACCGAACCTTCCGGCGGTTAATCAGAAAGGAGATAAATTATCATGAAAATCAATATCACTGAAAAATTACAGCAGGAAAAGCCTGTTCTCGAAATTTTCGGGAAAGAATTTGAAATCGACAACCGGAAAGATACGGTTCTTGCCTATACGGAAAAAGATTTCAGCAATAAGAAAACAACCGAAGTCATGGAAGATATTATTCAGCATTTCGCAGGTGAAAAGGCTCTGAAAGAAATTCAGGCTATGAAAGATTTGTCTTTTCATGATTGTGAAATCATCATTTACGGAATTATGGCTCTTGCACTGGAAATCACGCTGGAAGAAGCAGAACAGCGATTTCACAGCACAGCAAAATCAGAAGCCTGAATTTTATGACTTATCCGAAGACTGGCATCTGATAGAATCCAGTTTTGCATCACAGTATGGTATCAGAATCCGGCAGGAGCAGGACATGAGCTGGGGAGAGTTTTCGGCTCTGCTGTCCGGACTTCTGCCGGAAACACCGCTGGGACAGATTGTGCGCATCCGGAGCGAAACTGACCCGAAAATCATCGAAAAATTTACAGCATCACAGAAGAAAATCTATGATGACTGGCAGACAAGGCAATTCCGAGAACATCCGGAACGCTATCAGCAGAAACTGTCGCAGATAGAGAAAATCTTTCTTGCACTGGGGGCGAAATCATGACAGGAGATACAAAAGTGACTCTGCATCTGGATTTGAACACATCCGAAGCGCAGAGAAAACAGGATAATTTTATTTCACAGAATAAGAACCTGAAAGCAAGTCTGGCTCTTGACATTTCGCAGGCAGTGCAGGAATTTCAGAATTTTGCAAATCAGATACAGGGTCAGGCAGTCCGTGCAAAGCTGATGCTTGACGGCACGGAACAGCCCGAACTTTCTGTAAAATTCAGCACTCAAGATGCAGAAACTTCTTTTCAGAATTTGCTTTCCGGAATGCAGAGTCAGAATCCTGTCACGGCTCTGCAACTGGATATTTCACAAGCTGAACAGACATTTTCTGCTTTCATCAGCCGGACACAGAATCAGCCTGTCAGCGTAAAATTACAGCTTGACGGGACAGAAACACCGCAGGCGGTCACTTCTCTGGAACTCATAACGGAAGATGCACGGAACACTCTGCAAAGCTTTATTTCAGAATGTCAGAATCTCAATGCAGACCTGCATCTTGACACCAGTCCGGCAGAACAGAACTTTTCAGAATTTGTAAGCCGGATACAGAGTCAGAATCTCAGTGCACGGTTACAGTTTTCCGGTACGGAACAGCCGGAAGTTTCCGCAAAATTCAGCACGGATGATGCAGAAACCGCTTTCCGCAATTTTGCTTCCGGTATCCGGAATCAGAGTATCAGCACGGTTCTGAAGCTTGACACCAGTCAGGCGATGCAGAATTTTCAGGCTTTTGTAAATCAGGCGAAAACGACTCCTGTCAATACCGTTCTGAAACTGGAAAACAGGCAACAGCAGGCGGTCACGGCTCTGAAACTCGAAACCGAACAGGCAAGGACTGCTTTTCAGAATTTTGTCTCGCAGGTCAGAAATCAGAATATCACGGCTAATTTACGGCTGAATCTCTCGCAGGCAAGGGCTGATATACAGAGAATCGCCAATCAGAGCGTTACCGTAAAACTGAATTACAGAAATCAGGCAAAAGCTTCTGTTTCGCTGAATCTGGATACCGCTTCCGCCAACAGAAAATTAGACTTGTTTCTGCAAAGAATCAAGAGTGCCAGTCCAGTGCTCCGGCTTCGTTTCGATGTGGATTCTGCACGTTCGAGATTCGATTCTTTCCGGAATCATGTCCAGCGCACCCGATTTGATTCCCGTCTGAATCTGAATACTTCTGATGCACAGCGTTCACTGACGGAACTGCTGAACAGAATCAGCAATGCGAATCTGAATCTGAAAAACTCCGGTCAGAGCATGAACAATCTGAACGGTACGGCGCAGAATTTAGGAAATACTCTGAAATCGCTCTTTGCTACAGGTGCAGTTATCGCATGGGGAAAAGCCTGCATCAGTGCCGCAACCGGAACAGAAAACGCTTTTCGGGGATTGCAAAGCATCCTCAGCGGACAGGGCAGAAATTTCAGTCAGGCACAAGGATTCATTCAGGAATATATCGCAGACGGTCTGATTCCTTTGCAGAATGCAGTCACGGCCTACAAGAATCTTGCATCGAGGGGCTATTCTGATACGCAGATTCAGAACGTTCTGACAGCTTTGAAAGACAGTGCCGCCTATGGCAGACAGGCAAGCTATTCGCTCGGTGATGCAGTCACATCGGCAACGGAAGGCCTGAAAAATGAGAATTCTATTCTTGTCGACAATGCCGGAGTGACTAAGAATGTCGCCAAGATGTGGCAGGATTATGCCAAATCTATCGGCACAACATCGGCGAATCTGACGCAGGCGCAGAAGATTCAGGCAGAAGTCAACGGCATTCTGGAAGAAACCAGATTTCAAAGCGGTGATGCCGCAAAGATTGCTGATTCCTTTTCCGGAAAGATTTCCCGTCTGACAGCAAGCCTGACGGCATTCAAGACGGCTGTCGGGAATATCCTGACAGGTGCGCTGTCTCCGCTGATTTCGTTTCTGACAGAGGGCATCCGGAAAGCAACGGAATTGACAGAAGCACTCGGCAGAATGTTAGGCTTTACGGGATTTCAAGCGGATATTTCTTCGGGACTGTCTTCCGGAATTTCGTCCGCCGTAACAGAAACCGACAGCCTGACGGAATCGCTTGAAAATGCGCAGAAAACGGCTGAAAATCTAGGTTCTGCAAGCTTTGATGATTTCAACATCATCGGAGTGCAGGAATCGGAAACCGATTCTGATACAGAAGAAACAGAACCGGTGATTTCTCCTGTTCTGGACAGTTCCGGCATACAGAACGGCATTTCAGAAATCGGAAATCAGCTTTCTGAAACACTGAACAGTCTGTTTCAGCCGTTCCGGAACGCATGGGCGGAATATGGTCAGCCGTTTCTGAATTCGATGCAGAACGCCGGAGAACAAATCAAATCCATGTTCGGAAGTATCGGGCAGAGTTTCGCAGAAGTCTGGACGAACGGCACGGGAGAACGGGCAGTATCTGCGATTCTGAGCATTTTCCGGAATATTTATGATATTATCGGGAATATTGCAGAACGCTTTGCGCTGGCATGGAGTGACGGAACAGGAACAAGCATTGTACAGCATCTTGCAGATATGTTTCAGAATGTACTTGATACAGTGAATCACATCACGGAGAAAACGGCGGAATTCGCCAAAACGGTTGATTTTTCGCCGTTTCTGAATTCCGTTGACGGGCTTCTGGAAAGTCTTGAACCGTTTACGGAGCATATCGGTGAGGGGCTGGAATGGTTCTGGGAACATGTTCTGCTTCCGGTTGCCGGATTCACGATAGAAACTGTTATTCCGGATTTTCTGGATATTTTATCCGGAGCGATTGACATTCTGGATGCTTCTATAGAAGCCCTGAAACCGTTCGGCTTGTGGCTATGGGAGAAGTTTATCAAGCCTCTGGCGGACTGGTCAGGCGAAATCATCACGGCAGGGCTTGAGGGTCTTGCAGATATGCTTCACAATATCGGCGACTGGATTCGGGACAATCCGGATTCAGCCAGATTTATCGGCATTCTGACAGCATCCTTTATCGGACTGAGCACGGCTGTCACAGGCGGAGTATTTGCTTCAATGGCCGGAAAGATAGCATCATTTGCCGGAAAGCTCGGCGGTCTGAATGTGGGAATTGCCGTGATTTCGGCTGGCATCGTTTCATGGGGCTATGTCATCACGGAACTGTCGAAAAACTGGACAGATATTTGTGATGTGTTTGAAGATTCCGGCGGAGCGTTCGGATTTATTGCCGGCTGGCTGGAATATGTCAGGGAAGATGTCGAGGAATTTTTCAGTTTCGGGGATTTCGGTGCAAAATGGCTGGCATTCTGGGAAGGACTCGGAGAGGGAGTCTATCTGCTGACGCATGACATCTGGGAAGGCTTCAAAAAGGGAATTCAAGAGAAATTTGAAGCAATCGGAAGTTTCCTGAAAGAATGGGTATTTGAGCCGTTTATGCAGTCATTCCGGAGTCTGTTCGGGATTCATTCGCCGTCTACAGTCATGGCAGAAATGGGCGGTTATCTGATTGAGGGCTTATTGAATGCCGTTTCTGACGGAATCCAGAAAATCAGAGAAATTTTTGAACTCATGCTTCAGAATATTAAATCTGTTTTTGAGAATCTTCCAGCATGGTTCGGACAGAAATTCACGGATGCAAAAGAAGCTGTTCAGCAGGCATTCCGGAATTTCGGCGGATTCTTCTCTGAAAAATGGAATGCCGTGAAAGAGGTCTTTTCCGGCGCAGAAAGCTATTTCTCTGATAAATTTTCCCGTGCTTATGAGAAAATCAGAGATGCCTTTTCGGGAGTCGGCGGAGTCTTTTCACAAATCTGGGAAAGCATCAAATCGCCGTTTGAAAGGGCTTCTGACTGGTTCAGAGAAACATTCTCGAATGCATGGGAATCCGTCAAGCAGGTATTTTCTTCCGGCGGAAGTGTTTTTCAGGGGATTCAGACGGGCATTGACAGCACGTTCCGGAACGTTGTCAACTCTCTGATTGATGGTATCAATGATGTTGTGAAAACGCCGTTTCAGGGCATCAGCGAAGCTCTGAACACGGTTCGGGGCTGGTGGCTCTGGACACCGTGGGGAGATTTCTTCCCGTTTGAGAATCTGCCGGAAATCAGCATTCCGGAGATTCCGCATCTGGCGAAAGGCGGTCTTGTCCGTCAGCCGACGCTGGCAATGGTCGGCGATAATCTGAATGCGCAGAATGACCCCGAAATCGTTTCGCCGTTATCGAAGCTGAAACATCTGCTTCCGGAACAGAATCAGAATACCAGAAATCTGGAAAACAAGCTTGATACGCTGATTCAGCTTGCAGAAATCCTGATTGATACGATTGTGGAAAATCAGCCGGTTATCCAGATTGGCGATAAGGAAATTTATTCGGCATCCGAACGGGGACGGCGGAAATTCGAGAAGATGAAAGGAGCACGCTGATGCTGAAAAAATCTGAATATTTTGCAGTCAACGGCACGCCGATTTATACACCGGATGCGCCGTTTCCGTTTGCGTTCGGGCATTTGCAGGGCAGTGCCGGCCGAAGCCTGACCGGACGGACAAAGAAAAATACAGTCCGGTACAATGTCCGGAATTTCCAGAATGTCAGATATTCTAAAATGACAATTCAGGAATTTTATGAAACATATCAGCTTTTCATGCAGGAGAGCGAATTTTTCAATTTTACGTTCTATGACCCGTCTCTGAAAGCCCTGAATACGGTTTCTGTTTACTGCAACAATGTTTCCGGAAACCTGATGACAATCGAAGGCGAAGGCCTGATTCAGGATGTTGTTTTCACGCTGGTAGAGGAGTGATGACATGACGGCAGAAGATTTTCTGGATGAAAGAAAAAAACGGCTGTTTCGGGTAAAGTTTCCGGATTTTGTGCTTTATGATGATAACCCTGTTTTGCTGGATGTCAGTCTGCATGAAGTCATGAGTGATAATCCGGATATAGAAATCGGAAATCTTGTCATTCCGGAACTGACCCTGAAAACAGAATATCTGGATATGACAAATCATACAGAAGAAAGCATTCTTGCAGAAACTGGACTGGAACAGAATCAGGAAGATGTTACGGAAGAAGTTACCGGCATACAGAAGCTCCTGCAATGTCAGTGCCCGATTTTCGCACGGACTGCCGAAAAACACTGGATTGTGGCGGATAGCAGAAATATCTATGCCGTCAGAATCAGTGAATCCGGAACACCGGAACTGCATGACTCCAGAACGCTGACACATGAAATTTCTGCAATGTTTCTGGAAACAGGCACACTTACAGGACATGGGAATATTTATCTTTCTGACAGGTCCGGACAATACCGGACAAAACTCAAGTACCGCACCAGTATGCCCGTGCAGTATCAGATAGAATTCTATGATGAACCGGAAACAACAGAAATCACGGACGAATTTCAGAAAGCGATTCTTGCAGGCATGTCCGCAGATGTGACATATACCACGGTTTCTGAAAATCAGGTTTACCGCCTGAAAACAGGCTATGCCGGCAGTTATCAGAACGGTGTACTCTGCCGGCATCCGGTTTCTGCAAGCATTACGGAATTCACAATGAAATCTTACGGAGATGCTGTTCTGAAAGAAACTATCACGCAGGATGAAGAAACTATGGAGATGCTCTGCTATGGGATTCTGGAAAAGACTGTCACAAAAAATGCGGAAAGCTTTTTCACATCTCTGCGGATTTATCAGATTGATACGCTTGCAGATTTGTATCAGAATTTTATCACATGGCTGAATCAGGAAGGAATCAGTATCACGGCGAAGAATCAGGAATTTCTGAATCTGGATGATATGCCGTTTATCATGCCGGATTCTGCCGATATGTCCGGCATCACCGCCGGACAGCTCCTGAAAGAATTTGCATTGTTAGAGGGCGGAAATGCCCGTATCAATCATGATGATGAACTGGAACTCGGCTGGTGCAGTGCAGAACCGGTTCTGACACTTTCTGCTGAAAAGATGGAATCCATGCGCATCGGAACGGAACGTCTCGCCGGCGCAGAAGGCATTTTCGACCTGAATCCGGATGTCAGAAATCTGATTCAGACAGCCGTCCGGCAGGAAGATATGTTTCTTTCCGGATTCACCGGAACGGAAGCTTTCACGCTGGCATGTCAGAGGATTATTACCAGTTTTCAGAATGGATTTTATCTGCCGTTTTCGGTTTCGGCACTCGCAGGCGCAAGCCCATTTGTCAGGACAGGCGACTGCATCCGGATTATGAGCCGGAGCAATTTTGCTGTCAGCGTTCCTGTTATGATACAGGAAATGCAGGCATTCCCGTTTCTGAAAAGCTGGATTTCCATGCCGGAAGCCACTGACTGGACAACGATTCCGGTCGATTTTTCAGGCACACGCATCACGGGACTGATTGCCGAAAACTATCCGGATTTTATTATCTACGGCGAAACTCCTGATTTTTCTGATATGATAATCACTGCACGTCAGCCAAACGGCGAAGAATTTACTGTTCCCGTCCAGCTATGCGAATTTACAACAGAATTTCTGGAAGTCTATGCACGAATCACGGTTGCCTTTGCTGGACAGACCAAAAGCAGAATCACCGGCATCCGCTATGCATTATACACATCTGACGGCAGAAAGCTCACTACTGCGGATGCAAATCCGCTTGTCGCAAAGGAGATGAACTGATTTGAACGGATATGATACCGGTCTGAACGGCTTACTGCTGATAACCAAAGGCCGCTTTGAAGATGCTGATTTTACGCCGGACAGCGGAACATTTTACATTGTCCGTGATACGAACCGGATTTTTCTGTATCTGGGAAATTTGCCGCTGAAGCTGAAACAGAACGATTCTGGCGCAGCAGTCGGATACGCTGTACCTCAGAGAACAGCTTTGATTGCAGCAGTCGGCTATATGGAAAATCAAGAAGAAACGGAGAGTGAAACAAATGGGTGAAGTCAGACATGTAAGAAGTAATAGTGCGAGCGAAATCTATACTGCGCTCGCCGACAGCGCAGTATGCAGGGCATCATTAAGCGACAACCGATATATAGTTTTATCGTCAAAAAATACGGAAAATAACCTGCTGCAAATTGATTTCAATAGTGGTAGTTATAGTACCGTGCCGCTTGTTTGCTTTAACACAACAGGCGAAGTTTTGTTTTCGTCCGGCAATATAAGTAACGGAGTGAATCCACCAAACGATTTCTGGATGACTGACTATGGTATCTTTTTTGATAGAGTCAACAGTAATGGTGAAACAAGCAAATATGATAACGCCGGAATTGTAACCCTTGACAGTAAAGACGATACTGTTTGTCTGTTTATTTCCGGTAATGCAGCAGTAGGTACTTCTGGGGGCACGTATTCAAATGTTCTTCATCGCCTATCAATCAGTAATGGCGTTTCGGGCGATACGCTGAAATATGATGACGGTTATCAGGTCAATAGTATTGCCACTGATTACTTTAACCATCTCAAAACAATCAACACAACAATTTTGTGTCCGTTTTTCACTGGTGGAGAGCTGAATGAACCGCACTATACACCGAATGCTTTTTTTCTGCCTGCATCGCAAACCGGCAGAACAGAAGTACATCTTGTGACGATAAACGAGGCACAGTATCTTACCAATGGCCTATGGGCACTGAAAGCGTAAGGAGTCGGATAGTATGATGCAGAATATTTTAATCACGATAGTGACTTCCAGCGGAATTATCGGCATTTTCACGCAGTTTCTGCTGAACCGCCTGAAAGCATCCGAACAGAAACAGCAGGCTCTTGAACTCGGTGTGCAGGCACTTCTGCGTGACAGACTGCTTTATCAATATGAAAAATATAAATCTATCGGCTCTGCACCCGTCTATGCAAAAGATAATTTTGAAAATCTTTATGAGCAATATCACAAACTAGGCGCAAACGGCGTGATGGATGCAATTCATGAAGAATTCAGAAATCTGCCTGTTTCAGGAGGTGATAA
>JAFRMZ010000194.1 GCA_017430465.1 Oscillospiraceae bacterium
CCATTGGAAGAAACAACATTTTTCATCATTCTGTTCATGACATAGGCCGTTTCTTCATCAACAGCATCATGAGGATGACCGTCATTTTCATAGACAAGCTCATGATTTCCCTGTTCCAGACGGCTCACGATATGAGCTTTATAATATTTACCGCCGTTTCCGTAAGGGATATAGGCATTGACCATGTTTTCCATTGTAACACCATAGGTCAGCGCACCTACGCTCAAAGGAGAAATCGCATTGTCGGAATGTCCCTGTGGGTCGAGGTCAATTAATTCCAGCCCCATATTTTCCGTAGCGAATTTGAATACAGCATCTGTTGTCAGAGAATCAACAAGTCTTGCAGAGATGGTATTCAAAGATTTCATCAGACCGTAATAAACAGGCAGGTCATTGTAGGAATAGTTGGAAGATATAGAATTGGAACTGTAGTTTTTCGGCCAGATACTGCCGTCAGGCATTTCCAGACCGGAGTCCTTCAGTTTAGAGCCCCAGTGGAACTGGTCGGTATAGATACCATATCCGTAGCCGGCCACCGGCTTGATAGTAGAACCCGGCTGACGGGTTTCCTGTGTGGCAAAGTTCCAAACGATAGAACCGGTTTTTTCTCCGACTGCGCCAACACAGGCAAGAATTTCACCTTCATAGTTCATGGCGATAAATGCACTCTGCGGATAGATGACTTCATCACGGTCATCAATAATATCATCGCCGTTGCTGTCCTTGTATCTTGCAGAATTTTTGGTATTGATAAGATTGCTCAGGCTTAAATATTTGTCTTCGACATATTCCTGCATTTCTTTGTCAATGGTGACATAAATCTGATACCCGCCGGTATTGAGCTTGTTAAGAGCTTCTTCCTTGTCAAGTGCATAGGTATCCATCAGATAGTCTCTTACTTCAAGAATCGCCGCATCAACAACCCAAGAAGTCGCTTTTTGAGTGTAATCATAACCTTTGGCTTCCAGTTCGGGGTGCATTTCTTTGTACTCCTCAGTATCAGTATAGATAATATGCTCATTCAAAGCTGTCTGATATTCATCATAAGAGATAGCACCATGGTTATACATCTGCCAGAGTACATATTCCTGACGCTTGCGGTTTTTCTCACGTCCGTAAATGACTTTTTCTCCGGTAACATCGTCAATATAGTAAGCGAACGGATTGAGCGTTTCCGGAGACTGCGGAATCGCTGCCAGAACACTGGCTTCAGCAACAGTCAAATCCTGTACGTTTTTTCCGAAATATTTGATAGCTGCCATTTCAATTCCGTTTGCTTCACCGCCAAAGCCGATGTAGTTCAGATAGTTAACAATAATTTCCTGTTTGGAATAATTTTTCTCCAGCGTCATCGCACGGAAAATTTCACGGATTTTACGGGAAGGCGAACGGGTATCTTCACCAGTAACATTTTTGATTAACTGCTGTGTGATGGTAGAACCGCCACGCTCAGAATCCCAGAAATGCAGTACCATGTTCATACATGCGGCGATAGTGTTTTTATAGTCTACACCGTCATGGGTATAGAAACGTTCATCTTCGGTATAGACAAAGGCATCCATGACATGCTGGGGAATTTTGTCGATAGTGACCGGAATTCTCTGGTTCTGGTTAGTTACCTGATAGAGCGTTTCCAGATTGCCGTCTTCATCATAGCCGTAGATGTTAGTATTATAGCTCAGTTCCATTTCTTCCAGGGTAATGGTGGAAGCTTCGTCCATGAAGTCCAGAACATATACCGCTACGGCACTTGCCACGATAGTCCCTGTAATCAGGCATATCAGAAAAATTGACAGCAGGGTCGTGAGCAAAATCGAAATCAGCTTCTTGACAACACGCCATTTCCGGCTTGGTTTCTTATGGTTTTCGTAATTTTGCGTTGACATAGCATCAGAAATCCTTTCTTATTATTTATTTATAGTCATACAATTTTATTATAACACAGAATTTCGGATTTGTTAAGTCTTTTTTTGAAAAAAAAATGATTTTTCACGAAATTTTCATGATTGCAGACGGAATCCGGACAGAAATTGCTGTTTTTCACAAAAACCAAAATCATTCCGGAATAAATTTCCGGAACTGTACCATACTGAAACTGAACTATATATTATAAAGGGGCGGTTTTAATGGAAAGTACCAACTGCAAAATAGGTATGCTTCTGGTTTCTATGACGATTTCGGCGGTCTTGCTGGTTGTATCGGCAGGAAATTCGCTCAGACAGCAGAAAGAAATCCGTGTGGAAAAAACGGCTGCACTCGCAGAAAAAGAACCGGTCGGCTTTGTCCTGAAAACGTATGAAGGAAAAGTCGCACTGTTTCGGGAAAACAGTCAGAAGCCATATCAGATTCTGGATTTGGAAGTTTACCTTCTTCCGGATGCGGACAGACAGGCTCTCGAAGAAGGGATTCTGGCAGAGAATGAACAAGCTCTCCGGAAGATTCTGGAAGACTGGGAAGGCTGATTTCAGGCCGAAAAAACAGCAGAATGCAAAACTTGGAAATAATTTATACAAAAACTGAGGCATTCCGGACAGGAACAAAATTGGAAAATTGATATAAATAACAATAAAAAACAGCGTTATATCGCTGTTTTTTATTGTCAGGCTGTCTTATTATATACGAATTGTAATAAAAATAAAATATCGAAAACGTTTTATGCCATTTTGTACAAAATCCACAATTCAGGAATAAAAAAATTTATAGCCTCCCTTGCGAAATATTGGCAAAAAGCCTTGCACTTTTGTAAATTTTGTGCTATAATAACATTATAGCTTTTGCGAATTGTTTAAATTCACAAAATATTTTATAGAAAGGATGAATGCACCATGAAAAAAACATTCGGACAAAGATTGCTTAGTGGCATGACATCATTCCTGATGGCTGTCATGAGTGTGGCCGGTTCTGTTCCCATACGTGCGGAAGACGGAATCCCCGCAGAACCTGTACATACTACAGCATTGACTGACGGAATTACAGCAAATATCAATTTTTACGATTATGACATGCAGACTCCAGCAACGGTGACAAATTCGCTTGATGCTAATTTCTTTGCACTGCTCACACTTACCAAAGAAGGGGAAGAAGAACCTTCTGCATGGAAACTGCAAAGCTTCTATCCAAAAAACGATGCACAAACTACAATTACATTCAATGACAATTTCTATGTCTTCGAGGAAGATGGCGAAGCAACAAGCCATTTTCTGGAATATGGTACGGAAGAATATGAATTTCGTGTAGATGTTTACTGTACCCTCGGCGGAAGTGTCTGGCTGAATAATTATAAAGAATGTCAGAATACTGAAAAAGCTTCCCGTTCCATTCCGGGCTACAAATTCGATAAACCGGAAGTTTCTGAAAATCAAGTGACATTCTCTATTTCAAAATCTATTGTTACTTATGATGCAATACTGAATTTTGAAGAACCTGTTACTATTGCTGAAGATGATTATCTGTACCTGCTTCTGACAGTAGAACACCAGACATCCGGAACTACGTACTACTTCCAGAAACTGACTGCTGACAATGAAAGTCAGATTGTTATCCCGATACAGACAAAAGAGGAACAGCACTGGAAAGACAATAACGGAAATGAACTCCCCGGTGAACGCTTTACCGGCAATGAAATTTCTGTTACAGCACAGATGTTTATAGGCAAACAGGAACTGAATCTGAATAATCTGACATGCAAAACTAACTGCGCTGAACTGACAGAAGGAAGCAGTTTCAAGAATTTTGCAGTAAATTATCAGGGACAGACTAAATCCAAAGAAACTGATGAAGAACTTGGCGTTCCGGTGGCATCATTTGCAAATATTATCAATTTTAAAACACTGACTGCTACCAAGGAACTGGATTTCAAAGAAGTTCTTGGCAATGGCCTGTATTATGGCATCACTGCTGACAGATTTAATCAGCAGAACCATGCACAGACAAATCTGGCAGTCAATTATTATCAGGGTAATACTAACATTGACCCCGACTTGACTGCAAATACCTGCGGTGATTTTTACATTCCTTATTTTGTAGACTTCAACGGCGGTACAACAGTGAACAGTGATTCTATTCTGGATGAAGACAATGGGAAAATTAATATTCAGAATTCTCACGATGATAACAGAACTACTCTCCATGTAGATTCTGAAAAACGGCTTCAGGAACCCAAATCTTTTATAGATATTTCTGTTGAAGACCCTGAAACTATGAAAAACAGCGTTATCGAACCAATAATCGCTCACATGGAAACAGTTTCTGCCGAACTTGCACAGCAGTCGGCTATGGTTACTCCCTTAAAAATCAGTGATAACAATATTTTAATTGATACTACTGCTTTTGATGAAAATGCTACTATCTATATTAATGGCGATAATCTTGTCACACTCTGTCCCAATGGAGAATTGAAAAATTCCATAAAAATTAAAAAGAAAGAAAATCAAACCTATATCTTCAATTTTACCAACACTGAAACTATCAATGTTATCGGCAAACATAGTATTGAGATTTATGATAATGATGGAAATTTTGTAGAAAATAATGACCCTTGGACTTCTGACCAGTCTTATGGTACTCCTACAAACCAGTGGCTTGACAGACTCACCCGACACATGATTTATAATCTGAAGTCCGTTAAAACAATAAACTTGAACGAAGCAGCAGGTATTTTCTTAATTCCTGATGAAGAATCTATTACTACTATCAGCGGAACAA
Source organism: Oscillospiraceae bacterium (assembly GCA_017430465.1). GTDB lineage: Bacteria > Bacillota > Clostridia > Oscillospirales > Ruminococcaceae > UBA3855. The sequence continues at coordinate 4,705 of JAFRMZ010000194.1, forward strand.
GCACGGGCTGGATTATCAGTGATGGCTATGTTACAAATCTTAATGCTGAATGGCACTTTGTTTATAGTGAACTTGATGAACAGCAGGATAAGAATATTCAGCTTTCCAAGCAGACGGTCGGCAGTGCAGAGCTCTCCGGCGCAAAATTGACTCTGACTGGTACGGATGCAGAGGGCAAAGGTATTTCTTTCAGCATTGACCAGTTTGCAGGCGGTCTCGGCGCAAAGGATGTTCAGGTAACCGGCGATACAATTACATGGATTTCCGGCACATCTCCCGCAATTGTAAAAAATCTCGCAGATGGTACTTATACTCTGCATGAAGATACTGCTCCAGCCGGATATAAAACTGCAAATGACATTATATTCGAGATTTCCGGCGGAGAAATCACTTATGTGGAAATCAATGGTGAAGATGTTACTGCTAACTATTCCAATGATACTATCATCATGATTGATGAAGGAAGTGAAGAAACAGATACTACAAGTACTTCTACTTCTACAAGTACTTCCACTTCTACAAGTACTTCTACTTCTACAAGTACTTCTACTTCTACCAGTACTTCCACTTCTACAAGTACTTCTACTTCTACAAGTACTTCTACTTCTACAAGTACTTCTACTTCTAC
>JAFRMZ010000195.1 GCA_017430465.1 Oscillospiraceae bacterium
ATCGTTCTCGTTATTGGCTGGCAAAACAAATCGGTGTTAGTTATCCTACAATTACCAGATATTATAAAAATAAAACAACGAGTTACGAAAATTATATCTTAAATGGTATCTGCAATGCTCTGGACTGTACACCAGCCGACCTGTTTTATTATGAAAAAGACGAAAAATAAAGAAGCAAGGGCTTTTCGCCCTTGCTTTTGGCATTCTCACCAGCCGTAGATATAATAGCATAATACCAAAGCCGTCAGGCCGTGATAACTTGCCTTTCCCTCCGGAATGCCATTAGCTTTCAGATTCGCATCCATGACCGTATCTGCAACATCGGAGACAATCGCTGTCGGAATGACTTCTTCATGACGATGTGTCTGATAATAATCATCCGGTACAAAACTGTACATATCCATGCAGACTTCCGGAGAAAGCCTGTCCGTAATTTCCTGATACTGCTCCCATGCGGATACATCATCCCCGAAATCAAAATCAAGCCATTCCAGAACGCTGATATATCCGCTGTAGACAAAATCCGGATTTTCGCTTGTCAGACAGGCACGAAATGCCAGATAACCGGCTTCATCTTCAAAGATGTTGCCTTTCAGATGTGTAAATTCATGGCAGATGGTCACCGGCAGATTGACTTCATACACAACGGGATTATAATTCGCTTCCATAGAGAACGGAAAATAAATACCAAGCAGATTCTGCTGTGTAAAAAAATAAGAATGTGCTATCGGCTTTGCATCAGGATAAACGCCTTTATACTGGGGAAACTCCTGCGAAAGCCGTCTCATGCAGTTTTTCGCTTCCCGCATCATTTCCGTATCATCTGCAAGAATAAAATGTCCGGTATTGTCACGGCTGACTTTTTTGGCTGTCTGATTGGCTTCTTCTACAAGGAGTTCATAAACTTCCAGTACTTTTTTATTCTCGAATGTTATATTTTCAATCTGGGCACTCATCTGCGTTCCCTGATACAGAATAAAAAACCGGAATGTCAGGACAAAAAACAGCCATGTAAGAATCCAGCCGTAAAAATACCCGTAAATGCGGGCAATTTTTCTGCGCCTTCTCTTAGCAAATAGCATCAGCAGAAGAAAGCTCAAAATTCCGATAATCATCAGTGCAATGCCGAGAACTATCATATATTCCCCGACTGAAAAATCAGCCAGTCCGGACACACTGCACCAGAAATCGGATACTGTCGGAAAAATGTAGCGAATATAAAAATCTACTACCGTAGTCAGGAATCTGGATAAAATATTGATAATTATCAGAAACATCCAGATTGTGAACAGCATTTTTTCAGAAGGCGAGAGTTCTGGTTTATATTTTTTAAACATTTGCATCACTTCCGTTTTCTGGATTGGTATAGTCTTTAAAGCAGATATTCACATCAACATTTCCGTTCACGCCGGGAACAATTCCATCAGAAGCATACTGCCACATCTGATAATTATAATAATAAGATGCCTCGTCATTATATTCTGCAAGCCAGAAATCATAATCCGTCAGTTCAGGCAAATCGAGTTTCAGGAGAGAGGTTCTTTTATTCTGATACACCATAGGAATATAGCCTGCCTGCCGGATGCGTTCGCAGAAGGCAATACTGCACTGTGTCAGTGTTCTGACAGAGACATCATCCGTGCGGGCGACATCATTTGTGACAAGTTCCCAGTCATATACAACAGGATATGTAATTTTTTTATCTGCAATCAAGGAAAGTACGAGTTCTGCTTCTTCTAGAGCTTCTTCGGGGGTAATGGCCTGAGAATAGAAATAAACTCCGACATCAATGCCGGCATCCTGCGCCCCCTGCATATTCTGTTCAAAGCAGTCATCAATGACGAGACTGCCTCCGGTATAGCCTCTGTATCCGGCACGAATCATAGCGAATTCGACACCGGCTTTTCTGACGGTAGGCCAGTCAATTTCTTCCTGATGGGCAGAAACATCAATACCAAATTTAGAAGTTACTTTTCCGTCTTCGGTATAATACATCAGGCCGTTTCGTGTAACATACTGGTCTGTCTGATATTCGCAGGCAGGCACATCGGCAAGCACCGGAATCCAGATTTCACCGGCTTCGGCATCACGGAGAAAAATTTTCTGTCCGGTAGTTTCATAAACGACATCCGATTCCGGATTATAATCATAAGATTTTGTTTCTTCTGTTTCCAGCGAAGCCGGAACAGTTTCTTTTTTATGATGATTCCGGAACAGAAGGAGTCCGGCAACCAACAGAATCAGTGCAGTAATCAGCAAAGACTGTATGATAGTAACAAGTTTGAGTTGATTCATAATAATTAGTTTTCTCCCAAAAATATTTCTTATTTACATAATACCACAAAATATGAAATATGTAAAGCATTTTCATAATTTTTTAACATTACAAATATATGACAGGACAGAAAAAAATATCCCGGCTCTGGAATCCAGAACCGGAATATCTGATTTTAATAATTGATAACGCTCAGCAGAACACCAGCGGCAACCGCAGAACCGATAACACCGGCTACATTAGGCCCCATAGCGTGCATGAGCAGGAAGTTTGTCGGGTCAGCCTTTGCACCTTCCTGCTGAGAGATACGTGCTGCCATCGGCACGGCAGACACACCAGCAGAACCAATCAGCGGATTGACCTTGCCGCCGCTGAGCCAGTTCATCAGCTTGGCAAGTCCCAGACCGCAGGCAGTACCCAGACTGAATGCGATAACACCCAGAATCAAAACCTTGATGAAGTCCCAGTTTGCTACATTGGATGCGGTACATGTTGCACCTACAGAAACGCCTAAGAAGATAGTAACAATATTCATCAAAGCGTTCTGTGCAGTATCTACCAGTCGGCCAGCTACACCGGATTCTTTCAGGATGTTGCCGAACATCAGCATACCAACCAGAGAAGCGGCAGAAGGCACTAACAGCGCTACAATCAGAGTAACAACGACAGGGAAGATAATCTTTTCCGTCTTGGACGGAGTACGGAGCTGAGGCATCTTGATTTTGCGTTCCTTTTCGGTTGTCAGCAGTCTCATAATCGGGGGCTGGATAACCGGTACAAGTGCCATGTAAGTATAAGCCGCCAGTGCGATTGTACCTGTATTCAGATTAGAATCTGCACCGTCAAGCAGTTTGCTCGATACATAAATAGATGTAGGTCCGTCTGCACCGCCGATAATAGCAATTGAACCGCATTCTGCTGCGCTCATGCCCATATAACCAGCGGCTAAGAATGTGAAGAAGATACCGCCCTGTGCGGCTGCACCCAGCAGGAAGCTCTTGGGGTTTGCAATCAGAGGGCCGAAGTCCGTCATTGTACCAATGCCCAAGAATATCAGACAGGGATATATCTGCAATTTGACACCCAGATATAACTTATCCAGCAATCCGCCGTCATGCAGGACTTTCCAGAGCCATTCCACACTTTGCGGTTCATTCCAGTAGGCCGCATGGAAAATCATATCTTCCGGCAGGACAGCAGGCAGATTCGACAAGAACATACCAAACGAAATCGGCAGAAGCAAAAGCGGTTCAAATCCTTTGACGATTGCCAGATACATAAATAAAAACGATACGCACATCATCAGCAGTTTGAGAGGTTCAGCCGCCAGTCCGGCCAGACCGCTTGTCTCAAACAGACCGCTGAGAATATCCTGTAAAATTTGCAGCATTGCTTAAAATCTCCTTTTCTTTTAAAATCAGAACGGGTTGACGTTCTGTCTGCGTCCGTCCATCGCCCATGCGGAACGTCCGCCGAAACCATTGTTTCTCTGCGACTTGGCAACAGATTTGATTCTGTAAGTTTTTCCGTCCTGTTCGCTCATCATTGCTACTACTGCCGAAATAACAGCAATGACTTCCTCATCATCTTCAGCAGCAGGAGCAACAGCCGGTACAGCAGCAGGCTTTGCAGCGGCCGGAGCAGGCTTTGTCTCAGCCGGTGCTTTTTTAACCGGAGCAGGGGCTTGCTTGGGCTTTTTCTTTTCTGCTTCAGCAGATGCTTTTGCCTTCTGATTCTTGTTAATCTGGTCAAAAATCTTGCCGAACAGCATGATAACCACAACAAGAATCGCCAACGCTGCGATAACAACACCTAATCCGACAAGGGTAACGCCCCATTTTTCGGAATCGTCCAGAGGACGCTTGTTGCCGTCGATACCGCCGGCCAGCATGATGAGTTGATTTGCCAATAATAAGGGATGCATAATGTTGGTTCACTCTCCATTTCTTAAAAATTCAGCATACGTAATTATTATACTATACTTTTACACATTTTGCAAGCGTTTTTTCAAAAAATTTCTCTATTGACAGAAACTGCTGTTCTGTTATATAATAAAATAAGAAAAAACTGTCAGAAAGGGTTGAAATTCACAATGGATACTACAGAAATTATTCCGGAAACTGTTCCGGAAATCGGGGAAGTACTTTCCGGAGAAGCCGAACATGTAGGTTCAGTTTTTACCGGCATGTGGGATTATATCAGAGGGATTCTGCCGTCTCTGGGGTCGGCGGTGCTGGTATTTGCTTTAGGAATGCTGTTATCAAAATTTCTTCTGAAACTTCTGGAGAAAACACTTGCCAAAAGCCGGCTTGACAAGACGGCCTCCGGCTTTCTGCATTCGCTGATACGAGTGGTCTTGTATATTCTTGTGACAGTGATTGTGCTGTCCGTCCTGAACGTTCCGATGACTTCTATCATCACCGTAATAGGCACGGTCGGACTGACGGTCGGACTCGCTTTGCAGGACAGCCTTTCCAACGTGGCAGGCGGATTCCTGATTCTGTTCTCAAAGCCTCTGAAAGTCGGCGATTTCGTTGAATATGCAGGTATTACCGGAACAGTCGAAGTCATCGGCATTCTGCAAACAAAAATCAAGAAAGCTGACGGCACAACTGTCTATATTCCGAACAATCAGATTTCCAATGCCGTGATTCAGAACTATACCGAAGACCCGAAGCGCAGATTAGATATTAATTTCGGTATCGGATACGATTCAGATTCCGAACTTGCCAAAAAATTAATCTCCGAGATTCTGGAACAGCATCCGGCTGTTCTGCATCAGGAAAACTATACTGTCCGCATCGGGGAGCTTGCTGACAGTGCGGTGATGATTTATGTTCGTGTCTGGACAACTCACGACGAATACTGGAATCTCTACTATGATTTGCATGAACAGGTCAAGAAAGCATTTGATGAACATCAGATTGCGATTCCCTATCCGCAGAGAGATATTCATATTATCAGTCAATAAGGAGGTCTTATCATGAGCAAATTCAGTGATATGTCAGATGCCTATCTGATAAAAACTTACGTTCCGGATATTTATCAGAAAAATATTCATGCAATTGATTATCAGCGTCTCAAAAAAGCCGGAATCAAAATCATTTCATTCGATATTGATGATACTGTTGCCGGACTGGAAGATTTCAAGCCTCCGAAATCCACCGTCACTCTTTTTGAACATCTTAAACTTATGGGCTTTCAGTTGATATTATTATCCAATACAAAATTTGATTCCCGTGCGGAACGTTTCGGAAACCGTCTCGGTGTGGATTATATTTCTCATGCCCATAAACCACGCATTACAGGCTTGGAAGAAGTGCAGAACAGATATGGTGTCCAGAAATCGCAGATGGCGCATATCGGAAACAGCATCATGAGCGATGTCGGAAGCGGAAATTCCTTCGGCATCATAACCGGACTTGTCCGGAATGAGGGTAATCTTATCAAGTTCAGCAAACTGGTTATCACGGAAGGAAAAGAACTCCGGCACGAACTCAAAAAGCGTGACATCTGGCGGAAACATCACAAATATGTACATCATGACCAGTATTATCAGCTTGGGGAAATTCCGCCCTACCGGAGATGAGCTTTCATGAATAAATTTGAAATATCAGATACAGAATGCAATTTTGACAGAATTACAGATTATGCCGTCAGTCTGGATGGTACAGTTGCAGTCGGAGCAAATCAGTATCTTAATATTTATCATAATGACGGAAGTTTTTTATATTCTTACTGGATGCACGATGTTTCCGGCGCATATACACTCGAATTTTCCGATAAAGATATTCTGATTTATAAAATCCGTAAGGAAGAAAGCATTCTGCTTCATCCGGATGGAAGTTATCTTTCTGTAGACTCTGCGAATCACAAAGAAAATTCTCGTTCTTCTCAGACAATAAATCAGATTGATTATCAAATAAATTCAACTCTTACAGAACTGACTGCTACAGACCAGTCAGGCAATACAAGAATTATCTATCAGATGAGCGCATCTGCTCAACAACAGGATATACTTCTGACATTACTAATTATTGTTACTGCAATTGCAGGTATTATCATAAAGATTCAGAAAAAAGAAAAACCGTCCGCATAAAAACGGACGGTTTTGATTTTTAAGCTGAAATTATGCCATGCCAGCGGTGATGATTGCCATCTTGTAAACTTCGTCAGCGTCACAGCCTCTGGAAAGGTCATTGATAGGCGCATTCAAGCCCTGAAGAATCGGGCCATAAGCAGCGAATCCGCCGAGTCTCTGTGCGATTTTGTAACCGATGTTTCCGGCTTCGATAAGCGGGAAAATAAAGGTGTTAGCCTGTCCGGCAACCTTGGAATCCGGACACTTTACAGATGCTACTTCCTTGGATACAGCCGCATCGAACTGGAATTCGCCGTCAATGGTCAGTTCAGGGTCAATTTTTCTTGCTTCGATAACAGCATCATGGCTGAGCTGAACTGTTCCACCCTTGCCTGAACCGTATGTGGAAAAGCTCAGAACGGCAACCTTCGGGTCAATGCCGAAATATGCGGCAGTCTTGGCAGTTTCGACAGCGACTTCTGCTAACTGCTGTGCGGCAGTCAGAACAACATTGCCTTCCTTGTCGAGTCTGTCAGAATAGCCCAGATTGATAGCACAGTCACCCATAGCGATTTTTTCTTCTTCGCCGTTGACTTCTCTGAACAGAATAAAGGAAGAACTTACCAGATTAGAGCCTTTCTTTGTTTTGACAAGCTGGAGTGCCGGTCTTACAGTATCCGCAGTAGAGTAAGTTGCACCGCCGAGGAGCGCATCTGCCTTGCCGATTTTTACCAGCATTGTGCCGAAATAATTGGATTTCTGGAGAGCAGTTCTGCATTCTTCTTCGGACATTTTGCCTTTGCGGAGTTCTACCATTGTGGAAACCATAGAATCCATTTCGGGATAGGTCAGCGGGTCGAGGATTTCGGCCTTGTCGATATTGAAACCGTTATCAGCAGCGGCTTTCTTGACATCGTCCACATTTCCGCACAGGATAACATCCATAAGGTCTTCTGCTAACAGCTTGGAAGCTGCGGAGAGGATTCTTGCATCAGTGCCTTCGGTGAATACGATTTTTTTTCTGCTTGCTTTGAGATTGGCAAGCAATTTGTCAAACATTGCCATGGGAAAAACTTCCTTTCAAATAAAAATTTCAGATGCTATTTTATCTCTGAATTAATTTCAGTATAGCATATTTTGGCGGATTTGTCAAGAATGTATGTTAATATTTGTATAAAATTTCCTGTTTTGTGATGGATTTTTGAAATTCAGAAAAAAATTATTGTTTTTCGATAAAAAAGTCTTGACAAATGATATTTGATATGCTATAATATAGAAAAATCCGGAAAGGGTGTATCTGTATCATGTGGAATCAGGATAAATCCCTGAATTTATCAATTTTATTAGTCAGAATCTTGTTTGTGTTGATTATCGTCCTTGCCTTATGTGTTCCCATCATGGTTCGCTGGTATGAAATTGTTTCGCCGGAAGGTGTCGGCTTGCTGAAATCTTCCATCTTCTGGCCTTTGAGCATCTGTCTGTATCTGTCAGCGGTCTGCGGAGAGGTTTGTTTATATCATCTGCATAAGCTTTTGAAAAATATCAAGAATGATATAGTTTTCAAGCCGGAGAACTGCAAGCATCTGCGATATATTTCATGGTGCTGTCTGCTTGTGGCGATTCCGTTCGGAATTTTCGGTTTCTGGAGATTTCTGGGTTTTTTTGTTGCCTTTGCGGCGGCATTCTTCGGACTGGTTCTGCGTGTGCTGAAAAATGTCTTTGTCCGTGCGGTGGAAATTCAGGAAGAAAATGACTATACTATCTGATTGGAGGAGTTGCTTTATTATGCCCATTATTGTAAATCTGGATGTCATGATGGCAAAAAGAAAAATCTCCTCCGGAGATTTAGCAAAAAAAATAGAAATTACTCCGGCGAATCTTTCCATTCTCAAAACCGGAAAAGCCAAAGCTATCCGGTTTTCGACACTTGAAAAGCTCTGCGAAGTTCTTGACTGTCAGCCGGCAGATATTCTGGAATTCCGGAAGGAGGATTCTCATGCAGACGAAATCTGAAAGAAAGTATTATCTTATCTGGTCGGCAATTTTATTTATTATAGAATTCATGATTGCTGCCTTTGTGCCGTCTCCCTCATGGCTGAGGGATTCCGGCGGAGATATGCTGATTATCCCTCTGATATACTGTCTGGTTCGGATTTTTCTGAAAGTTCTTCCCTGTCTGATGCCGTTCCTGATGTGCTGTGTCGGATTTGCGTTTGAAATCGCCCAGTATTTTCATATCTGTGATTTGCTTGGATTTGAAAAAGGCAGTGTGATGAGAATTATCATCGGCACAAGTTTCAACTGGATGGATATTCTGTGCTATATTGCCGGAATGATAATCATCTATCTGGGAATTTGTATCAGAAAAAAGAGAATTTCTAAAAATTGAAAATGTTAAGCCTATTTTACATATCTGAAAAATATATTTTAAAAGGAGTTTTTATCATGAGCAAAGCAATCTTTTCTGCGATGATGTTCGCACTCTTATGCACCGGAAACCTTTCCACCGAAAATATTACCAGTTCCGGACACCTGAAAGAATTCAATTCCCGTACTGTCGCACAATATCAGGTCATGAGCCAGAATATCAGCGCAGATTTACAAGATGATTCCGATGATGAAGACGATGAAGAACAGGAGGCTTTATCATGAACGAACAGAATCAGATAAATCAGAATGAGTATCAGAATCTTTACGACCCGAACTATCAGGGAATCCTGAACGCACCTCCGCAAGCCGTTCCTGTCCAGCCGAAACCCGAAGTTCACTACTCCAAAACAGAGCAGATTTGCGCTTTTCTGGCGATGCTTGCCGGATTCCTGTTTATCCGTTTCACACTTTATCATGAAACAGGCATTTTCACGACATTATTTTACTGGCTTCTGATTACAGTGGAAGTCATCTTCGTGAAGAATTCCGGAAAAACATTCACCAAATCCGAAAAGTTCGTGATTATCACGATGTATCTGTTTTCCTGTGCATACTTCATCACGGCAAACCAGACAATGAAAATTCTGACAACTTTATTTCTGATTCTCGACAGCGGAATTTTCCTGCTCGGCGTGAGCAGTTCTCTAAATACCGTTCTCCGGTTTCTGCCGGAAGCACTGCCCCTTTCCGCACTGGTGATGCCTCTGTCAGAATTCGGAAAATGCTTCGATGCCGTCAAGCAGTCCAAAGGCAATACTGTATGGAAAAATGCCGGTTATGTGCTCGGCGGTCTGCTGATTGCTCTGCCCTTAACCTGTATCGTAGCTTCCCTGCTCTGTCAGGCAGATGAAAATATGTCCTCTCTGCTCGGAAATTTCCTGAAAATTCCTCCGGAAGATTTACTGATTCTTGTCCCTCAGCTATTATTCGGCATCTTAATCGGATGTGCGATTTTCAGCAGTATGTACAGTGCCACACACAAGACCATCCTGCTCGATGAGGAAACCTGCGAGAAAAAAGCCGAAGGATGCCGTTTCATCCCTAATGTGATGCTCTATACCGCCGTAACTCCGGTTTGTATTCTGTATGTACTCTATTTCATTTCGCAGATGCAGTACTTTACAGGCGGATTTACCGGAACGCTCGCCGATGGCTTTACTTATGCCGAATACGCAAGAAAAGGCTTCTTTGAATTATGCTGGGTATGCGTTATCAATCTGGCAGTTATCAGCGCAATCGGATTTTTCGCAAGAATGACCGGCTCTGTCAAGCCCCTGATGCTGAAAATCTATAGTGTATTTCTCTGCTTCTGCTCGCTGTTTCTGGCCGGAACTGCCATTGCCAAGATGTTCCTGTATATCAGATACTACGGCATGACCAGATTAAGAGTCTACACTACATGGTTCATGTTCCTGCTGGTTATCGGCTTTATGGTACTGATTGTCAGACAGTTCAGATATTCCCTGAATATCGGTAAAATTGCCTATATCGTCTTTACCGTGATGTTCGGATTATTAGTCTTCTCCCGTCCTGATGAATGGATTACCCGTTATAATGCAAATCAGTATCTTGCCGGAAATCTTAAGGAATTCGATACTTCCGTTATTCATAAAATGTCTGATGATGCATGGGCTGGATTGTCTTTCTATTCTACAGACGAATTAGTCAGATTGTACGATGCTGACTCTATGGACATCACCGAAGTCATGAAGAATACAAAACAAGGCATTCAGGCTGATTTCTATGATACACTGAATCTTTCCGCATGGGAGATGATGTACAATGTCAAATAAATTTCCCTATTCCGATGATAACAAACACTACCACACTCTCTTTTATCATAACCGTCACCGATTCGGACACAGAGTCTATAAAGCCGTTCTGAACGGCGGATTCACCTGTCCGAATCTGGACGGCACGAAAGGAACTCTTGGCTGTGCCTTCTGCGATGGCGGAAGCGGTGCTTTTACAAAAGCCTTACCCTTACAGGAACAGTTAACCCTTGAACTTGCCAGAATCCGGAAACAGAATCCTGATGCCGAAGCTGTCGCCTATTTTCAGGTGCATACCAATACTTATGCGCCTGTTGATTATCTTCGGAATCTCTTTGAACAGGCAATTTCTTTTCCCAGAATTATCGGTCTTTCGATAGGCACAAGACCCGACTGCCTTCCCGATGATGTTCTTGATTATCTTTCCGAACTGAATCGGAAAACTTATCTGACTGTGGAACTCGGCTTACAGACAGTTCACAACCGTACAGCAGAAGCATTCGGCCGAGGCTATTTATTTTCTGAATTTCTGGAAAGCTATCAGAAACTGCAAAATCTGAATATCCGGACTTGTCTGCACATCATCAACGGACTGTATCAGGAAAATTTTTCTGATATGCTCCGGACTGCCGAAACCCTTGGAAAATTAAAACCGCAGGCAGTAAAAATTCAATTATTGCATATTCTGAAAGATACCAGATATGCCGATTTATATCAGTCCGGCGCATATCTCCCCATGTCTCAGGAAGATTATATCTTTACAGTTGTGAAACAACTGGAACTCTTTCCGCCGGAAACGGTTATCGAACGAGTCACGGGTGACGGCGAAAAAGCGAAACTTCTTGCTCCGCTTTGGAGTATGGATAAAATCAGAACGCTCGGCGGTATTGATAAAATGCAGGTTCAGCTTGATACTTGGCAAGGAAAATTATTATGAATCAAGAAAATATTTCTATTAAAGAAAGCCTGAAAATCTTCTGTAAAGAAATGTTTAAATTTCTTCTGATACTGGCATTGATTATTTTCATAGGTGCTGTTCTGCTGGTTCTTTTATTTCTCTGGTCTATGAGTGGAACGACATACCGGAAATTCAACCAGAAACGCACTGCGGAAATGGAAAAAATATTCGGCATTACTGTCACTGATGAAGTACAGCTTTATCAATATTATACTGATGTTTGTTTTGATGAAAATACTTGTCTTGACATTATCGTACTGGATTATAAAAAATTTATCAGACAGAATCTTCCAGATACAATTTCGGATTTCAAAACTTATGATGATATGAGTAATGTGAAAGCAGGTTTTGAATATATCACAAACGAAGATTATACCGTATCTGCTATAGTTTATCAGTTTCCTGAAGAAAATAATTATTATATTTCGCTTTCCATAGAATACTATTCGGGCTGATGCTTGACAAATCCTTTCAAATGTGTTAAGATAATAAAGTCACAAAAAATTACGAAAGAAAGGGATTATTCATGGCAAGAAAAAAAGCTGTTCCGTCCGCTAGACCTAAGCCCATGCTTGATGCATGGTTCGAGAATGCCGGCATCACGCAGGAGGAGGAAATCACCGATACACTCGAAAAGAATTATCTTCCCTATGCAATGAGCGTTATCATCTCCAGAGCACTGCCGGAAATTGACGGTTTCAAGCCGTCTCACCGAAAGCTGTTATATACAATGTATAAAATGGGGCTTCTGAACGGTGCAAGAACAAAATCTGCAAATGTTGTCGGTCAGACGATGCGTCTGAATCCGCACGGCGACCAAGCCATCTATGAAACAATGGTTCGCCTGACACGTGCGAATGAATGCCTTTTGCATCCGTATGTGGATTCCAAAGGCAACTTCGGAAAACATTATTCCAGAGATATGGCATTTGCTGCTTCAAGATATACAGAAGTCAAGCTCTCCCCTATCTGTGAAGCTTTGTTCAGCGAAATCGACAAGGAAACTGTCGATTTCATCCCGAATTATGATAACACGATGCTTGAACCGTCATTGCTTCCGGCGACATTCCCGTCAATTCTGGTCAATGCGAATATGGGTATTGCAGTATCTATGGCAAGCAATATCTGTCCGTTCAATCTGACGGAACTCTGCGAAACCTGTATCGAATTAATCAAGAATCCGGAACATGATATTTTATCTACTCTGAAAGGCCCTGACTTCCCCGGCGGAGGTTTTCTGCTCTATGATGAAGCGGAACTCCGGAAAGTCTATGAAACCGGCAGAGGAAGCCTGAAACTCCGTTCCAAATGGAGTTATGACAAATCTGCCGGATGTATCGAAGTAACGGAAATTCCTTATACAACGACACTCGAAGCGATTAAGGATAAAATCACTGAACTCAGCAAAGCCGGAAAACTTCGTGAAGTCACCTATGCCCGTGATGAAATTGATGTGAACGGCTTCCGGCTGGCGATTGACATCAAGAGAAATACCGACCCTGAAAAGCTCATGCAGAAATTATTCCGGATGACCCCTCTGCAAGACAGTTTCGGCTGTAATTTTAATATTCTAATCGGCAATACGCCGAAGGTGATGGGCATCCGTGAAATTCTGGAAGAATGGACGGCTTTCCGTCACGAATGTGTGAAACGCCGTGTTTCATTCGACTTGGAAAAGAAAAAAGAAAGATTGCATCTTCTGCTTGGTCTGAAAAAAATTCTGCTTGATATTGATAAGGCTATCGCAATTATCAGAGAAACTGCAAAAGAAACGCAGGTGATTGAAAATCTGATGAATGGCTTTGAACTGGATGAAATTCAGGCAGAGTCTGTTGCGGAAATCAAGCTCCGCCATCTGAACAGAGAATATATTCTGAATAAGATTTCTGATGTGGACAAATTAAAAGACGAAATCGCTGATATGGAAGATATTCTTGCCAATCCGGACAGAATCAAGAAAATTATCATCAAGGAACTGAAAGACACGGCCAAAAAATACGGTCAGCCCAGAAAAACAATGTTCTGTTATGTCAGCGAAGCTGATGAAGCACCTGTTGAAGATGATACTCCTGATTATCCTGTACATCTGTTTCTCACCAAGGAAGGCTATTTCAAGAAGATTACGCCTCTTTCCCTGCGCATGAGTGGCGAACAGAAAGTCAAAGAGGGTGACTGCATCATTCAGCAAACCGAGGCTACCAATAAGACAGAATTATTATTTTTCACGAACAAAGCACAAGTCTATAAAGTCCGTGCGAACACGTTTGAGGACGGAAAAGCCAGCCTGTTAGGGGATTATATTCCGGTAAAGCTCGGATTCGAGGAAGATGAAAAAATCATCGGCATGACTGCTACAACAGACTATGCCGGAAAGTTATTATTCATCTTTGAAAACGGCAAAATCTCGAAAATTCCGCTTTCGGCCTACATGACCAAAACCAACCGCAAAAAGTTGACAGCGGCATTTTCAGACAAGTCTCCTGTCCTGACGATGCTGTATTTGCCAGAAGATACTGATATTCTGCTCCGTTCCGATGCAAATAAAACAATTCTTATTAATACAGAACTCATCACGGAAAAATCCACCAGAAGCTCACAGGGCATTCAGGTGATGACGCTTCGTACCAGACAGCAGGTTATTTCTGCGGAAATTCCAACTGCGGAACGTATTCCGCATCTGGAAAAGTATCGTGTGCAAAACAT
>JAFRMZ010000196.1 GCA_017430465.1 Oscillospiraceae bacterium
CAGAATCCTGATGCAGGCCGTTCTGCACGGAGACGGTAAGAAAATTCACTTTACAGCTCTGAATGATATTGTCGTTTCCGGACTTTATGGAAAAGTATTCAATTTCACCGTCATGGCAGATAATGCTGTTATCGGGCAGTATCGGGCAGACGGTGTGGTGTGCAGTACGCCTACAGGCTCGACCGCCTATGCTCTTTCCGCCGGAGGCCCTCTGATGGAACCGGAACTGTCCTGTCTGGAAATCACGCTGATTTGTCCGCATTCGCTGTTTAACCGGCCATTGCTGTTATCTTCTGAAAGAAAAATTACTATCCGGCACAGTGCGGACTGTTCCCGAAATATCTGCCTTAGCGCAGACGGTGAACCTCCGGTTGCATTTCCATCAGATTATATTCTGGAAATACGAAAATCGAAACATACAATTGCATTAATCAGCATGAAAAACAGCAGTTTTTTCGATTCCGTCAACAAAAAGCTCATGCAGTCCATCAAAGGCACTCCGGATTCCATACAGACAAGAGGTGATATTTTATGAGAAATGCAAGACAGGAAACCATTCTTCGACTGGTTCGTGAACACAAAATCGGTACACAGGGAGAACTTCAGAAAGCTCTTGAACTTGCAGACTTTCATGTGACACAGGCAACAATTTCACGTGATGTCCGAAATCTTCAGCTTATCAAAAAAGCAGACGATGACGGAAATTATTATTATCAGGAAAAGGAAGAATCTATCGCAATGCCGGATTTGCTGGCTTTTAATATCAGAATTATAGATTCTGCCGGTAATATTGCCGTTATCAAATGCAATACCGGTACAGCGCAGGCAGTCTGCACTGTGATTGATGATTTTGATTATCCCGAAATTGTCGGCACACTTGCCGGAGATGATACTATCTTCGTACTGATGAAAAATGCTGCACAGGCCAGAAAATTTGCAGAAGATATGCTGGCCAAATTACAAAACAGGTGATAGAAAACTCATGTTGGAAGAATTATATATTGAAAATCTTGCCGTGATTGAAAAGGCTTGTATCCGGTTTCAGAACGCATTTCATGTGTTTACCGGCGAAACCGGCGCAGGCAAGTCTATTTTGATTCACGGTATTCAGGCTGTTCTGGGACAGCGTGTTTCAAGAGACTGGGTGCGCACTGGCTGTGAACGTGCTTCAGTTACTGCGTTATTTACAAATTTATCTGCTTCTGTCGTGAGTATGCTCACTGAAAGAGGCATTTCCTGCGATGAAAATCAGGTAACTCTGACACGTGAAATCCGTGCAGACGGCGGAAGTATCGGCAGAATCAACGGCAAAACGGCTTCTGTTTCAGCATTAAAAGAAATCGGCATGTTATTGATTTCAATTCACGGTCAGCATGATAATCAGGTATTGCTGAATCCGGAAAATCATCTGCATGTACTGGATGAATTCGGCGGAAATCCGTTATTTCTGGAATCTTATCAAAATGCATTTCATGAATTGCAAACCGTTGCCAAAGAACTTGGCAGACGGCGCAAAAAAGAACAGGAACGCCGTCAGAAAGCCGTCATCCTGCAAAAACAGATTCAGGAAATCGGTGCACTGCATCTCAAGCCTGAGGAAGAAGAAGAACTGGAAAACGCACTTATGCAGGCAGAAAATGCTGAAAGAATTATTTCGGCTCTCTCCGGAAGTGCTGGTATTCTGGGACTGGATAACGAAGGTTCAGCTTCCGAACAGATTCGCTCGGCGATGCTCCTGCTTCACGAAATTGAGGATGTCTATCCGGATACAGGCGATATTTCTCAGAGATTGCAGACTTGTCTGATAGAACTTAAAGATATTGCGCAGGATTTACAGAGTCTTTCCGAAACTGTTACCCTTGATGAAAGCAAGTTGCAACAGATGAAACAGCGTTATCAGGCAATTGGTCAGGCAAAAAAACAGTTTTTCTGCGATTTTGATGAGCTGATTCAACTTTACGAAAATGCACAGAAAGAAATCAGCAATATGCAGGAAGATACTGTCAGAATTGGTGAACTCGAAACCAAAAAAGCGGAACTCCTTGCCGATGTGACTGAAAAAGCCAATGCACTTTCTGATTATCGTGAAGAAACCGGAAAGAAATTTTCCGAACGTGTTACCGAAGAATTAAAATTCCTTGATATGCCGAATGTGATTCTGACTGTTCAGCAGGAAAAAGGCAAACTGACTGTTCACGGACGGGATTCTGTTGTTTTTCTGATTTCGGCCAACAAAGGTGAAACCCCTAAACCAATTTCTAAAATTGCATCTGGAGGCGAGCTTTCCAGAATTATGCTTGCATTGAAATCCGTAATTGCTGACCGTGACAGCATTCCGACTCTGATTTTTGATGAAATTGATACCGGTGTCAGCGGAAAAGCCGCCCAGAAAATTGGTATCAAACTCCGAGAAATCAGCCGTCAGAGACAAGTTCTTTGTGTCACACATCTGTCACAGATTGCTGTCATGGCCGACACACACTATATGATTGAAAAACATGACGAACAGGACAGAACCGTAACACAAGTACATCTTTTGAATCAGGAGGGCCGTGTGCAGGAAATTGCCCGTATCATGGGCGGTGAAAATCCGAGTCAGCTCATGTTGGAAAATGCCAGAGAAGAACTCAGAAAAGTCAGTCAGGAGGGTTAATTTTTATGGAAATGCATGATTATATTATCGAAGATATTCAGGGCGATTACGCTCAGTTAAAACAGCTTGATGCAGATAATCCGGAATTGTTTCCGGTAGCCGTGGCACTTCTGCCGTTCGGGAGCGATGTAGGGACAAAGCTTCACGGCATGATGGGCATGTTTGAAATCATCGAATAATACAAAACTGCCGTACAGATTTGATTCTGTACGGCAGTTTTATGATATTTCAGGTGGTTTTCTCTTTCATGAAATCTTTGATAGAATCTGTTTTGCCTGTACCTTTTTCAGCCAGATATTGAAGAATCAAAGCGGCATCCTGCGCATTGACGAAATTATCAGCATTGACATCCCAGAATTCCTGTTTGTATTTCTTATCATCCATATTCTCATAGATAGAATTCGGGACAGCACCGGCAGAGGCGATTTTCTGTAACAGCTTTGCGGCATCACGGGCATCAATATCGCCGTTTTCATCTGTATCGCCAACTATGTCCCATACGGTCTGCGGACGGTAGAAAGTCGAATCCGGAACGGCAACCTTATTCCAGACATTCGGTGTTACAGAAATCAGTTCATCGCCGTATTGTTCCATGATTTCATCACATAGAGCATAAGCTTTTTCAAGCATCTCATAATCAGATGGAACTCCGGCGGAAATTCTGGAGGCTTCCAGTTCAGCAGGGGTCATATTTTCAGAATCGACAGAATCAAGCCAGTTCTGATAGATTTCAAGCCATTCTTTGCCGACAGATTCAGCATCATGTATTGCCTGAAATGCTTCGGCAGAAACGAGCGAACCCTCTCGGCAGACCGGTGTCGGATTTTTTGCGCTTCCGTTCAGAAGTGCCTGTAAGATTTCATCAGAAGGGGTAAAATCCAGCGGCTGAATCTCGCCGTCAGTATTCCGATAGACAAGATTTCCGTCTTCATTATAGAGATAACCGATAATATCACTGTCATCGAAGTCGTTTTTATATGTGACACTGAACAGACCACCCCAGTAGACAGGAATTTCATATTCTGCCCAAACGCAGAATGTATCAATAATAGAATCATATTTCATGCATAATTTCTTTGCAAGATTATATTCATCATAGCTGAGAGCATACAGGCGTGCGCCTTCCGGATAGGTTTCACTGAACCAGTTTTTGAAATCTTCCTCCCAAGCGATGGAAGACGGATTGATTTCAGGCAGAGAATCCAGAACACTGCTATCAGACGGCAGGCCTTCGGCTGTCGTGACAAGATAGTAAATTTCTTTTCTTTCGTTCTGACTGATGACTTCGCCATGTTCGCCCTTGATGTAAGTGATTTTTATTCCATAGTAAGATTGGCTGTCGATAGCAGTATTTTCCGTGACAAGCTGAATCTCTCCGTCATTATCACGAACCAATACAAGATTTTCTTCCGCTGAAATATTCGCAGATGTTACTGAACCTGCAATCAGAATGCAGGATGCCAGCAATGCCATTTTATTTCTGATAGATTGATTTAACATAAAAATCAGCCTCCTTGATTTGCTTTGATAAATTCTTGTAATGTCATATTTTCCCCGATACCAATTTGAGCACAGTATTGCAGAAGCAATGATGCATCCGCAGAATCAGCCTTGCCGTCAGCATTGATGTCCGAGGCAGTCACTTCACCTGTCAGGAAATTCTGACTGCCTGCGCCTTTATCAGCGGACAGTTTCAGAATTTTTGAAGCATCAGCAGAAGAAATTTCTCCGTCACCATTGGAATCACCGACCTGTTCCCAGACGTTTTCAACACGGATAGTCGGCGGTGCAAAAGGAGTATGCGCAAAGGACAGGAAAGAAGTATCAATCATGCCGGGATGACTTTCAGAAAGCTGATTGATAAATTCGATATGCTTTATCGTCATATCATATTCGGATTCGATTCCGGCGGAAATTCTGGATGCTTCGATTTCAGCCGGGGTCATGGTTTCGGTGTTGATAGTCTCCCGCCATTCTTTCCATGATTTGAGCCAAGCTTTATATTCTTCGCAATGTTCTTTTAACTGCTGTGTTTCTTCTTCTGTAAGTCCGGAAATTTCAGAAGTATTGTCATTAACGGAATCGCTGTATTCTCTGGTATAGCCGAATAAATCTGTTCCGTCCCACATCGCCGTGCCGGAGCTGTCCTCCCAGCGGTAGAATACATCAAGTATGCCGTCACGGAAGGATAATTCTTTCGAGAGGGCTTCCCACTGATGACGATATTCAAAGCTGTAGGAGATGCTGAACAGCCGAGCGCCCTCTGGATACTTGCTGAACCAGTCTTTGCATTCTTCGGAATATGCGAGATAAGATTCTGTTATATCATCATAGGCTAACTGTTCTGGCGTAATTTCCTTAACAGTCATCTGAAACAGGGAATCTTCGTCCCACCATGACGGATGAATAAAATCTTCCGGAATGTCCGAACCGTCTGTTACGGCATAGCATACCTGAGTCAGCCGGTGATGCATGGTATACAGAATTTCTCCGTGTTCGCCTTTTTGGTAATAAGCAGAATAATGTGCATAATTATTCTTGGTATATTCCGAAAACGGGTCAGATTCGGTAATTAACTGTATCTGATTGTTATCATCCCGGATAAGCACAAGGGATTCATCCGCATGAGCCGGCAGGCAAGCTCCGGCAAACAGCAGGCAGGATACAAACAAAGCCATTCTCTTTCTGATTTTTTGATGCAACATAAAAATCAACCTCTTTTCTTAAATTTTAAACTATTTCATAGATTTGAATCAAATCTATTTCCTGAAGCATTTGTTCTCTGGACATATCCGAACGAACGACAAACACTGTCGATGAAGCACTCCAGAGTGCATAGTGAATCTGATTTTTGTCTGTAAAATAAGTGATTTTCTTGTCTCCGAGTGTAATGATTTCCGGATTTTCTATAGAAGAATGCCAGCGGAAAAAAATTTTCGGATAACTGGAAAATTCAAAAAAGGTATTCGTTTCCGGATTCACAAAAAATCTGGTGTACTGTTCTCCGTTGACGATTTCGACACCATTGTCATATTTTTCAGTAAGAGCATCTAAATCATAAGCGAGCTTGGCATTGGCAGGGGCATCTTCTTCCATTTCTTCAAGAGGCTGATATTCTGAAAATTTATCAGCAAAGAAATGAATATGATTTGTTTTCGAGCCGTATGCTGTGAGAGAACATGCCGAAACTGTCAGAAATACTGCTATCGCAACAAACCACCATTTCAGAGCATGTCTGTTTCTGGTGTGTATTATCGGCGTTTCGTGCTCACGAAGCAGATATTTCATATTTCGGTTGAACTTTCCGGAAAAAGTATGCATTTCGGTAATTTCCGGAAAGAAATCTTCATCCGTTTTCAGGCTTTCAGAAATCAGATGATTCAGTTGCTTATCATTCATTTTTGTACACCTCCGAAAGCTTGCGTTTAAGTTTATTTCTTGCACGATGCAGACGGACTCTGGCATTGTCTATGGTAATGCCGAGTGTATTGGCTATTTCTTCATCTTCCAGCTCGTAGCGGAATTTCAGCATCAAAATATCAGAGTATATCGGCTCTAATGAACAGATTAGCTCAAAAATCTGTTTCTGTACTTCTCTGGATTCTGTTTCAAGCTCGATATTCTGCAAATCTGGAATCGTTTCTTCAAATTCTTCAACAGGGAACTGCTTCTGATTCTGCTGATAGATTCTGATAGCTTCATTCCGTGCAATAATCAGAAGATAATTTCGGGAAGCTTTTTCTTCCGGACTGCTGATTCTGTCCAGACAGCCGGAAACTCTCATAAATGCATTATGTACGGCATCTTCTGCGAGATAAGCATCTTTCAGAATCTGATAGGCGACACTGTACATATTCTGACAGTATAATTCATAGAGTTTCCGGAGTTTAGATTTTTCAGCGGGCGTTCCAAGCTGATGCAGAAACAAAGCCATCATGCAGTTTCCCCGCTTTCTGTCCGGAGCTGTAAATGTGTGGCAATATACAGAAGGCTGTCAACATCCATAGAAGAATATAAATAAAACATATAGCCGTTTTCGTCTTCCCAAGCCAGCTCTGCACCTAATGTTTCCTGAATACAGGTATAACGGATACCGTTTTGTTCGTATTCCAGACAAGAGACATCATCGGTATTTCTTCCGAGTGTCATACGGAAACCGCCTGCCATTTGTTCAAAATAGAGCCAGTTTTTTTCATCGGCATAATAC
>JAFRMZ010000197.1 GCA_017430465.1 Oscillospiraceae bacterium
ATGTTGGAGTTACAAAAGTTCCGCTTGTGGCACAGGCAGATATTTTTGATTTAACTGTCAGTGACACTTTTGTTCGCCCTGATAAAGATATGGGTTATCGTACTGCAAAACAAGCTTATACTGCACCCAATTATAAAGACGGAAACTATGGTGCGGGCTGCGGTGCAACGGTCGGGAAAATCTGTGGTATGGATTACTGCATGAAATCAGGAATCGGCAGCTATGCAGTGCAGATTGGTGATTTACAGATTGGGGCAGTTGTCGTTGTCAATGCCCTCGGTGATGTATTTGACTGGGAAACCGGACAGCAGATTGCAGGTTTACTGTCCGAGGACAAATCCACCTTGCGGAATACTTCTAATTTTATGAAGCAGAATATTCAATCCGCAGACAATCAATTCACTGGAAACACAACTGTTGCTGTCGTTATCACAAATGCGAAATTTGACAAAGCGAAACTATGCAAAATTGCAGGCATGTCACATGATGGATATGCACGCTCTATCCAGCCTGTACACACATCCGCAGACGGTGACAGCATTTATGCTGTTTCTATAGGCACAGTACAGGCGAATCAGGATGTTGTGGGTTTGTTAGCCGCCGAAGTTGTCAGCACCGCAATTACAAGAGCAGTCAAAAATGCAGAAAGTGCCTATGGCTACCCGTCTGTAAATGAATTGCATCAACAATGAGGTATAGATATGAATGTGATTTCTATAAATGGCTTCAATTTTTACTATCAAAAATCAGGTTCTGGCAAACCTGTCATTCTTGTTCACGGAAACGGAGAAGACCATACGATTTTCAAAACAGAGATGGAACAGCTTGTTTCGGCTGGTTACTGTGTTTATGCTCCTGATTCGAGAGGACATGGAAAAACCGGTGCAGACAATCCGCCTGTCACAGCTTTTCACTATGCAAATATGGCAGACGATATCTATCAGTTGATTAAAGCATTGAATCTTGAAAAGCCTGCATACTATGGTCACAGTGACGGAGGAATTATTGGGCTTCTTTTAGAACTTCGTCATCCTGAAACTTTAGGTATTATGGCAGTCAGCGGTACAAATTTATCACCGGAAGGGCTTGATGAAACATTCGTAGCTGAATGTCGGAAGATATATGAAAAATCTCCTGAACCGCTGACAGCACTGATGCTGACTGAACCAAATATTGAGCTGAAGGAACTTGAAAATATTCATATACCTGTGTTGGTTACAGCGGGAGAATATGACCTGATAAAGGAACAGGAAACAAAGACAATTGCTGAACATCTGTCAAAAGGAAAACTCATCATAGTAGAAAATGCAGACCACGGAAATTATGTTGTGAATAGTGAAATCATGGGAGAACTGCTGATTCAGTTTTTAGCTGATAACCATTATTAAATTTCCAATAGTTGCGGTGATTATTTTGAAGTTATATTTAAATGTATCCCTGAATACTTTTATCATTCCGACCGAGGTTCTTGAAAGTCTGGGGAGGCCGCCATATTTTCATCTTTGCTATGACGACAGGAATAAGATTATTTTCATCGTACCTGACAAGCAATTCACGCAAGACAGCTTTGATGTTCCTAAAATATTTTACACAACAGTATGGAAAGAAATCCGTATCTTTGGCAGAGACTTTGGAAGAAAAATATGCAAAGATATGAAGTGGAAATACGCTGTAGACCATATGAAAGTCAAGCCATATCTTGCTCTTGATGAAAATGATGAAATCGTTCTTGTGGTTCCATTGCAGGAAGCTGTGCTGTCAGCAGAGAAAATTGTCGATCAGGACTATTTTCTTCCTCTCTGTCAATATGAAGAATTAGAAGAAGATGAAGACGAAGAAAATGAAGAAAATGAGGAGTGAACAGTTTGACAGATAAACAATTCTGGCAGAAATTAGCCAATATTATGAAAAAGCCACAGAATGACATCACCACAATTGAATTTATTCAGATGCTGCTGCAGGGCGGTGATGAGGATCTTGCAGTTCTTGCCCTGTGCATACAAGATAAACATAATCCGGACAGTGCTTATCAGCTTTATGCAGGACCTAATGACCAGCGCATTATGCTTTGCTATACAAGCGAAGAAGAGGCAAAGAAGAATAAACGTCCTCTTCCGCCTAATGACAAGCGAAAAATCAAGTATCTGCCACTGAGTGTGAGAGATGTCATCAACAATGCTCTTATGAAAGACAGCATCATGGGTCTAGCTTTTGACTCCGAAAGTGACCACAAATATATGATTCCAAAAAAGCTGATTCTGATGGTGCTTGAAGCAATGGATGATATGGAGAATGGAAGAATTGACTATAGTGATTATAAGCCAAACAGTCCTATTTTGCCGTCATAAGATTGGTAATCATAATAAGTGTAATCTATAAAAACACAGGAGAAAATCCACAATGAATATTTCTTTACAGCCTTTACAGCCGTCCGACCGTGAACAGTTCATCAAAGATAATCAGGAAGCATTCAACTATGGTGCTTTGGAAGAATTTGGTCTTAGAAATGACCGCTTTGAGGAAACAAATGAGGACGGAAACCAGATTATTTCCAGAGAAACGATAGTAGCTTCTATTGAGAACGGCGATGCTTATCGAATTTTACTTGACAATGTGATTGTTGGCGGTGCGGTAATAAAAGTTGACGGCACACACGGAGAACTGGAGCTGTTATTTATCAGCCCGAAACATCACAGCAAAGGAATCGGCTGTGCTGCATGGTGCGAAATTGAAAAAATGCATCCGGAAGTAAATGTGTGGGAAACATTCACGCCTTACTTTGAAAAACGGAATATTCATTTCTATGTCAACCGCTGTGGTTTTCATATTGTGGAGTTTTTCAATAAACAGCATCTTGATGAGGAAAATCCTGCTGAGGACGGCTTTGAGATGTTCCGGTTTGAGAAAAGAATGGAATAAGTTTTCCACATCTTTCAACAAAATATTCAACAGTGCCGTTAAAGCTATCAAAATTATTCACAGGAGGTGAAATATATTGAAAAGCGCATTAAAAAGTATGAATGAGAAAAAAGTTACATCCAATGAAACTGATACCCCCGTCACAATGGAGAACGACCTTCCTCTCCTTGACCGTAACCAGTACAAAACGATTAAAAAGATGGACAGGGCAAGTCTGGAAAGTCTGATAAACGATATCTATGAAAGCGGTCGAAAGAAAGGGGCAGAAGAAGCTGTATCTGCCGCATCAGATTCAGAAAATTCATCAGACAATTCCGTTTCAAATCAGGAAAATAGTTGTGTGGAAGATACTGCTGATAATCACCACACTTTGGATTTGCGTGTGTTGGAGAAAAAAATATGTTCCGTTAAAGGTATCGGTGCGAAAAGAACGGAAGAGGTCATGATTATTATTGAACAGTGGCTTAAACTTGAATAAATATCCATTTTAGTATAGTCCGGAAGTTTTTAGCCAAGTAATGAAACAGGCAAAAACGCTTAAATTTTAACTATAGAAGGAGTTCATTATGTTTGATGTAAAAATTCACTTAGTAGATGCTGCATTTGACGGATCTGTCACAATGTCAGGTGCCGCTTCTAAATTTTCTGCTATTCGCATAGATAAAAGTCTGGTTTCTATGTATGCCAATGACCTGAATAATCCAGAAATCTATTTTTCGAGAAACTTTAAATAGGAGGTGTTATCATGACTTACGAAGAAATCAAAAAAGTTGAAGAAATCAAAATCTATATCAAACAGGCAGACGAAGCCTTGCAGGCACTTGGTTATACCGAGCATAGCTTTGCTCACGTCACCTGTGTTTCAGAACGTGCCGGATATATCCTTGAGACACTCGGATTCCCGGCGAGAACGGTGGAACTGGCTAAAATTGCTGGTTATCTGCACGACCTCGGCAATCTGATTAACCGTGTCGATCACAGCCAGTCCGGTGCGGTCATGGCATTCAGAATACTTGATCATTTGCATTTTCCACCTGAGGAAATTGGACAGATTGTCTCTGCAATCGGCAATCATGATGAAGGCTTCGGTGTTCCGGTCAGTGCACTCGCTGCCGCTCTGATTCTTGCTGATAAAAGCGATGTACGCCGAAATCGAGTCAGAAATCAGGATGTGTCCACATTTGATATCCATGACCGTGTCAATTATTCGGTCACAAAATCAGAACTGAAAATCAATGAGGCACACACGATTATCAAACTCAAGCTGTCTGTCGATACCAGATACGGCTCTGTGATGGATTACTTTGAGATTTTTCTTCAGCGCATGATATTATGCAGAAAAGCCGCAGACAAGCTGGGGCTGGAATTTAAGCTGATTATCAACGAACAGCAATTGATCTGACACATGATTACGAGGTCATTCTAATGGGGGCGGAGTTAGACACAGCGGAATAGTAGTCAAACTTTCATTAATAACGGAGGATGAGCCTATTTTGAAAACAGAAAATCTAAAAATTCTATTGCTTATTTTAATACCAGTCATGATAATTCTTTTAGGCTGGCTGTTCCTGCATCTGGGCTGGGTGATGGCAGGAACGGTATTGCTGCGAATTTTACAGATTTTGGTCGCTGTTGCAGCAGTTGTAATCATAGGTTTTTTGGTAATTATTCTTGTTCATGGTGGTGATTCTGGATGGTGGCTGTGGCTGCTGGGAATGCTTGCGACATTTGGCATATCCGCCGGTATGATTTGGGGGTGTGACCGGATTTTTCAGGTATATGGAATCACATCAACATTCTTTTCAGGATTTTTGAAAGTTCTTGGATGGCTTTTTGAAATCCTTGGCAGTTAATTTTAAGGAGTATGCACATGGATAATTTGCAAATAAGAGGATTGGAAATTCCGGTAGTACTACAGCGTGCCAACCGGAAAACAATGGAGGTCACATTAAAAGAGGGGAAATTGAATGTAAAAGCCCCGAAGGATATGCCAATTCAGGAAATTACAGAAATCCTTGAATCAGAATCGGCTAATATCATGCGGAAATTAACAGAAGTGCGGTATCCCAATAACATTCTGAATGTGAAGGGCATTTCCACTCCTGTAAAACTAATCCGGAGTGACAGAAAAATGATTACTGTGGAAGTAAAACATAGTGAGGTGATTGTCCGTGCGCCGTATGATGCACCGGAAGAAAAAGTGATGAAGTTTCTGCTGTTCAAAGCAAAAGACATTGAAGAAGCCTATCAGCAGAATAAAGCATCTGCTCCGGAAAGGCTTAGTCAAGAAGAACTCCTTTCTCTTTTCAAAAAAGCAGAAGAATACATTCCGCATCGTGTACAATATTATGTGCCTCTGATTGGTGTGATTCCCTCAAACATTACAATCCGCAATCAGAAAACAAGATGGGGGAGCTGTTCTGATAAGGGAAATCTGAATTTTAATTGTCTGCTGATGCTTGCACCAGTGGAAGTGATTGATTCTGTTGTAGTCCACGAACTCTGCCATCTGAAATATATGAATCACTCACAGGATTTCTATGAAGAAATTTATCGTGTTTATCCTGAATATGACAAGTGGAATCAGTGGCTGAAAGAAAACGGCACTGCAATTGTAAGAAGAATGACAGGCTGA
>JAFRMZ010000198.1 GCA_017430465.1 Oscillospiraceae bacterium
TCTGAAGATGGTCCATTTCACGTTCTTCATAATGTTCACAGATAAGTGTCAGCAGTTTGATAACAGAGGCAAGGTCATTCTTTTCCCAGAGAATACCGATTTCTTCCAGCCATTCATAGTGCTTTTCTTTAGGACGGTAAGCAGGCGGATTATACGTATCAACAGACAGCGAGACCTGATTCATCCAGTTTTCAATGCCAAGGGGCATAATGCTGAGTTCTGTCATGGAATCGCAGTAAACAACATTCAGCTTGTCGATAAATTTATCAACGTCTAAGATTCTTCGCATCATTATTTTTTATCCTTTCATCATTTTTCCCACCCACAGTATCCACTGCAAACGCCCGCCCGTCTGTTCAGTTATTTAATCAAGAAAATCATCTTCATCATCAAAATCAGCAAAGTCATCTTCTGCACGGGTATGACCGTCAAGCGGTTCACCGTTGCGGAGTTTCTGGAGGTTGTTCAGTCCGCAGGCAATGCCCTTGTTTCCGTTGCTGTTGAAAGCATAGAAAGTAATGGAGGCTCTGCCGTAGCATCCGCTGTATACTTCACTGCGTTCCATAATCGGCTTGCAGTTTGCATCCACGATACCAGGCGGATTGTTGGCATTCGCATTCAGAAAATAGCTGTTTGCATAGGCTTCATCGTCCGGGCGTTCTACATCTCCGTCTCTGAGAGGCGTTTTAATTGCCGAAAGAGGAGGGACGCTTCTGCCGTTTCCTTTGAGCTTTGCAATACCGCTTTCATAAGCAGACTGCGTAGCATTGTTGATGTCATTCACTGTTTCAATATCAGTCTTGGGAATAATGAGGGAGATGCTGTATCTTTCCGGACCGTTGTTCAGAGATTTGGGTTCCCAGACATTTACATAAGACCAGCGTGTTTCAGGTCCGGTGATGACCTTTGTCGGATTTTTGATTTTTTTTGCCATTTAAGATTCCTCCTTGAAATCATTTTCAGCACTGTTCCATTCCGGACGTTTGTCCGAATCAGGAACAAGAGTCGGTTTGCCCTGCGGTTTATAAATCAGTCCGCCGAGCAGTTCATTAAATTTTGTTTTGCCGAGCAGTTTCTGCATGGCAGTCAGTCCGAGAACTTTATGTTCATAAGGGTCTGCACCGGCAGACTTCACTTTTTCTGCTACGGCATTTTCATCTGTGTATTTGCGGACGGAACGTCCTTCTACCAGTTTCCAGCCTGTCCATTGTTTTCCTGCGATTGCCTGAGAAAGAGCATATTCCTTGATGTCATTCACCCATGATACCAGACTGTCGGCTTTTGGGAGAATTGTCTCAATTTCTGTATCTTCGAGTTCAGCAGGCATTGCAAAGTCATACTGTGCCAGCATCAGATTGTATTCAGCACGTTCCCGGCAGGTAGCTTTGACTTTGCAGAAACGGCAGTGTTCACCGACCTGAAATTCGCCTTTTCCCTCGGCTGCGAGTTTGGCGGTTGGTATGAGTGTATTTTCCGCCCATTCAAGCAGTTTTTCAACGGATATTGTGTATTCACTGATATTCTCCATTCTCGGCTGAAAGATAACCATTCTGATTTCCTTGATGTCATACAGAATGCCGAACATATCCAATGCACCAAGGGCATAAAGCATCATCTGGGAGTTGTTTTCAGCCGATACAAGGACATTTTTTCCGTACTTGAAATCAATGACAGTCAGCACTTCATCAGTGATGATAATACAGTCGCCTGTGCCGAATCCGTCAGGAACATAGGCCGAAAAATCGAGCCTCTGCTCCACCATGACGACAGGATTATGATATTTCGTTGTTTCTTCGGTGATGTACTGCAAATAGCTGTCCGTGCATTCTGCCATTTCCGCATCAAAAAAATCCAAATTCTCTGTGGGGTCACGCACGTTGTGTCCGAGAAATTTGTTGACTTTGTATTCTGCAAGCTCATGCGCACAAGTGCCTTCTCTTGCAAAGTCTGATGCTGTATCAGCAACCTGTGCATTCAGCAGTGCGGAAGGCGGGCAGGCAAGCCATCTGGCACTGGACGAGGCAGAGAGTTTCGCATGAGAGCGTTCAGCATGGTTATTTTCCAATCTGTTCAGCCTCCTTCAATACGGCAACATACTGTGATTCCTGCAAAGCGGAAATCTTGTCTGCACCATACTTTTTCACAAGTGCCTTTACTTCTGCCTTGAAACCCATACGGGATTTTTCCACCAGAACCGACTTGACAGCATCAAGAGTAACTGTTGCAGGTTCAGCAGATGTTTTCGTTTCCTGTGCGGGCGGTTCTTCCAGTTCAGGCGGAGTGTAGATTTCTACAAACTGTCCCATTTCGATTTTTGTTTCTTCGCCTGCGATTTCCTGCAATGCCGTAATAAGAGCATTGAGGGCATTAATCAGTTTCATCATCGGGGTCATTGAATACTCATTCCTTTCTGTATTTTAATCAAAGTGAAAAATCTTTAAGAATACTGCTCATAGTTTCAGCATCTTTTCCTGAAAGACCTGAAAGCAGTTTCAGAAGCAGATTCTTTTGAGGTGGTTTTAAATAGTTCCGTCCGACATAGTATCCGTCTTTGACTTTTACTCCTCCGCCGTATCTTCCACGAATTGTATCTATCGGATATGTAAGCGTTAGTTCTTCAATGTCATATTTGATTGTCCGTTCAGAAACCTGAAATTCGGCAGCCAGATGCTTTACAGTATCCTGCCGTCTGATGCAGAGCAGTTCCAGAATCTTTTCCCTGCGTTCACTGGGTCTCATTTTTTTCACGCTTATCACATCCTTTCTTCCGGTCTGAAATCATCATATACTATCCTCTATTGCAATATAAAATAAAGTATGGTATAATAATAAAGAGGAGGATGATAGAAATGAAAAGAATCAAAATAGAATTAAGTCCGGAAGAAGATGCCATCGTGTATTATGAAAAAACAATGGGAAGAA
>JAFRMZ010000022.1 GCA_017430465.1 Oscillospiraceae bacterium
AAGCTGGATTCCATTGCAGATATTTCTGCGCTGACGGTTGCCGGATTCGTTCTGAATTCCGGAGTTGTGCTGATTCCTGCCGGAATTGCAGTTATATTCATCCGACCGAAAATTTTTCTGGAACAGGAAAACAGACTTGTGGTTTTTGTTTCATTTTTTTACTGTATTCTGATATATTCCGCATTTCTCAGATTTCAGATAGAGTATTATTATTACTACGCCAGATATTTAGTCCCTTTCGTTCCGGTTGCTGTACTGTTCGCTGTCACGGCACTGGATAAGCTCGACAAAAAAATCATCATGACTGCTTCTGCTGTCAGTGTCTGTGCTATGATACCCTATTCCGGATTTCTGGTTTCTCATAAAGATGATACCCGTATGGAATGGAATATTCTGGAAGATGTAACAGAACAAATCAGCAGTCATGACTGTGTTGTTATCGAAACCGGTGTTCTGTCGACAATGTGGCTTCCTGTTCGTGCTATGACAGATGCTTCTGTATTTCCTTCTGAAAAAAATCTGACAGAACAGCTTAGAAATCTTTCCGGACGTTACGAAACTATCTATGTCATCAGTATGACAGATTACACCTACCGGCTTGACGGCAATCTGGAAATCCTCTACCGGAATACCGTCCATTGCTCCGAAGATAAAAATCAGGGTGCATTTTCTTCTATGCCGATGTCGTTTTCTGAAACAGAGGAAAATTTATATCTCTATCGTTATCTGAATTATCAGACTGTCTATACCGCCGAAGATGTCGAACGTTTTCAGCTATATGGCATTGATGATTATGATAAAGATTTCTGCTGGACAATCAGTCAGGCATCTGCTGTGCGGTGTACGCTCCGGAAAAAAGCCTACACAATGACGCTCACGCTTGGAAGTTCCCTCCCGCTGAAAGAAATGGGAAAAGAACGTTTTACCATCCGGCTTTCCGTCAACGGCATTCTGACAGATGTGGAAGTTCTCACCAGACAGAACAATCACCAGATAATTACAATGGACATTCCGGAAACCTGTCTGAATGACGGTTCTAATATCATCAGTTTCCAGACAGATATATGGCAGGCTTCTGCCGTCAATTCTGCCGATACCAGAACTATCGGCATACCCATCAAATCGCTTGTATTTCAGGAAAGGTAGTGAACTATGAAATTAATCATTCAGATTCCCTGCTATAACGAAGAAGAAACGCTTGCACTTGCCTATCAGGATTTGCCCCGAAAAATCAAAGGCATTGACGAAATTGAATATTTAATCATTAATGACGGCAGTCAGGATAATACTGTTCAGAAAGCCCGTGAATTAGGCTTTCATCATATTGTTTCCTTCAAGCAGAACAAAGGCCTTGCAAAAGGTTTTATGGCCGGACTGGATGCCTGTCTGCATCTGGGTGCGGATATTATTGTCAATACCGATGCCGATAATCAGTACTGCGGTGCGGATATTAAAAAACTTGTCCGTCCGATTCTAGAAGAAAAAGCAGATATTGTCATCGGTGAAAGACCAATTGACCAGACAGAGCATTTTTCATGGCAGAAGAAAAAATTCCAGCATTTGGGGAGCTGGGTTGTGCGTGTGGCCTCCGGAACAGATATTCCGGATGCGCCCAGCGGATTCCGTGCTTATTCCAGAGATGCCGCTTTACGCCTGAACGTGGTGAATGAATATACCTACACGCTGGAAACGATTATTCAGGCAGGACATAACAAAATTGCGATGACTTCCGTCCCTATCCGGACAAATGCCGAAACCCGTCCGTCAAGATTATTTTCCAGCATGTGGAAATATATGAAACGTTCCGCAACAGTTATCACACGTTCTTTTGTGATGTACAGTCCGCTGAAATTTTTCAGTATGGTAGGCGGTGTACTGTTTCTGCTGGGTGCAATACTGGGTATCCGTTTTCTGATATTTATGGCGATGGGTGACGGCGCAGGGCATGTGCAGTCTCTGATTCTGACAGCGATTCTTATCATGCTTGGCTTTCAGACTATCACTATCGGACTGCTGGGAGATACCATCGCCGCTAACCGGAAAATTCTCGAAGATGTACAGTATCGTGTCCGCAAAATCGAATGTGACCCGAAACGCAGAAGGATAAAAAGCCATGAAAAAAAAGTTGATTCAGGTCATTAAGATAGTTTTCTTTCTGCTGGTGATTTATTTTCTGGGGAGCTATTTTCTGGATAACTGGGAGAAAATTAAAGAAATTGATTGGAATATTGATGCATTCAGTCTGACAGTGTCATTTCTGCTGTATTTTGCCTATATCGTGACACTGGCTTCATTGTGGCACTTCATCACAAAGCTGAATCAATGCAGTATCCGGCATTTTGATGCCGTTATCGCATATCTGTATTCGATTCCGGGGAAATACATTCCGGGGAAAGTCTTCATGCTGGCTGCGAGATGTCCGGCCTACGAAAAAGAAGGAAAACCCCTCCGGAAAATTACAGTCTGTTTTCTTCTCGAAAATGCCTGTACACTTCTGGGCGCAGCGTTTCTGTTTCTGATTTCGCTGTTTTTCTTTCCGAATGATTTGCTCGAAAATTATAAATATCTGACAGTTCTGCTGATAATTGCATTTTTTATCTGCATTAATCCAAAGATAATTAATTTCTTTCTGGGAATCATCGGAAAAATTGCCAAGAAAGATATGCTGATTCCGGTTACTTATCCGGATATGCTGAAAACAGTACTGTTATTTATCGCAAACTGGCTGGTTGCCGGTTCGGGATTCTATATGCTCGTACATGCGGTATATCCTGTACCGGCTTCGCAGTGGCTGTACATCGGCGGAATTTATGGTTTATCGACAATTATCGGAATTCTTGCGCTGTTCGCTCCGAGTGGACTGGGCGTTCGGGAAGGTATCCTGACCGCCGGACTTTGCTTAATCATGCCCGAAGAATATGCTCTGACTATTTCCCTGATTTCAAGATTATGGCAGACTGTCGCTGAAATTATCCTAGTTTCCGGCGCATTTCTGGTGAATCAGGCTGTCAAGCTCTCGCACAAGCACGGACAGAATATAGAAAACAACACTCAGGAATAAATTTCCTGAGTGCTTTCTTTTAGGACTTATTTTTCTGATAAATCAGCGACAAGCCTTTCAGCAATAAATCATCATCGAGAATGATTTCGGACTTACAAAGAGGAATCACTGTTCCGGAAAGTCCTCCGGTTGCAATA
Organism: Oscillospiraceae bacterium; assembly: GCA_017430465.1. GTDB lineage: Bacteria > Bacillota > Clostridia > Oscillospirales > Ruminococcaceae > UBA3855. The sequence continues at coordinate 3,199 of JAFRMZ010000022.1, forward strand.
ACAGTGCATTTTTCTCCGAGTTCTTCTTCGATTCTGGAAATCATGCCGTCAAGAGAAGATGCCGTTGCATACATGATGCCCGATTTCATACAGTCCACTGTATTCGAGCCGATGACTTTTTTCGGAGCTTCAAAGCCGATTTTCGGAAGCTGGGAAGTCTTGTCAACAAGCGCATTCATCGAAACCGCCATACCGGTCATGATAACTCCGCCGATATACTGCTTTTTGGAATTGATGACAGAAAGCGTTGTCGCTGTACCCATATCAATGATAATCTGCGGAACGGGATATTCATGCAGACCGGCGACAGCATCCACAACCAAATCAGAGCCGAGCTGTGCCGGATTATCAATCACGATATTCAAGCCCGTCTTGATGCCTGCGCCGACCACCATGACTTTCTTTCCAGTGTACTTCATGACGGCTTCTTTGAGCGTAGCAGTCACGGACGGCACGACAGAGGAAATAATGGCATCATCAATCAGATTTTTATCAATATCATGCATATCCAGAGCCATTCTGATTCCGGAAGCATATTCGAGCGCAGTTGCGGACTGATTGGTAGAAAGCCGTTCCCGGAACAGAATCTGATTATTTTCATCAAAACAGCCGAGTACAATATTTGTATTCCCGACATCAATTGCTAATAACATAAAAACACCTCAAATCTTTAGTTCTTTGCAAATGCAATCAAATCTGAAACAATGCCCGGTGTGACAACCTTTGGCAGAGGAAATGCCTTTTCTCCGATTCTCAGACAAGGGTCTTGCATATGTGCAGGAATCATTTCTGTAACAGAGCCGTCAGCATGACACCGGTATTCTTTGGCATCTGTTGCAAGCGGACAAATCATGTAAAAGCTTTTATCCTCCGCCATGATGTGAAGCCAGTAATACGGGTCATCATAGCCAAGCTTAATATGCCAGATATAAGTATTTCCGTTGCAGATAATTTTTCTTCTGCCTTTGGTGCGGACAGCCATATTATAACACTCTTTCTGCGTGACGAGTCACATGACAGCCGACATTCACCGAGACAGGCAGTCCGGCAATGTGAGTCGCTCCTTCTTCGATATTGACATATAAAGCCGTTACTGTTCCGCCGAATCCCTGAGGACCGATGCCGAGCTTGTTGATTTTTTCAAGCATTTTCTGTTCTAATTCTGCATAGAGAGGTTTCGGATTCCGGACAGAAGCATCACGGCAGAGAGCCTTTTTCGCCAGTAAAGCGCATTCCTCGAAGTTTCCGCCAATACCTACCCCGACCACAATCGGCGGACAGGGATTGCTTCCGGCTTTTGCGATACAGTCAACCACAAAATTGACAATATCATCATGAGAAACAGCCGGAGTCATCATCTTGAGCTGAGACATGTTTTCGCTCCCAAAGCCTTTCGGACATACGGTAATCTTGATGTTTTCGCCTTCGACAAGTTCCAGATGCAGAACCGCAGGCGTATTATTTTTCGTGTTGATTCTTTCTAGCGGGTCGCCGACTACGGAACATCTTAAATATCCCTCTGTATAGCCTTTTGCAACTCCGGCATTGACGGCATCCCGAAGCGTTCCGCCGACAAGATGCACATCCTGACCAAGTTCAATAAATATCACTGCCATGCCGGTATCCTGACAAATGGGAAAATTTTCTTCTCTTGCGGCTTGCAGATTGGCAATTAAATCATCAAAAACAGCTCTGCCGACAGGAGAGCTTTCTTCTTTGGCACAGCTTTCTATTTTTTTCTCCAGATTTTCGGGGAGAATTTTATTCGCCTGAATACATAATTCAGCGACAGCGTCAGTAATTTCCTGAATATTGATTTCTCTCATAATTTCAATCCTCCATGATTTTTCCGTTAATCATCACGAAAACAGGGTCATTCATGATGTCGAGAGGGTCATCTTTGAACAGTACCAAATCTGCATCGAGGCCGGCTTCGATTCTGCCGATTCTGTCAGAAACACCAAGAATATCAGCAGCTTCCGAAGTGATGGCTCTGAGCGCAGCTTCTCTGGGGAGTCCGCCTTTGACGGCAAGTGCTGCCGATAACGGCAGATATTGAATCGGTACTTCCGGATGGTCGGTACAAATGGCGATATGAACGCCTTTTTCGTATAATTTCGCAGCGTTTGAGATTTCAAGCTTGCTCATTTCGGGTTTGCATCTGTCACAGATAACAGGGCCTACTATCACGGACAGCCCCCATTCTCCGAACAAATCAGCAGCAATATGTGCGCCTGTTCCGTGGATGATAACAAAATCAAGACCAAATTCCTTTGAGATACGCACGGCCGTACAGATGTCATCTGCACGGTGACAGTGGAAATGTGCCTTGGCATTGCCGTCAAGCAGAGGCAGAAGGGCTTCGCATTTTGCATCATATTCCGGAGGTTCTTCTTCATCCGGATGTTCTTCAAAACGCTGAAGGCGTTCAGAATAAAGTTTAGCTTTCTGAAGACCTTCACGAATCAGGGCAGCGGTGGCCATACGTGTGACGGGCATTTCTTCACGGTCACTGTAGACAGATTTCGGATTTTCGCCGAGTGCAAATTTCATTCCGCAGGGTTTTATCATCATTTCGTCAGTGCACCGGCCGAAAGTTTTCATCAGGAGCATTTCGCCTCCGCAGGCATTGGCACTGCCGGGAGAAACCAGAACCGATGTGATACCATTATGACGGGCTTCTGAAAAGCATCTGTCATACGGATTGATGCCGTCAATTGCCCGAAGCTGAGGGGTGAACGGGTCGGAAATTTCGTTGCAGTCATCACCTTCGAAATCAATGCCGTCTTCAATAATGCCAAGATGTGTGTGTGCATCAATAAAACCGGGAAACAGCAAACCACTCTGCGCATCAATATCCTGCTCGGAAACAGAATCGGGTCTGCCCTGTTCGACAGCGATAATTTTTCCGTTCTGAATTTCTACATAGCCATAGAAATGCATATCTTCTGTCATAGAGTAAACTTCAGCATTATAGATTATCATAATAAATTAATTCTCCTTGTTTTCAATGCCTAAGACGTTCAGAATTTCAGAGACACCAGCGGATGGACTGTGGGAAGCATCTGCAATATGAGTACAATGCTTCTGATAAATTACATAACGCTTGTCATATAATTCTTCAAGCTGATGACGGGTATTGTTCCGGACGATAGGCCTGTCAGAATCAGCGATTCTGAAATAGCAGGTACGGAAGGGAACATCAAGCAGAACGACATAACCGTGAGCACGGGCGATTTCGGCATTGACATCACGGAGCATTGCACCGCCTCCGCAGGAAATCACGCCGGAACGTTCAGAGAGTTCACGGACGGCCTGCGTTTCGAGGTCACGGAAATAGGGTTCGCCGAATTTTTCAAAAATTTCGGGAATTTTCATGCCTGCCTGCTGTTCGATATAATCATCCATATCAATGAAGTCACAGCCTAATTTTTTTGCCAGTTTTTCGCCGATGGTAGATTTTCCGCATCCCATGAAACCGCATAGAAAAATAGTCATGCCTGATTCTCCTTTTTTTCAATTGGGAATAATCTGTTGATTTCCTGTTCCATTTCAGAGATTAAGTTTTCAATATCCTTGCGCTGGAATCTGGAGTTATACCAGATTTCGTGCGCTCTGACGGCCTGCCATACCAGCATGGATGCACCGCCGACGGCTGTTTTTCCGAATGCTTTTGCTTTTTTCATAAGAAGCGTTTCAGTCGGATTATAAATCACATCAAATACAGCAGAACATTTCTGAAGCAGATTATCATTTACCGGACAGTTCTCAGTTTTCGGGAACATGCCGACCGGAGAAGCATTCATGATTAAATCAAAATTTTCATCCAGAGCATCTGCCGAAGCAAGGCGAACCTGACAGTCAGGCTTTATTTTTTGAATTTCCTGTACCAGAATTTCAGCACGTTCCTGATTCGGCTCTGAAATTGTCAGTTCTGCGCCTCGGATAACGGCTTCAATTGCCATCATACGGCCAACGCCTCCGCTTCCGATAAGCAGAATTTTTCCGTTCAGTGCAGGCACACTTCTGGTAAAACCGGTACAGTCTGTATTATAGCCATAAGCTTTGCCGTCAGAATTCACTGCCACACAGTTGACGGAATGATATAATTTTGCAGTCTCATCAAGTGCATCTAGAAAAGGAATTATCTCTGTCTTGTACGGAATGGTAATATTAAAGCCGTTTAAGGCTTTCAGTTCCGGAATTCTTTGTTTCAGTTCTTCCGGCGGAATTTCTGTCAGGCTGTAATCTGCCTGCTTTCCGGATAATTTGAATAATCTTTCGTGAATCCAAGGCGACATGGAATGCCCCAGCGGATGCCCTATCAATGTATAATGCTGATTTGTCATTGAAAAAACTCCAATCAAAATAAAATATCACTTACTATTTTAGCATATTTGATTGAAAAAAACAAGTATTTTTCAATAAAAAACCGTAAAATCAATTTTCGGAAAATCATATTGACAAAACCCGCTTTTTAGTGTAAAATATTTATGTGTGATTTATCATGAAATCCGTGAAATTTTAATCTAAAAGGAGTCTAATTTTTTATGTCAGAACCTAGAATCTATAATCCGGAAAGGGAATGCATGAATCCGGATGAGAAAAAAGCATTGCAGAGCGAACGCCTCCGCAAAACAGTAAAACATGTCTACGATAATGTAACCCTCTACAGAGAACGCATGGACGCAAAAGGTGTAACTCCTGACGATATTCACTCTGTTGACGATTTGAAATTACTGCCTTTCACTGAAAAGACTGATTTGAGAGATACCTTTCCTTTCGGACTGTTCGCCGTTCCAAAAGAACAGATTGTCAGAATTCAGGGCTCATCTGGTACAACCGGAAAACCAATTGTTTCCGGCTATACCGAAAATGATATTCAAATCTGGACAGAAATGGTCGCCCGTGCTATGGCCGGCATCGGGGCAGATGAAAAAGATATTATTCAGGTCTGTTATGGATACGGCCTGTTTACCGGCGGACTCGGCGCACATCAGGGTGCAACAAAAGTCGGTGCTATGGTCATTCCGATGTCAAGCGGAAATACACAGCGTCAGATGATGATGATGCAGGAACTCGGCAGTACTATTCTTTGCTGTACGCCGTCTTATGCGGCTTATCTGGGCGAATCTATCCGTGATGCCGGACTCGTTCCCGGAAAAGATATTAAACTCCGTGCCGGACTGTTCGGCGCAGAACCGTGGACAGAAGCCATGCGAACCCATATTGAAGAAACACTCGGCATTGATGCCCGTGACATCTACGGCCTGACCGAAATCGCAGGGCCGGGCGTTGCCTTTGAATGTCAGGAGAAAAACGGCGCACATATCAATGAAGACCATGTTATCGCTGAAATTATCGACCCTGTTACAGAAGAACAGCTCCCCTACGGAACAGCCGGCGAACTGGTATTTACTACCATCACCAAGGAAGGAATGCCGATGCTCCGCTACAGAACGCATGACATCTGCACGCTTTACAACGAAAAATGCAAGTGCGGAAGAACTACCATTCGTATGGGACGCATCACCGGCAGAACTGATGATATGATTATTGTCCGTGGTGTGAATGTCTTCCCGTCCCAGATTGAAACCGTTCTGGTGAAAACCCCCGGCGTTGCACCGCATTATCAGCTTATTGTTGACAGAGTCAATAATTCTGATACTCTTGAAGTCAAAGTGGAAATGACAGAAGAAATCTTCGCTCAGACAGACAGCCTCGGCGAAATGCAGAGATTACAGAAATATATCCGTGACCAGATTAAGTCTGTTGTCGGCATTCTGACAAAAGTCACCATTACTGCGCCGAAATCCCTGCCCCGTTCCGAAGGCAAGGCAAAGCGGGTTATCGACAACAGAAAATTATAATAGTTTGAGGGAAAGTGAAAAACTATGAGTGAACATCAGGATGAAAATATAGCGAAAATCACAAATAGCGGAGAGGGAAAAAACAAAAATGCAAATGAATATCTGACCGCTGCCGGAGCATTGGGAATTTCTCTTGCTACGGTTATCAGCTATACAAACTGGCATTCTATTCTATGGGCAATATTTCACGGTGTGCTTAACTGGATATATGTGATTTATTATGCAATAAGATATTAATTATAGAACTAAACTACAGAAAGGGGCGGAATAATGGGTATCATTCAGGCGACAGCCAGTGCAGTCAGCGGTTCTCTTGCTTCGCAGTGGCTGGAATATATCGTCTCTGACCGTATGGATAATAATATTCTCATGACGAGAGGTGTCTGCGTTGTCAGAGGCAAGAACGGCAATGAATATTCACGGGTGCAGACTATCTCAAACGGCTCGAAAATCAAGATTGCGCCGAATCAGCTCATGATACTCTGCGAGGGAGGACAGATTGTCGATTACTGTGCCACAGAAGGCGATTATGAAGTATGGCTTTCTTCTGCACCTTCCATGTTTAACGGCGAACTCAGTGCCGCCGTGAAAGAAACATTTCAGCGTATTAAATACGGCGGTCAGCCGTCTGCAAGTCAGGATGTGTATTTTCTGAACTTGCAGGAAATCAAAGGGCTGAAATTCGGTACAAGAAATCCCCTTCAGTATTTTGATAATTTTTATAATGCTGAATTATTCGTCCGCTGTCACGGAACATATTCTGTCAGAATTTGCGACCCGCTGAAGTTTTTTGAAGAAGTCGTCCCCAGAAATGCCGATTATGTTTCAACACAGGTACTGTCTGACCAGTGTCTGGAAGAATTCCTGATGGCTTTGCAGGGTGCAGTCAGTCTTATGTCGCAGGACGGCGTAAGAGTCTCCAATCTGGGCGCAAAAAATCTGGAAATTGTGAAGTATCTCAATACCCAGTTAGATACCGTCTGGAAAGAAAAACGTGGAATCGAATTGGTATCAGTCGGCATTGGCAATATCAGCTACGATGACCAGAGCCGGGAGCTTGTCAACCTCCGGAGCAGAAATGCTATGATGCACCAGACGCCGGAACAGCCGAAACACGCAGGAGTTAATCTCCAGAAATCATGGGTATGTCAGTGCGGTTCGGAAAACTACGGCAATTTCTGTTCTGTCTGCGGAAGGCAGAAGCCTGCCCCTCAGCAGTGCTGGACTTGTTCCTGCGGACTGACAAATACCGGCAACTTTTGCAGCGGATGCGGTAAAAAACGGCCTTAAGACCAGAATAAGATTGGAAGATTCTCATATAAAGCATTTCCGGCAGAAGCCAGAAAGTAATAGGGAGGTTGTTTATGAGTTCCGATTTTCAGAATATGGAAAGTATGCAGTATAAATGCCCTAACTGTAATGCAGATTTACGGTTTAATCCCAGTAAACAGGGGTTCTCCTGCGAATTCTGTGACAGCTTTTTTACACTGGAAGAATGTAAAACTGCCAATGAACAGATGCAGTCAGAAGCACAGGAATCTGCTCCGGCAATGGATGAATTTGCTGAAGGAAATCAGCTCTACATCTGTCAGAGCTGTGGTGCGGAACTGATGACAGATACAAATACTACCGCAACAGAATGTGTTTATTGTCATAATCCGGTTGTGCTCAAAGGCAGATTATCCGGCGAATATCGCCCCGCAAAAGTCATCCCGTTTAAGATTTCACGTCAGCAGGCAGTGGATATTTTTAAAAACTGGTGCGGAAACAGAAAGTTTCTTCCGAAAGATTTTCTTTCCGAAAGTCAGCTTCTGCATCTGCACGGAGTCTATGTGCCGTTCTGGGTGGCAGACTGCCATATCAAAGGCAGAATGAATGCGGAATGCCATAAAATCCGCCGGTGGACATCCGGAGAATATCATTATACAGAAATAAAGGAATATGAAGTTATCCGCAGTGCAGAACTGGATTTTGAAGGCATCCCTGCGGATGGAGAATCCAAAGTGCCGGATGAGCTTATGGAAGCTATCGAACCGTTTGATTATCGGGATACTGTTAATTTTGAAATGGCCTATCTCAGCGGATTCATGTCTGATAAATATGATGTTAGGAAAGAACAGGTATTTCCTCGTGTTAAAAACCGTGCTGTCAACGGCAGTGACCAGACACTGCGGTCTTCCATGGTCGGATATGATTCGGTTCGGGTTGTGCAGTCAGATATGAACATTCTGCGGACAAAATGGCAGTATATGCTTTTGCCGGTATGGTTCATGTCTTATCAGTATCAGGGAAAGCAATACGATTTTGCGATTAACGGTCAGACCGGAAAACAAGCCGGAACGCCTCCGCTGGACAGCGGAAAACTTACAAGACTTTGTTTCGGAATTGCGCTCGGTGCGACAATACTCGGTTTGTTGGGAGGGTTTCTGTTTTGAAAAATTCTCTTATTGTGTTTCTCTCTGTATTGTTCATGATGCTGGTGCTGACTGTCATGCCGGCATCCGCCGTTGAAATACAGATTTATGATGAGGGCAACCGCCTGAATCCGGAAGAATTTGTAGAAGTCTCAGAACGCCTGAACGAAGCGGCAGAAAATGTCAGCATGAATGTGGTTGCCATTCTGGGAAGCGAAGCCCGTTCAGATATAACTATCGAAAGTATGGCCGATTCTGTTTATGACCAGCTTTACGGCAATAAAACAGACGGTATCTGCATTTATATTGATTTGAGCAGTGTCGCACATCCTTATGATTATATATCTACCTCCGGACTGGCACAGTTCTATTATACCAACAGCAGAGAAAGCAACAGAGTCGATTCTATGCTGTATTCTGTTGAAAAATATCTTTATCCTATCGGGAGTGAAGATGCTGTCGGTGCACTGAAAGAATTCGCCAATCAGCTTGAAAATTATTATGAAATCGGCATTCCTGACAGATACTGGGTTTATGATGATTTATATCATGAATATTATCATGTGGAAAACGGAAAAGTAATAACTACGGCTACTAAGCCCTATATTGACAGAGGAAAACTCATTATGGGCGGTATGATAGGGTTATTCATCGGTATTTTTGCCGCTGGGATTACCAGTGCATCCGTCAAGGCAAAATATAAATTCATATATCAGATTTCACCTACTACGTATCTGAATAAAAAAACAGTAAATTATATAGAACAGTCTGACAGATTCATCCGTGAACGTACAAGCAAGACACATGTATCAAGCAGTTCCGGAGGAAGAAGCGGAGGCGGTCATCATTCCGGCGGGGGGCATTCCCATGGCGGTCACGGTGGCGGCGGTCATCACAGATAAGAATTTTAAAAAAATCTATGGCGTGGCTCACGCTATAGATTTTTTTGATAACAGATTATTATATTTACATATTTGACAGATAGGCTTTATGGGTGTATAATGAATACAGAAACAAGAGATAAGAGCTTTGCAGAAAGGGGCAGTTTTATGAGATGCCTAACAAAGCGAATGTGAACTGAATTGCAGTTTACAGATTTATGAGCTGAAATAAGAAAGGATTTGTGATTTTTTTATGAAATATAATAAATTAGTTATCAGTGCGCTCGCATTTGCCTTATTAACCTCTTTGAGTGCCTGCGGTAATGCGACAGAAGCAAACAATACTTCTTCTGTCAGCCCCGCCGGTACTATTGATACCAGTACCCAAAATGATGCAGATTCTGCATCTTCTGACGGGGAAAAAGATTGCTGTAATGATTCCGAAAAAGATTGCTGCAAAGATGATTTCACCGCCGACTGCTGTGGTTCTGCCGAAGAAGCTGTCAAAACCGTGACAGGTCAGCTCGAAAAAACTGATTTTGCACTCGGCCATCTGAATTCGACAGCTCATCTGCTGGCATTTGTTGCAAAGGAAGAAGGTTTCTTTGAAGAACAGGGTCTGAATGTCACACTGACACAGTTTTCCAGTGCCGGCGAACTTGCAACCGGACTCGAATCCGGCAAGCTTGATGCCGCCTTTATCGGTTCTGTACCCTCGCTGACATTCCAGAGTCAGGGACATGATTTGACTATCTTCGGCGGTGCAATGACCAACGGTCACGGCTATGTCATCAAGAAGGAATTCACCGAAAATACAGATGTCACCGGCGTGGAACTCCTCAAAGGCAGAAATGTCGCTTCTGTCAAGAACAGCGTTCAGGATGCCGAATTGCAGATTCTTCTGAAAAATGCAGGCATCAAAATCGGAGAGGGCGAAGACAAAGTTAATATTGTCTATTTTGACAGTCAGAAAGATGCTTATGCTGCCCTTGCAAATGCTTCTATTGATGCCGCTTCGGTCTATTCTCCTTATGCATCCCTTGCCGCAAATCAGGGATATGAAATTGTCTACAGATGCTCCGAAGAACCTGCCCTCGAAAATCAGCCGTGCTGCCGTCAGGTGGCCTTTACTGAAAATCTGAATCAGAATCCGAATACATTCACTGCATTTGAAAAAGCACTGATTCAGGCTTACAAATTCTCTCAGGAGAATCAGGAAAAGACTATCGAAGATGTAAAAGTCTACATCGACATTGATGAAGATTTCATAAGAACTGAAGTTTACGGCGGATACGGCGCATCCAATCCCGACCCCGACAAGCAGGGCACATCTGCGCTGAAAGATTCTATCGTAGAATTAGGCTATACGGAAGATTATGACATCGACAGCCTGTATAATACAGATATTTATAAAAATGCTCTTTCCGAGATTCTGGCCGAAAATCCGGAGGATGCCGTTTATCTTGAATTACAGGAGCATTTCAATGAGTACGAGTAAAATAGAAATTAATCATCTGACAGTGCATTATGCCGAGAAAAATAAAAAATTTATGGCTCTGCATGATGTGAATTTTAATGTCAGACAAGGCGAATTTGTCAGTATTGTAGGCGCATCCGGATGCGGAAAGTCTACACTGCTGAGTGTTCTGGAAGGTATCTATCAGGAATTTGACGGCGAAATTCTGATAGACGGCAAGCCTCTGGAAGGTACGGGAAAAGAAAGGGGCGTTGTCTTTCAGCATTATTCTCTTTTTCCGTGGATGACAACCCGAAAAAATATTGCATTCGGCATCAAGCAGGTCAGAAAGAATCTCTCGAAAACCGAACGTCTGAAAATTGCAGATGAATTTCTTGAAAAAGTTGGTCTGGGAGATTTCGGCAATAAATATCCGTCTCAGCTTTCCGGCGGTATGCAGCAGAGAGCCGCTATCGCAAGAGCACTTGCAATGGATACTGATATTTTATTGATGGATGAGCCGTTCAGTGCTATCGACCCGAAAAACAGAGTTGTCCTTCAGGAATTGTTATTAACGCTCTGGGAAGGCACGGGAGAAACGGCCGAAACCAGAAAAACAGTTGTTTTCGTCACACATGATATTGATGAAGCAATTTTATTATCTGACCGCATTGTCGTGCTGACATCCCATCCCGGAACTGTTTCCGAAATCGTGAAAGTGCCTTTTGTACGTCCCCGGAATCGTTCCGAACTCGTGCAGACACTTGAATATAACAGGTTCAGAAATAAGCTGTTAAGCTTATTCTATGATGATATTACTAATAAAATCGGCGGGGAGGAAGTTGTTTTATGAAAATCGAAATTAAAGATTATCTCTTTCGGCTGACACATCTGTTATTTATCATACTGATTGCCGTACAGTTTCTGCCCGATAAAACAGGCGGAGAGACTTACTCAAATTATTTAATCGGCTTTGCAGTAGCAGCGGAAGTTCTGACGTTTGCGCTGACTGCATTCATCAAGAAAAAAGAAAACCGTAATTTATTTCTGGATATTGTCGGTTTTGTCTATGCGTTCCTGATTCTCTGGACACTGGCAACTGCCAAGCTGAACCTGCTGAATCCGTCATTATTTCCGCCGTTCGGAAAGATTCTGGCGCAGTTCGGCGAAGACTGGCAGAAAATTCTGATTAATATCAAGAGTTCTATCGGGATTATTCTGCAAGGTTTTCTGCTGGCATGTGTTGTAGCGATTCCGCTGGGACTGGTGCTCGGCTGGGCAGCAAGAGCCGGAAATGCAGCGACTTATCTGAGCAAATTTTTCAGTTCGATTCCGCCGATTGTGTATATTCCTTATGGAATCGCACTGCTCCCGACATTCCGGAGCGTATCGGTATTTGTTATTTTTCTGGCATCTTTCTGGCCGGTATTCGCCGGAACGATGAGCGGTGTCCTGCATGTTGAAAAAAGAATCATGGATTCCGCAAAAGTCCTGAACGTCAGCAAGCCGGAACTGTTATTTCAGGTAATTCTTCCTGCATCCCTTCCGCAGATTTTCTTAGGATGCAATCAGGGACTGAGCGTCAGCTTCATTCTGCTGACATCCGCCGAGATGATTGGCGCACGTGACGGCATGGGCTATTATGTCAAGTACTATTCCGATTTCGGTGATTATACCAGAACCATCACCGGACTGCTTGTCATTGGTATTGTAGTCATTGGGGTAACTTTCCTGTTCAATCTGTTCCAGAAAAGACTTCTGAAATGGAGATAAAAAATCAAAAGCCGTGCAGAAACCTCCTTCTGTACGGCTTTTCTGTTATGGAATTGTAGTTGCTTTTTCAACAGACAATATTAAATATTATCATTTTTTAGACTATTATGAAAAAAATATAAAAAGCGTTGACATTTATAAAAAGATATGTTATAATATAACCATAATTTACGGAAAGGGGAATATACTATGACTCTATATGATTTGTATGCTTCTATTGTTAAAGAATTTGGCGAATTGGAGAAATCACATACACCTATTAACAAATTTGCTTTTGAAGAAAATTTTGCTGTATTCAATGTTTCAAATGATGAAAATTTGAATGGAGAATATGAGGGTTTTCGTGCTGAAAAAAGTGATGGCAATAAAAAAATTGTATTGGGAATTACTACACGTGATAATTATCGTCCTTTTGGAAATGATAAGGAACCATATCATAATTGGATTGAATTCTATGAAAATGATAAATTAATTTTTCGTAATTCTTATACTTATTTTGAGTAAAGAAAATAGAATTGGAAAGCATTATAAATGTATTTTCAGGTAAGTCTTGATTTATCGAAGCAGTCCCTTTTCAGGACTGCTTTTCCTATAGCTTTTATCTATAACTAACTATCAATAAATCCTACTTGACAAATAGGAATTATGGGTGTATAATAGATACAGAAACAGAGAACAATCGGTTCTCTTAAAAAATAATACGGAGGTAAGATATTATGAGCAATGCAGTCATCAAACGTGATGTAAACAATAAATTCTGGGATGAGGAACTCGAAACTATGCCTCATGCCAAACTCGAAGAACTTCAGTTGGAACGCCTGAAAGAAATGGTGAAGTTCGCTTACGAAAATGCGCCTTACTATAAGCGGTCTTTCGATGAAGCAGGTGTCAAGCCCGAAGATATTAAATCCCTTGATGATTTGGCAAAATTCCCGTTCATCACCAAAATCACCCAGAGAGAAACACAGGGTAAAGGCTCTTTCCTCGGCGAACTCTGCGCCGTTCCGGAAGAAGATGTCATCTTTATTTCCACATCTTCCGGCTCTACCGGAGTACCGACAATGAGCCCGTTCACCAAAGAGGACTTTGACGAATTCCAGAACACCGAAAGCCGTTGGTTCTGGCAGGTCGGCATGAGACCCAATGACAGATATGTTCACGCTCTGAACTTCTCTCTTTATGTCGGAGGCCCTGACGTTATCGGCGCACAGAATCTTGGTGCACTCTGCATCTGGGGTGGTACGCTTCCGAGCGAAAGATTATTATTCGTTCTGAAAACTTATCAGCCTACTGTTATCTGGACAAGTCCTTCTTATGCATGGCAGTTAGGCGAAAAGGCAAAAAAAGCCGGCATTGACCCGAAAACTGACCTCAATATCAAGAAAATCATTGTTGCCGGAGAACTCGGCGGTTCAATTCCTGCTACCAGAAAGGCAATCGAAGACCTCTGGGGCGCAGAACTCTATGACTTCTATGGATTATCTGATATTTTCGGCGCATGTGCCGCACACTGCGAATATCATGACGGTCTGCATATCTGCGAAGACCAGATTTATGTTGAAACTGTGGATATCCATACAGGTGAAATTCTTCCGCCCGGAGAAACAGGCGAACTGGTTTACACAACACTCCGCAAAAAAGCAAGACCGCTTATCCGGTTCAGAACTGGTGACATCGGCAGAATTGACCGCACTCCCTGCAAATGCGGACGCACACACGGCAGAATCTACATCAACGGTAGAAAAGATGACATGTTTATCGTATCCGCAGTGAATGTATTTCCGAGCGATATTGAAGCTGTTATCCGTGACCTTGACGGTATCACAGGCGAATATTTAATCAGAATCTTTGAGAAAGACCTCACCTGCAAATATGCTGTCGAAATCGAGAAGAATTCCGATAATCCGGAAACTGATGAAGAAGTGGCTAACAAGGCATCTGCTGCACTGAAGGCAAGAATCGGTGTCAAGCCTGCAAAGGTGATTGTACATCCGGACGGCGGACTTGGCACACGTTCCGAGCATAAGTCCAAACGTATCATTGATGAAAGAACGCTGAATTACAATATCTGAGAAAATTTCATTATCCAAATCATAAAAAAATCAACCGTTTTTGCAGAGATGCAGAAACGGCTGATTTTTTAAGGACAAAATTATTATTGAAAAACAGGAAACGGATTTTTTCCGTCTCCTGTTTTTTAGAATCTGATTTCAAATTAAAGTGTGGATGCAATAAATGCATCATAGATGCATCTGATTGCCTGATGCAAATCATGTTCATTCACGCCGACAATCACGTTCAGTTCGCTTGAGCCTTGGTCAATCATCTTGACGTTGATTCTCGCATGTGCCAGAGAAGCAAAGATTCTTGCAGCCGTACCACGTGTTTTTCTCATGCCTCTGCCGACAACGGCCAGCATAGCAATATCGGGTTCAATTTCGAGGGAATCCGGATTGACAGCTTTTCTCAGTTCGGAAAGAAGCTGTTCTTCTTTGCCCTTGAGTGCATCAGCATCAGCAATAATGCTCAAGGTATCAATTCCGGAAGGCATGTGTTCTACTAGAATGCCCATATCAGCAAAAACATTCAGGACATCACGGACAAAGCCGACTTCACTGTTCATCATGGCTTTTTCCATGTTGACAGCACAGAAGCCTTTCTTTCCGGCGATACCGGTGATGGTTCTCAGGCTGACTTCTTCGGCATCAGTATCAGCAACAATCAAAGTGCCAGCATCTTCAGGGCGGTTGGTGTTCTTGATGTTAATCGGAATGCCAACGGTTCTTACAGGGAAGATAGCATCTTCATGCAGAACGGAAAAGCCCATATAAGAAAGTTCTCTTAATTCTTTATAAGTGATGACCGGAATTACAACGGGATTTTCTACTACACGGGGGTCTGCAACCAGAACACCGGAAACATCTGTCCAGTTTTCATAAACAGATGCATGTAATGCACGGGCTACAAGCGAACCGGTCACATCAGAACCGCCACGGGAAAATGTTCTGACAACACCGCTGAGGGACTTTCCGTAGAAGCCGGGGATAACAGCACATTCCACGTTCTTGAAGCGTTCACGCATTTTGGCTCTGGTTTCTTTGCGGAGCATAACACCTTCATCGCTGAATACAACTACATCCGCAGCATCGATGAATTCAAATCCGAGATAAGCGGCGATAATCTTGCCGTTGAGGAATTCGCCACGGCTTGCAGCGTATTCTTTTCCGGCGGTAGCAAGGTGGCTCTTGATGTCTGCAAATTCTTTATCAAGAGAGAAATTCAGACCCAGACCGGAAATAATATCGTTATAACGCTGTTCGATATTCTGAAAATCTTTTTCAAAATTTTCTCCGAGGCTAGCTTTTTCGTAGCAGGCATAGAGCATATCAGTGACTTTGATGTCATCAGAAAAACGCTTGCCGGGGGCGGAGGGAACAACGAAACGGCGTTCGGAATCAGATTTTATAATATCGGCGGCCTTTTTGATTTGGTTTGCATCTGCGAGACTGCTTCCGCCGAATTTTACTACTTTGACACTCATGGTAAAAAATCCTTTCTCATACGTATAATATACTATTAATTATATGCGATTTTTGCCAAAAAATCAATTGGAAATCACAACAAATTTTACAGATGAAAAAATGATTTTTTGTCGAATACGACTGTATTCGCCACAAGGAC
>JAFRMZ010000199.1 GCA_017430465.1 Oscillospiraceae bacterium
TCACCAAAGATGACTCGACCATTAAGTTTACATTAGGCTCTTATGGCTCATATATGCGTAACAACACCAAAAACATTGAATATGTTTATACTGACTATGTAAAACACTTTGTTATAGGTTTTATCTACAAAAGAAATGACTTTGCACAAGAGAGTAGGGTTTATGACTATGCAGATAGAGATAGTATTGTATGTCCCTATTATGACGTAAAATACTTTATCCAAGAGAAATATAAAATAGCAGGTGACAAGCCAGGCTCAGGTAACACAGAGAACCTAGGGTCATTCAGTACAAAATCATTTGAAGACCTTAAAAATGGTTTAAGCCCATTTTCTACACTCGGCAAGGAAGTCTTTGACTTATACTGGAAATACTATCCAAAATATAGGTCAACTAATAAAAATTATACATCACTTCCTGAATTTTTATTATGGTTTATTGAACAGCCAAGAGATACAGTAACTCTTCTATATGATTATGACTATGACAAAATAAGAGCAATCATTGAAAATGCTATTAAATAAACAAACAAAAATACTGTCCCTCTACAAGAAGGACAGTATTACTTTATTTCTTAATTGCTAATACCTCAATCATAGGGTGACGATTTGACTCTTTTGCTCCTATATGATAGAAATGCTCGCAGTCATACCAACTAAAATCACTCCAAAAATTATATAAATGCTCATTTTTTCTAAATTCATTTTCACGCCACATAGACAAACACACGTTAGCAGTCGTTTTATGTGCATAGTTGGCTAATGACACTGCATCATCCTCAGACCACTCTCCTACATATGACGTGTCTCTTCCTATATAAGGTGGATCTAAATATATGTAGTCATCTTCTGTCGCATCATTAAATGCATCCTGCCAAGTACCATGTTTAAATGTCCAGTCTCTACCTCTTATGATTTCTCCTACTTTTTCAACTTGATTACATATCTTTGTAACATAGGCTTTTTGAAATCTATTGGGCTTTTGACAAAACGGTACATTAAACTTGCCACTGCGATTAAACCTTATCATACCATTGAAATCTGACCTATTTAAAAATAAAAAATACAAGGGTAAACCATTATCATTAAATGCATTTCTCATCTCTATATAATACTCAGCTCCACGCTTTTCTAATAATGCACCATGATACTCTAAAAATTCTCTGACAACCTTGCTTGTTATTGTCCCATTTTGTATACCTTGATATAGCTTTATTATATACTGATTCTTATCAACCAATAATGCTCTTTCAGGTTTAACATTAAATGCAACTACACCAGTACCTACAAATGGCTCAATCCAAAGTCCTTCCTCATTTCTATCAATGTGTTGCATAATAAAAGGAACTAATTTTGTTTTGATACCCTGACATTTAATTGGAGGTACAACCACCTTCCCATCAATCATAAAATCACCTCAATTGTTAACATCTATATCTATTATATCATATCATACTAAATCTGTCAATATCTTTATCAACTAGCCTCAATTTTGACATAACCTATTTACTTTTCCCCTAAATTGTGATATAATTACTATAAACACAAACTCCCCTCTCTATCTATTAAGGAGGTACTCTATGCCACAAAGAAAGATTGCTATCTATGCTAGGAAATCAAAATTAACGTTTAAGGGTGAATCAATCAAAAACCAAATAAATACATGTAGAGATTATATTAAAATACTGAATCCTAATATCACAGATAATGATATTCTTATTTTTCAGGATGAGGGCTTTTCCGGCAAAAATACTAAACGTCCTCAATTTCAAAAATTGCTTACCCTTATAAACCAAAATGAAATAAGTCACTTAATCTGTTATAGACTTGACCGCATCAGCAGAAGTGTATATGACTTCCTCGATTTCTATCAGAAACTGAAACAACATAATGTAGAATTTATCTCTACATCTGACCGCTTTGATACAACAACATCTATGGGAGAGTTTATCCTTACTATTACAATTGCCTTTGCTGAATTAGAACGTAACATCATTTCTGAACGTATCTCGGATAATTTACATGAACTATCAAAAACAGGGAGATGGTTAGGAGGGACATCTCCTACAGGATACAAGTCTATCCCTACTACAATAGGAAATAAACAAGCCAAAATGCTTGAAGTTGTACCATCAGAAGCAGAAACTATTAAATTACTGTTTAGTAAATATACAGAACTAGGCTCTCTCACGTCACTTGAAACATACTGTCTCCAAAATAATATTAAATCTAAAAATAATAAATCTTATAATAATTCTACTTTACGTGCTATACTAACAAATCCAGTGTATTGTACAGCAGACCAAACTGCTTTTGAATGGTTCACGGAACAAGGATATGGTATATATGCAGATGAACTGTCATTTGACGGTACACATGGAATGATAGCCTATAATAAAAAAGACGAGAATATGTCAACTGATGATACTCCTATAAACCCACAAAACAAAACCAAAAGTAACATCAAGTATGCACAACCCCATAGATATTATACCAAACCAAACAATGAATGGATAGTCACTGTTGGATTGCATCCCCCTATTATATCAAGTAACTTATTTATTCAAGCACAGGAAATTATTAAACGCAACTCCTCTAAGTCATACCGTCAATCTAAAACGCATGTTGCTTTATTATCAGGCTTACTTGTTTGTCCAGATTGTAACAGTTATCTCCGTCCCAAAAAATATCGTACCAAAAAAGATGGTACAGAACCTTATGTATACACTTGTGAATTGAAAGAGAAATCAAATGGAGTAAACTGTCAATGTCCCAATATACAAGGTAACATGCTTGACAGTGAAGTATGGAACGCTATTACACATCTTATCTATGACCCTGATAACCTTGTACAACAACTTCAAAATCAACTAACTAGTCACCATAGTGACACTGATTCCTATATTACTATTATCAATGAACTCCAAAGTAAACGTAAAGACTTAAATAATCAAATAAACAACCTGACCAACAATGTAGCCCTTACTACTGACCAACAAGTTGTACAAGTCATCATAAACAAAATATCTGACCTTGCCTCACAAATCAATGATATTGACACCAAAATAAACCATTACAACCAGTTAATCGAAAAGACCAAACAAAACAATACTGTGTATGATGAATTTATTGACCTGCTATTACAATTTGAACCTGATTCCTATGATACCCTATCACATGAACAAAAGTGTTCCATCATCAGAAATATTGTAAACAAGGTCATCTACGATTACAAACAAAAAACCATTACTCTTTTCCTCACTACTGACCAAAATATAAAACTCAATCCCAAAATACCACTGACTCATGTGCAGTCAGATTCAATGTGTAGCAAATGAAATCCTTATGCATTTCCGTGCACAGAAAAAGCATCTCACTGACCTGCACATGAATGAACCTGCCATGACTGACAAGGACGGAAACACGCTCACTTTGATGGACACTCTTGAAGATGGTACAAATCTTGAAGAACAAGTCGAATATTCCATACATTCCAAACAGTTATACGATTTTCTGAAACAGTGCCTTGATGCACGGGAACTTGAAATCCTGATTCATCGTTACGGATTATATCATCACATTCCGCTGACACAGAAAGAAGTTGCCAAAAAACTGGATATTTCCCGTTCTTATGTTTCCAGACTGGAGAAAAAAGCTCTGAAAAAGCTCAGAGCCAAATACGATTCTACGCCTTTCAAATAAAAACAGGGAAATCTTTCCGGATTTCCCTGTTTTCTTAACGATAGCCGTAAATAACAATATCCTGATTGTCTTTTTCAAACGGAATATGTGCATTTTCAAGTTCCTGAATCAGTTCTTCCGTTTCGTCAAAAACTTCGAGATTTTCGACAAGTCTTCCGCCGTGATTAACGGCATATTTCGGTGTTATCCTGACCCATTCGATTTCATAGAATCTGTAGTAATTAAAACATTCTCCGCAGTAACACCCCTGACCTCTGGGAATGTTCCGGAACGGCTGAATATCGCTTCTGTCGGGCGAATCGGATAATAATTTATAAACATAATCCGGCTGAAAAGGCAGTTTTCCCATGACGATTTTCAGAAATTTCCGCCATTTGGTATTGTTCATGTAACTGGTAAGATTCCGTTCCTGCACTATCTGAAATGCCTGTTCTCTAAGTGATTTCTTATTCCGGAATTTTCCGGCATTGATGTCCCTGATGGTATTTTTCACATAAGAGAGAAATTCTTCTTTCTGACTGCTCCGCAGAGAATACAGACATACATCCTCTTTGAAAATGCTCAGATACTGATAATACGGCTGACTGATGACTTCCAGCCGGATTCCGGAATTCCAGACAACATACAGAGCATAGCCTTGATGATACTGAATTTTACCCTCTCCGAAGTCGATTCCGGCAAAGTCCCGAAATGTGATTTTTTCTGTTTTTTGTTTCATTCCCGTTCGCACATGGCCATAACAATTTCAGCGACTCTCTTTGCGGCTAAGACTTCAAATTCATCAAAGGACATTGCACCGTCATCATCAGCTAAATCAGAAATACATCTCACACTTACGAAAGGAATTTGATTTCTCCAAGCCGTCTGACCGATAGAGGCTGTTTCCATATCAACCGCATAAGGATTATATTTTTCAATCAGATTCTTTTTAACTTCGCTGTCCGTGATGAATGCATCTCCGGAAACGATTTTTCCGGCATGGGAGACAATCTGCATTTCATCGCAGACCGATTTTGCGAGTTTCTGTAAGTCTTCATCAGCCTCAAACTGCGCATGATACGGCGGATAATCGGCTAAGAAATGCGCATCCAAATCATGCGGGAGTACGCTTGTCGAAATCACAATTTCGAGCACTTTGATTCCGGTTTTCATTCCGCCGGCGATACCGGTATTGATAATCTGTTCGGCTTTGAATACATCAATCATAATCTGCGTACAGATAGCCGAATTAACTTTGCCGATGCCACAGCAGGCAGTAATAATTTTATTTGCGCCGTGCATACTTTCATGAAATTCATAGCCGGCTAATTTCGTGATAACCGGATTTTCCTGCACATTCTGGATGTCTTTGAGCTCTGAGGGCATCGCCCCGATGATACCAATAATTTTCATAGATTTCAATCTCCTGTCTGATTTTATTATGATATTATGATAGCACAAAATCAGAATTTTGTCAATGCATACTAATCATATTCTTCTGATATGAATTTGAAATCCTCTGTTTTGTCGATTATCGGAAATACTTTCGGAATTTCTTCTTCCAAAGCGTGAACCGCAAATCTGAAAAATTCTCCTGAAAGCTCATGCCGTGCGCAGGCAAGCAGAATCCTGAATGTTTCGCTATCAAACTCAATACGGTTTTTAAAAGGATAATCTCCGGCATTATCTTCAGCACCAGTATCACCGGGATATTTTTCTTGATAATAGGCAATAATTTTCTGCATATCTTCGGGAGAGCCTGTCCGGACGGCAATATCCACCGCCTGACCGTCAAAGAAATATTCAATAAAGATACGGGAAAATTTCTGATGTAAACTCATTATTTTATCTGCAATTTCCTGCGCTTCATACTTAGAAAACTGATAGATAATTTCTCTAGCAGATTCATCATCCGGAAAACGGATATAGATAGGACGGGTTCTGTTTCCATCTGCAACTTCAACATATTCGAGGATACCGCTGTCACTGTAACCGGCAGTTAATTTCTGTTCAGCATCTTCTTCCGGAATGGAACAGACTCTAATTTCATTCTGATAAACAGGGTCAGTATATCTGAACGTCTTACCGCCGTCAGGATACAAAACAAGGCAATCTGCATCTGTTTCGGGAAGTTCGCAGTACAGATATTTTCCTTTATGATAATGCAAAGGGATTCTATAATTCTCTTTCATGATAAATAACCTCCTGAATATCAAATCTATATCATGAGATTATGATAGCATATCAGATATTCAGAAATTGCACAACTGAAAAAATTATTCTGACTCCTGCAAAATTTTTTTCCGGTAGGCTAATGCAGACTGTTCAGTTTTGTTATCACCGAATTCATAATAGACATGATTTTTAATTGCATCCGGCAGATACTGCTGTCTGACATAGTGATTTGGATAATCATGCGGATATAAATAATTCTGTCCGGTGATTTCTGCGCCTTCGCCGTCAAGATGCTGATTCTGCAAATGTCTGGGAAAATCGAGTGCGCCATATTTATCCAAATCTGCAAGAGCCTTATCCATAGCCAGATAGGCACTGTTTGATTTCGGAGCAGTGGCGAGCAGAACAACAGCTTCAGCGATAGGGATTCTGGCTTCGGGAAGCCCTAACTGCAAGGCACTGTCGACACAAGCCTTGACAATCGGCACGGCCATCGGATAGGCTAAACCGACATCTTCGGAAGCGATAACCAATAATCTTCTTGTGAGAGAAAGCAAATCTCCTGCCTGAATCAGTCTTCCGGCATAATGCAGAGAAGCATTTTCATCACTGCCACGGATGGATTTCTGCAAGGCAGACAGAATATCATAATGCGAATCACCGTCACGGTCATATTTCATATTGCTTCTTTGTGTCAGAATCTGCGCTGTTTCAAGAGAAACATAAAAATAGCCTTCTCCAGTATCTTCGGCGGATAAGGCACACAATTCGACCGCATTCATGGCTTTTCGGACATCTCCCCCGCTTCCCTGCGCAATATGTTCGATAACGCCGTCTTCCAGAGCCAGATTTTTATCATTGATTTTCTGAAACGCCCTTGCAACTGCTTTTTTCATTTCAGAGACTTCCACCGGCTTGAATTCAAATACGGTACATCTGCTAATAACAGCGTTATAAACTGCAAAATAGGGATTTTCCGTTGTGGAAGCAATTAAAGTAATATCTCCGTTTTCAATATAGGACAGCAAACTTTGCTGTTGCTTTTTATTCAGATACTGAATTTCATCCAGATATAATAAAATTCCGTTCATGCCGGCGAATGTGCCGACTTCGGAAAAGATGGATTTCATATCAGAAACGCCCGCCTGCGTGCCGTTCAGGATATGCAGGGTCATATTAGTTTGTTCGGCAATGATGCGGGCAACGGTTGTTTTTCCGATTCCGGATGAGCCATAAAAAATCATATTCGGAATGTGACCGCTTTCGATGATTTTTCTAAGCGGTTTTCCGGATGCGAGCAGATGGGTTTGCCCAACAACATCATCCAGAGATTTCGGCCTGATTTGTTCAGCTAACGGCATGAAAATCACTCCTTTTCTTTCTGTTTCTCCTCAATTTGTTTCTGATACTGCGTGAGCATCTGCATGAGTTCTTCCTTGCTGGAAGAATCTGCTTTTTTCTGCACGGACTGAAACTGCGGATAAGAATAAGAAAACTCTCCGTGCAGAGCACGGTAAAATTCCAGATATTCCCGAAATTTATGAGCCCCATAGCATCCGCCGAGATAATCTCCGCTGCGGCCTGTCAGCATATACTGCGGAAATCCCAGCCAGATACAGATTTTTCTTCCGTGAACGGATAAAACAATCATTTCTTCCGGCGAATGGAAACCTTTTTCAATCTGGAAACTTTCAATTTCGGAAGCATGGAAACAGATTTCCGGACAAGTCAGCGACTGATAAGAAAAACGGTTTGTCATGCCGTCAAATGTCAGTTTCCATCTGGAGGCATACCAAAGCAGAAATCCCGCCGTGGCGAATGCCAGAACAGAAAAACAGATAAACACGCCATGCATCACGCTGAGCCCGAAACCTGTTAATAATATCAATATCAAAAAGAGTTCCTGAGAATACAGCCTGACTGTACCATGCATATACTGAATGGCTTCCTGTTTGAATTTTTTATCCAGTTCCGGATTTCCGAAATGGAATTCATGCACATTGGATTTTTTATCTGATTTCTGATTCCGATATTCCTGAAAAAGCTTCTGAAACTTCTGTTCTGTTTCGAGGGTATCGGATTGTTTTTTCAGTGAAACGGCCGGTTTCTGCTGTTTGGATTTTTCCTGAATGATTTCAGGTACAGTCATTTTGGCCTGAATGGTATCCGGTTCTTTTCTGAGCGAAACGGCATCGGCTTGTATTTCTGTTTCCGGCTGAGGAAATTTATTTTCTGATTTTATTTCAGGAAAATCCGCCTGCGGAAAGTCATTCAGAGACGTTTCGGGAAAATCAGATTTTTTGTCCTTTTCCGGCAACTGAATGTCCCATGATTTCAGTAGCTCCTGTAATTTTTCGGAATCGTCCTGCTGATTTTTTTTCTTTCTTAATGCCATTGGTGATTTTCCTCCTGAATCGCAATATCATAAACTTGTAAAAACAAAAGGCGAACTGAGTCCGCCTTTTTCTCTGTCATCATTTCAGCCGATTATATCCGCAAGCTTTGCACATCGCTGAAATCCGGAATCTTCCTGCAAAACTTTTATAATTCTCCAGATAGTTTCCAAAGCTCTGTTTTCCGAGGAAAAATCAGCCGGAACGATTTCACTGTAAATCACACCGTTTTTTCCGTGCGGAATGAAATCATTATGTTCAAAAATTCTGCGGATTTCCTTTTGTCTGGGGGACATTTCCTCCGGATTGAGCATTTCCAGATGCGCCTCTACATAAATCTGATTTGCATCAAAAAGCTGGTCAGCATCCGGCCAGAGGACTTCAAAATGAAAATTCCATCTTGACCATGAGGATTCTCTTTCCTGCGGTGAAGACATACCGCTTCTGACTATCTGCCAGAAATTTCCGTAGCTGCACCCTAATCTTTCGAGTCTGTCGCTGGACAGAAAGAAATTTTCTTCAAACCATTGATTAAAGGCATCATAATCATGATTCTGCGGATAATTTATCATAAAAATTTCCTTTCAGTACAGCGGAATCCTGCCGGATGACGGCAGGGTTCCGCCTGAATGTGAAGCTTATTCGTATAACGGGAACTTATTGCAGATTTCTGTCACGCCTGCACGGATTTCATCAGCCTTGTTCTCGAAATCGGTTGCACAGAGATAGATATATTCTGCGATTTTGTCCATTTCTTCCACGCCGAGTCCTCTGGTGGTGACTGCCGGTGTGCCGATTCGGATACCGCTGGTGACAAATTTCTTTTCAGGGTCTTTGTGGATAGCGTTCTTGTTAACAGTGATATAGACTTCATCAAGACGGTGTTCCAGTTCCTTGCCGGTGATGCTGAACGGACGCAGGTCAACCAGCATCAGATGATTATCTGTACCGCCGGAAACCAGATTGAAACCTCTCTTGAGCAGACCTTCTGCCAGAGCTTTGGCATTTTCAACAATCTTCTGCTGATATTCCTTGAATTCAGGCTTGAGTGCCTCACCGAAGCAGACAGCCTTTGCAGCGATGACATGCATCAGAGGACCGCCCTGCGTGCCGGGGAATACTGCGGAATTGATTTTCTTAGCAAGAGCCTCATCATTTGTCAGAATCAGGCCACCACGTGGGCCTCTGAGAGTCTTGTGTGTAGTTGTTGTCACAATATCTGCATAAGGTACAGGGGATTCATGCACACCTGCGGCAACCAGTCCGGCGATGTGTGCCATATCCACCATCAGCAGAGCACCGACAGATTTTGCAATTTCAGAAAGTCTCTTGAAATCAATGGCTCTGGGATAAGCAGAAGCACCGGCAACAATAAGTTTCGGCTTATTTTCTTCGGCGAGTTTCTGTACATCATCATAATTGATAGTTTCGGTTTCGTCATCAAGTCCGTAAGATACAAAATTAAAATATTTACCGGAAATATTGACAGGTGAACCATGTGTCAGATGACCGCCGTCATCGAGGCTCATACCAAGAACAGTATCACCGGGCTGAAGCACTGCCACATAAACAGCAGTATTTGCCTGTGCGCCGGAATGAGGCTGAACGTTTGCGAATTTTGCGCCGAACAGCTTACACGCTCTTTCGATAGCAATCTGTTCTACGATGTCAACGCATTCACAACCGCCGTAATAACGCTTACCCGGATAGCCTTCTGCATATTTGTTTGTGAGAACGCTTCCCATAGCAGCCATGACTGCCGGAGAAACGATATTTTCACTTGCAATCAGTTCCAGATTTCTTTTCTGGCGGGCGAGTTCCTTTTTCATACCTGCGCCGACTTCGGGGTCAACGCTTTCCACATAGCCGATAGTGTCGATTAAATCTTTGTACATGGGTAATTCTCTCCTTTTCGGAATTAATATTTTTTGCTTTTCTCAAAAAGCATTACTATTATTATACAGGATTCTTCCGGAAATTGCAATAGTTTTATGAAAAACTGTTGAAATATTTTACAATTTCCAGAAGATAGGGATTTCCGTCTTTTTCCTTCGGACTGATGTCGATAAGTCCGAAATCCAGTGTCATAATAAAATTCTGTCTGTCGATTTGAAATTTCTGCACATAAGTATCCAAGAAAGGAACATTTATTTCTGAAATGGAAATTCTTCCCTGATAGCATTCTTTCAGGCATTGCACCGCTTGTCTGAGTGTCAGAAGTTCTTCCGGCCAGCAGAGCATAAATTTCATATCCGGTCTTTTCTGGACATAGAATTTATGACTGCTTGGCGGATTCATACAATAAGGGCGAAGCCAAACGGTTTCGATTTCCGGTTTCTGACCGGAACGGTTCTTCTGAATCCAGATTTCGGTCATATCCTCGATTCTGTCCCGAAAGAAAAAGTCTGGATAAAACGGCTGATATTCGCAGAATTCATCCTGCACTGAAACAGCCCGATACCGGAGGCCTTTCAGTTCGCAGTAAGCAAACTGTCTGTAGGCATCTTCGGCTTGATTCCGGTCAATCCGGCAGAGCGGAGTATTCCTGTTTTTATCTTTCAGATGAAATAATTCATAATCTTTCTGATATGTTTTCGAGCGGTAAAGCTGATTCTTCCAGACAACAAATTCACCAGTAGCAAAAATTCTTTTTTCCAGTATCATAGTTCAGTCCAAATCATTAATCTGGTCGTAAATATCCTGCATTCTCAAATCGGTTTCGGCGATGATTTCAGCACAGTCCTGCAATTCTTTCTTGAGGGCTTCGGATACAATGGATTTGGTTTTGTAATGAAGCTGATGTTCTAGACTTGCCCAGAAATCCATAGCAATAGTTCTTATCTGAATTTCGACAGGAACTTCTTTCTTCTGGGTTGCCAGATAGACAGGCACCATCAGGATGACATGCAGACTGCGGTATCCGCTTGGCTTGGGCTTTTTGATATAGTCTTTCACTTTGACGATTTTATATTCTCTCTGCATGGCGAGCAGTTCGGAGATGGCATAAATATCATCAATATAATAGCAGATAACACGCACGCCGGCAATATCCATCAGATTTTTCTGGGCAGATTTGGCGGAAAGTTCCAGTCCTTTTTTCTGGAGTTTACCAACGATGCTCTGAGGAGATTTGATACGGCTTTCGATGCTGTGAATCGGATTCCTCTGAAATTTGACACTGAATTCTGAATCATAGATATTGAGCTGTGTTTTGACAAGTTCAGCAGCAGACGTATACAAATGTTCCAGTTCTATAAATTCATGGAAGACATGCACAAGCTGTTCCTGCTGGGCAGGGGTAATCTGCGTGACGGTATCCAACATGAATTTTTCTTCATCCATAAAAGCACACCTCATTTCAAGTTTTAATGCTGATTTCATTATAGCATATTTACACAAAAAAAGCAAGTAAATTTCAGCATTTTTCACTGAAATTTCAAACAAAAAAACCGGAGAACTTTCTCCGGTTTTTTTGATTTTTTTTAAAATTTCTTGAACCGCTGTAAATTTTCCATGATAGTTTCTTTCTGCTGTTCCTGTTTCATGCAAAGTGTGCGGTTTTTATCCAAAATAGTTTCCTGCATACCAGATAAATCTTCAAGAAGCCATTCCGGACATCTTCTTTGCACCGCATAGGACAGACTGCGGAATTCACGGTTCAGGGATGCATGCCAGCGGATATAGAACCGATAAAGGACTTTGTTTGCCCTGCGGAATGCCAGTGCAGAAAGCAGAATATCCAGTGCCAGAATCACGGCAAGACTGATGGAAATAAAATGCAGAAGCTTGGGATTTGTACGTTCAAACATTGCCATTACAGACGGCTGAATCAGTTTGCTGATAGTTGTGCAGGCTGTACCGAAAAACAGGAATCCCAGCAGACAGATTCTGCCTTGAATCTGAAACGCCATGCCGGTATAGTCCCATAATTTCATGCTGAAAATATTTTCCAGCACACAGGCGGCAGTATATTCCACCGCAATGCACAGTACTGCGGAAAAGAAAAACAATTTCACAGGATTCTGAATATACAATCCCAGCAGAATTCCGAAACATGCACCTCCGCCGTATACCGGACAATAAGGGCCTAGCAGAGAACCTCTGTTCAGAAAATGCCCGCTTTCCCATAAAGAGCAGACAGTGGTCTCGAATACCCATCCGGCGAAACTGTACAGCATGAAATTTAAAAATAAATATTCAAGTGTCATCTTACCCACACCTTTCCGAATGTTTCCGTCAGGGCACAGAGTTTATCTGCGAGGCATACCATCCATGCTTCTTTACTTTTGGGAGGCAGGACGGTCAGCGGAAACATGTGATGTAAAATAATATCTTCTTCTTTAGGGGTAAGCTGATAGTCTTTGCGGGCATTATGCAGAGCCAGTGTAGGATGATAAACCGCATGTGCCGGATGACAGGTGTTTTTATTATGCCAGTCATAAAGAAAATAGTCATGCAGAAGTGCACCGTTGATTAATTCATCCCAGTCTGCTTCGACATGCATTTTATGGAACAGCATACAGCTTACATAAGCCACATTGGCACAGTGTTCAAATACAGAACAGTCCCCGTGCTGACTGAATGTTTTTGTGATTTCGATTCTGCCGGACTGTTCCAGCTTTTTCGCCTGCCTGCAAATTGCCCTGCGGACTTGTGTGCGGGCATTGGTGCGGGGCAGTTCCCTTTGTTTTATCATGAAATTCTTCCCTCTCTTAAATCAAATATCTCTTTTTATTTTTTGTCTGAAAAATCAATTGCAGTCAGCCGGAAAGACTTGACTTTTCCCCTATGTATGTATTATAATATAAACAGGTCAATAAATCAATTGCCAATATGCAATAATCTGATGATTATTCTACATTTTTATAGAAAGTGAGTAGCAAAATCATGGACAGGAGAGTGCTCAAAACCCGTTCTGCTATCCGGAATGCCTATGTTTCCCTGCTGATGGAGAAAAAAAGCATGAAAATGACAGTGACAGAACTGGCAAAAAAAGCCAATATCGACAGAAAAACTTTTTATCTGCATTACGAAACTACTGATGATGTCATGAGAGACTATAACAAACAGCTAATTCAGAATCTGCTTGTTCTGCTTGAAAAACAAGATTTTTTCAATCAGAATTTCAATACCGTCAGCCTGTATTCCGCACTGAACCGGATTATCAGCGATAATCTTGAATTTTTCCGGCACATTGCCCGTATGGATTATTATGATTCTTTCTGGGAACAAAGCAAGGAAGCCCTGACAGTAGGCATCTGCAATATGTATAAAGAAAAAGTACTGGTTTCCGAAGATGTTATGAAATTATACAGCCGGTTTGTCCTGTCCGGCACACTGGAAATCTATCGGGAATGGCTCAAGGGAAATCTGTCGTTTTCGCTGGAAGAACTCGGCAGATTTACAAGTGAAGTTTCTTTCCGTGGATTTGCTCCTGCACTGAAATCCGGACATGAAAATCATTCTGAAACAGAAGGAGAATTACAGCATGAACTGCAAAATGATAATTTTTGATTTGGACGGTACAATTCTGGATACACTCGAAGATTTGTTCCTGAGTACCAATTATGCACTCCGGAAATCGGGATTTCCGGAACGAAGCATTGAAGAAGTGCGCTGTTTTGTCGGAAACGGTATCCGGAAACTGATAGAACGTGCTGTTCCGGAACAGACTCCCGAAAATCTGATAAATCAGGTACATCAGGATTTTACGAAATATTACGCCCAGCACTGTGCTGACCATACAAAACCTTATTCCGGCATTTTAGAAATATTGCAAAAGTTCCGGAATGCCGGAATCAAAACAGCAGTTGTCTCCAATAAGGCAGACTATGCCGTACAGACCTTATGTGCTGATTATTTTCCGGGGCTGTTCGATGCCGTTGCCGGTGAACGGGAAGGCATCCGCCGGAAGCCTGCGCCGGATGCTGTGCTTGCTGTTCTGCATGACTTGCAGATTCCGCCGGAACAGGCCGTTTATATTGGTGATTCTGATGTAGACATTGCTACAGCAGAAAATTCCGGCCTTCCCTGCATCAGTGTGGAATGGGGATTCCGTGACAGAGCATTCCTGCTCCAGCACGGTGCACAGAAAATCATCTCCGTGCCGGAAGAACTTCTGACTTTAATCCAGCAATAAGCCCTTAGCCTTGTCTTCAATCGACTCGAAACCGAACTGTTCTTTTTTGTAATTCGTCAGCATCACCTGTACTTCATAGGCCTTTTCTTTAATCGCATACCGGATAAGCTTGTCAATTGTTTCTTTCTGAACTATCTGTCCGGCGTTTATGATTTCACGGATTAATTCCGCATGATTTTCCTTAATCAAAATACGGACAATTTCGGGAAACTGTTCTTTCAGGTAAAGAAGCAAGGTTTCTTCTTCAGGGTTCTGATGATACATCTGTATCAGAATGCTGATTTTTTCCGTCATTGGAATTCTCACATCCAACCGGTGCGTATTTATCATGTGCATACAGGCAAAAGCCTTTGCTTTGTTTGTGAATGTAATATCTTTATAAGTCAGTGTGCATAAACTTTGAGTATCTACAGCATCATCACTAAGGAATTCCATGCCGTCCGGAAGGTGTAGCTTTTTGAGGTGTGTACAGTGATAAAAAACTTTTGTCTGGATTTGTGTTACTGTTTCCGGAAGTTTAATTTCTGAAAGCATTATGCAATAACTGAACAGATACGCTTTCAGTTCCGTGAGAGATTTCGGAAGCCTGACATATTCCAGCATTTCACAGCCCTGAAATGCGCCCTCTCCGATTTGTGTGATGCTGTCCGGCAGAACCGCCTGTTTCAGACAGATACAGCCAAGGAAGGCATCTTTATCAATTTTTTCGAGTTTTCTTGGAAATATAACTTCTTTCAGATTTTTGCACTGACAGAATGCACCGTTGCCAATATCTGCCAGATAATCCGGCAGAATGACTTTTTCAAGATTCCGGCAGTTTTGAAATGCGCTCTTCCGGATATGTATCACCGAATCCGGAAAGGTGACGCTCCGGAGAAATTCACAGTTAGCAAAAGCATAAGCTCCGATGTGAATCAGATGTTCCGGAATGACAACATCCGGATTTGAGCCGTTATATTTTGTCAGAACGCCGTCAGAAGTAATTTCAAATTCCGGCATAAGCTCCCTCCTGTTCTATAGTGAGAATTTTCGGCTGATGACAGTTTTAATATCTTCATAGCCGAAATGTCTGTATTTATAATCCGTCAGCAGAAGTACAATTTCGGGTGTATTATGTTCTGTTGCGTAAAACAGGCAGGAATTGATATTGTTTTGTGTGATGAAAGTTTTCTGTTCGAGTACTTTCCGGACAATTTCGGGCTTGTTGCGGTCTATAAGTACACGGAATTTAGAAAGAAATTTTTCTTTTAGAAAGCGGATAAGTTCTTTATCATCCGGATATTTGCAGTATAGCTGAAAAATAATATACTCTTTCTCCGGCGAAGGAATCACAACAGAAACATCGTGCTCATTGATTAATTTAATACATTCATAAATATTAATGCCGTGTCTTGCATCACTGTACTGACGGGCGGAAAAATGAATATTTTGATAGGATACTTCTGAAATATTGGCTCTATATCCGAAGACATCAGGCGACAGATTGGTAATTTTCTCGGGAATGATGAGCTTTTCCGGATGACATCCGCAAAAAGCCTTTGAAACAATTTTTTCCACACTATCCGGAATGTGAATCTTTTTGAGAGAATAACAGCCCGCAAACGCACCGAACGAAATTTCCGCAACGCCTTCCGGAATAATAATTTCTTCCAGATTTCTGCAATTATAGAATGCCTCTGCTCCGATAAGTTTCAGACTGGAAGGCAGATTGATTTTTCTGAGTGTTTCACAGTGATAAAATGCATACGGTGCAATTTCCCTGACAGTTTCCGGAAGAACGATTTCTTTCAGATTCGGACAGGGACTTTCTGTTTTTTCGGCATCATAATTTCCGAACGCCCAGTAATCAATTTTGGTTACGCCATCCGGAATGATAATTTTTTCTTCACTGCCGATATATTTTCTCAGAACACCGTCCTGAATTCCAATCATAAGACTTCACACTTCCCTCGAAACAAAATAGAGTTCATAATTCTATTTTATCATATTTATCAGAAAATGTCAAGAATTTCTGTTGTTTTTCGGAACATATAAACAGCCACTGACAATTCCGGCAGACAGCAGAAATTCTCCTCTGCTGTAGGATTTTCAGTCTGACAAGAGACTGAAAATCTTTCCAGAGGAGAACCTGATTATTTTCCAAACTGCACAGGGAGAGAACAGTTTTATCATAATGCAGAACTTTCTGTGCACTGTCACAGACAGCATTCCGGTTATGCGGACAGGCAGAACAAATTCTGTCTGTATGCAGAACAAGCCTGATTTCAGGATTGTGCATTTCAAGATAAGAAATCATTTCTGCCATATACCGAGTAAAATCGGGGCTGTAGCCTTTTCCTTCAAAGAAGGCAATGCATAAGCCGTGATGCGGTCTTAACTCAAAACTTGACATATTTCTTGACTCTGTCAGAAATCAGAATGGCAAGTGCAAGTTTCAGGACATTTGACCCTAAGAACGGAGTCACGCACCAGCTCAGAGCCGTGCCGAGGTCAATAGCCTCTACCTGTCTGGCATAGACGAACATAAACCATGCTGTTCCGAACACATAGCAGAGCACTGTACCCAGCACCAGTGCAGTAAGTCTCATCCATAATTTTTCATGATGAGGCAGTTTCTCGAACGCCCAGTAAACAGCAGCATTTGCCAGAAAGCCCAGAATATATCCGCCTGTTGTTCCCAGAATTACGCTGAGTCCTCCGGAAAATCCTGCAAATACCGGAACACCTACTGCACCAAGCAGGATATACACCAGCACGGAGAAAAATCCTCTTTTTCCGCCAAGACATTCCAGTGCGCAGTAAATTGCAAATGTCTGTAGCGTAAACGGCACGGCAGTCGGAATTGAAATCCATGAACATACGGCAATCAGAGCCGAGAACATTGCTGTAAAGGCCAAATCTTTGGCACTCCATACAGATTTTCCGGATTTTTCAGAATTTCCGGACGATGCGGTCATAATCATTTGTGACATAAATCAAAAACTCCTTTTAAAAAAATAAAAAATCATGTATGATGATTTTATTATAGCACACTTCGCCTCAATTGTCAACTGATTTTTTGTATTTGGTTAACAATCAGAAATAATCCTGAAAAAACCCTTGACAAATTCCAGATTCTATGTTATAGTTAAAGATGCAAGTACAATTGTTTTTTGTACACGGACGATTTGACATATTGAGAGGGGGCTTTTGCATGGAACATCAGTTAATTGTTGTCGATGCTTCCGTCCTGCCGGATGTCATTAATAAGGTCTTGGAAGTCAAGAAACTGCTCGCCAATAAAGAAGAAAAAAGCTCTGCCGCTGCCTGTAAGCGTGTCGGCATATCCCGAAGCGCATACTATAAATATAAGGACTGTGTTTTTTCTTATGAGGACAAGCTCACTCGTAGAATTATGAACCTGCAAGCCGTTCTTCGTGATGAAGCTGGTGTGCTTTCCAGTGTTCTTTCTGCGCTTTATGACTTGGATGCCAATATTCTGACTGTCAATCAGAATATTCCTATTGACGGCGTAGCAGCAGTGACTTTTTCGATTCGGCTCGGAAACGGCCTGCACTCCCCTGTTTCATTACAGGAGTATCTGATGCAGGTTGACGGCGTTGTTGATGTCAAAATTCTGTCCGGAGAATAATCAAGATTCAAAACAGAAGGAGTTTTTTAAGATGGAAAAATTAGCAGTACTGGGCTGTGGTGTTGTCGGCTCAGGTGTTGTAGAGTTATTCGAGAAAAATAAGGCACTTATCCAGAAACGGTGCGGAAAAAAAGTAGAAATGGGCTATATTCTGGATTTGCGTGATTTTCCCGACAGACCTTATGCAGATAAGCTTGTCAAAGATATTCAGGTTATCCTGAACGACCCTGATGTAACTGTTGTGGCAGAATGCATGGGCGGTATCGAACCGGCTTTTGATTTTGTAAAATCCTGTCTCGAAGCCGGAAAAAGCGTTGCTACTTCTAATAAAGAACTGGTTGCTGCAAGAGGCGATATTCTGCTGAAAAAAGCAAAGGAACATAACTGTAATTTCTTCTTTGAAGCCAGTGTCGGCGGTGCAATTCCGATTATCAGACCACTGCATAAATGTCTTGCCGCTAATGAATTTTCTGCAATTGCCGGCATTCTGAACGGTACAACTAATTTTATCCTGAACAAGATGATTAAAGAAAATATGGATTTTTCTGCGGCTCTGGCACTCGCACAGGAAAAAGGCTATGCTGAAAAAGACCCTACTGCCGATGTAGAAGGCTTTGATGCCTGCCGTAAAATCTGTATTTTATCATCGCTGGCATTCGGAAAGCATGTCTATCCGGAATCTGTTTATACAAAAGGCATTCGTGATGTAGAACTGAAAGATACAAAATTCTGCGGTCAGCTTGGCTATGCAATCAAGTTAATCGCAAGAGTGCAGAAACTCGAAAACGGAAAGATTCTTCCGGCTGTTATGCCTATGGCTGTCGAAGAAGATAATCTTTTGTCACAGGTCAACGGTGTTTACAATGCTGTTATGGTACGTGGTGACGGCATTGGAAAAGCGATGTTCTACGGACGTGGGGCAGGTAAATTCCCGACTGCAAGTGCCGTGCTTGGCGATATGATTGAAGAACTCCAGCTTGACCACACCATTCCGTCCCAGACATGGGAAAATGTTCATGATACTGACTTTATCGAAAATTTTGCATCTTTCTCCGCAAAATATTATTTCCGCACAACTTCTGCAGATATTGCTGTTCTGAACGAAGTGTTCGGTCAGATTTCTGAAAAGACTATCTCTACCGAAGAAGGAGAAACAGTATTCCTGACAGAAAATCCGCTGAACGAACGTGAACTTGACACTGCTGTCAAGACACTGGCTCAGAAAGGTGTTCAAGTACTGGCTCAGTATCCGATTCTGGAATCTTAATCGTTAAAACAGAAAATATTTCCAAAAAGCAGGACTGATACAGTCCTGCTTTTTGTGATATTCTCCAAAGTTCCGGAATGCTATTGACAAATCCGCCTGAAAATAGTAAACTAATTATGACAATTCTTTTTTGCTGACAATTCATAAAAGAGAACCATTTTTCAGAAAGAGAGGTGATTTCATGAAAACCTCAGAATTGCAGGAACTTCTGCTTGCTACGATGCCCCAGTGGCATTACTGGATTGACAAGCCGTTCAAATCCCTGCTGGATGACAGCATCAGCCTGAGCATGTATTACTGCATCCAGATACTGAAAGAGCACGGCGAAAGCATGACGATGACAGAACTCGCCCGCTTTACTCACAGCCCCAAACAACAGATGACCAAAACGGTTGACCGCCTGACAGAATGCTGTTTTGCCGAACGGATTTCCGACCCCAGCGACAGAAGAATCGTCCGTCTGAAACTCACGCAGAAAGGGAAAAACTATATCGAACATTTCTTATCCGAAAAAGCGGTTTATTATCAAAGCATGTTTGATGAAATGACTCCTGAAGAACGTGAGGATTTCTATCAGGCTCTGCAAACCCTGCACGGCTGTTTCTGCAATATGCATAAACGAAAGCAGAATCAGTCCAAATCCGAAAAAGATGCGTCAAAAAATCACTAAACCTCATAAAAGAAAGGAAGATTGTGAATGCACATGCTGAAAAGACTGCTGGCCTGTCTGCGTGAATACAAATCCACAACAATTTTCACGATGTTCTTTATGCTTGGCGAAGCAGTTTTAGAAACATTCCTGCCGTTTCTGACGGCTCGGCTGGTGAATGAAATTCAGAATCAGGCGGCAATCAATGACGTTCTGCGAACTGGCATTCTGTTGACAATCATGGCTATTTTTTCCATGATGTGCGGCGGTTCAGCCGGATTCACCGCATCCAAGGCCGCAACCGGACTTTCCAAGAATCTCCGGCATGACATGTTCGAGAAAGTTCAAAGCTATTCTTTCGAGAATATTGATAAGTTTTCTTCTTCCTCGCTTGTCACCAGAATGACAACCGATATTACTAATTTACAGATGGCTTTTATGATGCTCATCCGTATGGGATTAAGAAGTCCGCTGATGTTTATTTTCTCTACAGCGATGGCCTTTTACATGGGCGGTAAGCTGGCGATGGCTTTTGTAGTTGTAATTCCGGTGCTGATTGTCGGACTGTTTCTCATCGGGAAGAATGCGCTTCCGGCATTCCGGAGAGTATTCAAAAAATATGACAAACTGAACGAATCCATTGAAGAAAATGTCCGTGGAATGCGTGTTGTCAAGGGCTTTTCCCGTGAAGAACATGAAAAGAAAAAATTCGGCATGGCTGCCGAAGACATCCGTCAGGATTTCACCAAGGCGGAACAGATTATTGCACTGAACACACCGCTGATGCAAATCTGCATGTATTTCGATATGGTATTTATCCTGCTGGTCGGTTCAAAAATGGCGATTGTAGACCATTCTGTTGATATTGGTCAGATTTCTGCTATGATTACTTACGGCGTACAGATTCTGATGTCACTGATGTTTTTATCTATGATTTATGTCATGCTGACAATGTCTGCGGAATCTGTCAAGCGTATTTACGAGGTACTCGAAGAAAAACCGACTCTCACCAATCCGGAACAGGCACTTTCTCTTGTTACAGACGGTTCTGTTGATTTTGAGAATGTCAGCTTTAAATATTCAGAACAGGCGAAGAAGTTCGCACTTGCAGATATTAATCTGCATATCAAATCCGGACAGACAGTCGGCATTATTGGCGGTACAGGTTCGAGCAAATCGACTCTGGTACAGCTTATCCCCCGCCTGTATGACGTAACCGAAGGCAGTATCCGTGTCGGAAATGTGGATGTCCGCAATTATGACCTGAATACATTGAGAGATGCTGTTGCAATGGTACTTCAGAAAAACGTTCTCTTTTCCGGTACGATTAAAGAAAATCTGAAATGGGGCAATCCGGATGCAACAGACGAAGAAATAGAAGAAGCCTGCCGGCTTGCGCAGGCGGATGAATTTATTCAGAGATTCCCTGATAAATATGATACCCATATTGAACAGGGCGGTACAAACGTTTCCGGCGGGCAAAAACAAAGGCTCTGTATTGCAAGAGCACTGCTTAAAAAGCCGAAAATCCTGATTCTGGACGATTCCACCAGCGCAGTCGATACAAAAACAGATGCTTTAATCCGTCAGGGATTCCGAGAATTCATCCCCGAAACGACTAAAATCATCATTGCCCAGAGAATTTCTTCTGTACAGGATGCTGACCAGATTATCGTACTTGATAACGGCACTATCAGTGCAGTGGGCACACACGAAACATTGCTTGCGACAAATCAGATTTATCGTGAAGTATATGAACAGCAGACTCACGGAGGTGAAGAATAATGCCAAAACAAATGCCTATGCAGAGACCTCAGATAAAGAAAGGCGTATTCTCACGCCTTATCAAGATGCTGTTTTCGTTCTATCCGAAGTTAGTCCCGATTACTATCGGATGTATTTTATTTTCTTCTGTTGCTTCTTCTATTCCGGATATGTATATCCAGAAAGTAATCAAAATCATTGTAGAAGCTCTAGAAAGTGGCTGGGACTGGAACAAGGCAAGCGAACAGATTATCCCCATGATGATGTTTTTAATCATGCTGTATTTAATCTCCACTGTGGCGATTACGGTCTATTCCCAGCTAATGGCAGTCATTACGCAGGGATTTCTGAACAAGATGCGTCAGTCTATGTTCAAAAAAATGCAGAATCTACCTGTCCGTTATTTCGATACGCATAAACACGGCGAAATCATGAGTTATTATACAAATGATATTGATACACTCCGCCAGTTGATTTCTCAGGGTCTGCCGACTCTGCTCCGTGCGGGGACGGTAGTCGTGGCAGTATTTTTCATCATGATGTATTACAGTTTCTGGCTGACTCTGCTCACGATTGTCGGGGTTATTGCAATGATGTTTGTTTCCAAAGTCATGGGTGGCGGAAGTGCGAAATACTTCCTTCGTCAGCAGAAATCCATCGGCGATGCCGAAGGCTATATTC
The DNA here is from genome assembly GCA_017430465.1 of Oscillospiraceae bacterium. GTDB lineage: Bacteria > Bacillota > Clostridia > Oscillospirales > Ruminococcaceae > UBA3855. Next base: position 22,380 of record JAFRMZ010000199.1, read on the forward strand.
AGGAAATCATGAACGGACAGAAAGTTGTCAAAGTATTCAATCATGAAGATACTTGTATAGAAGAATTTGAAGAAATCAACGAACAGCTTCGTCAGGACAGCTACAGAGCGAATGCATATTCCAATACATTAGGGCCTATTGTTATGAATATCGGTAATATTCTGTATGTTCTGATTGCAGTTATCGGCGGTGTGCTGGTGCTGAATCATGTCAAGAATTACAGTTTTTCCGGTGCAGCTCTGGATGTCAGCATTGTAGTAGCCTTTCTGAACATGACAAAGCAATTCACTGGAAATGTGAATCAAGTTGCCCAGCAGATTAACGCTGTTGTAATGGCTCTCGCCGGTGCGGACAGAATTTTCTCCATGATGGATGAAGAACCTGAAACTGATGAAGGCTATGTAAAGCTTGTCAATGCAGAAATTCTTCCTGACGGCAGTGTCAAGGAAACAAAACATCATACCGGTCACTGGGCTTGGAAACATCCTCACAAGGCAGAAGGTACGGTTACGTATACAGAATTGCAGGGCGATGTCCGCATGTTGAATGTAGATTTTGCTTATGAAGAAGGAAAAACTGTTCTGCATGATGTTTCTGTCTATGCAAAGCCCGGTCAGAAAATCGCCTTTGTCGGTGCGACTGGCGCAGGCAAGACAACTATCACAAATCTGATTAACCGTTTCTATGATATTGCCGACGGCAAAATCCGCTATGACGGCATTAACATCAACAAAATTCGGAAATCAGATTTAAGGCGTTCTCTCGGACTTGTTTTGCAGGAAACGAATCTGTTTACCGGTTCTGTTATGGATAACATTCGCTACGGCAAACTTGATGCGACTGATGAAGAATGTATTGCTGCCGCAAAGCTTGCCGGTGCAGATGATTTTATCAGCCGTCTGCCGGATGGCTATCAGACGGAACTTACCGGAAACGGTGCAAATCTTTCACAAGGCCAGCGTCAGCTTATCGCCATTGCAAGAGCCGCTGTCGCCGACCCGCCTGTTATGATTCTGGATGAAGCTACTTCTTCTATCGACACACGTACAGAAGCCATTGTTTCCGCCGGAATGGATAAGCTCATGCACGGCAGAACTGTTTTTGTCATTGCCCATCGTCTTTCGACAGTACGCAATTCTGACCTGATTATGGTACTTGACCACGGCAAAGTTATCGAAAAAGGAAGTCATGAAGAATTAATTGCGCAAAAAGGACATTATTATCAGCTTTATACCGGTGCATTTGAACTGGAATGATTTCAAAACGGCTAAGCAAAAACTTAGCCGTTTTTAATTTTCAACAAAAAACAGTTCCGTTCTGAAAGCGGAACTGTTTTTCTGTTTTATGACTTGTCTCAGAAAGAAGTCAGCAGACCAACAATATATTTCATCACTGCAAGGGCATCTGCGGAATCCGGTACACCGCTGTGATTGACATCCGCTGTTTTCTGCTGAATGGCAGTTAAATCTTCTTTTCCAAGAATATTTTTATTGATACTGATAACATCCAGAATGGAAATTGTATTGTCATTGTCAACGTCTCCGAAATACACTTCTTTCACTCCGGTATCAGCAGCATAGCTGTCAGCAGTGGATTTCCGATTGCAGACAAGCGTGAAATCATCCATCACACGATATACAAAAACATAAGAATACTGACCTGTTGCTGTAAATGTAGAAGTACAGCCAAATGCTTTTTCTCCGATTTTGGTATCTGTGCCGAGAACAGTCACTTCCGGAAGGGATTTACAGTTAATGAAGGCTTCGGCTTCGATTTCGGTCACGCTTGCCGGAACTGTCAGTTCCGTGACGGCAATACCCGAAAATGCTTTTTCTTTGATAGTTTTCAGGCTTGCGGGAAGTGTCAGGCTTGCCAGTGCTTCGCATCCGTTGAAAGCATTTGCACCGATAGTCTGCACCCCTTCCGGAAGGCTGACAGATGTGATTTCTGTATTCATATAGAAGGCATTTCCGAGAACAGAAGTTACTCCCTCCGGAACAACTACATCACCCTTAGCGGCAGTACCGTCAATCAGCAGTCCGTTGATGATGAGCATAGGCGAATCTGCCTGCACTTCTGCCAGCCATGGTGTACCGGCAAATGCTTTTTCTCCGACAAATTCGACAGATTCCGGAATATTGAGCCTCTGCAAATTGGAACAATCAGAAAATGCCTGTATACCGATTTTTTTCACGCTGTCCGGCAGAATGACTTCACTAATATAACTGTTATATTTTCCGAATATCTGTTCCCCGATTCCGGTAATGCCATCCGGAACAGTGATGATAAATTCCGGCAGTTCGACATCTTCAGGGCGTGGCAGTTCGGGAAGCTGAACGCCGGCAGATGCCTGACCTGTCTGAATTCCGCCGTTTTGTTCGCACAGATAGGAAATTGTCCAAGCAAGCGAAGAATTCCAGTTTATAGCACATTCATTGACAGAATATGCCTGAATATCATCAAGATAGGCTTTCTGCGGAGGAATTTCCAAACCTTCCCAAGCTTTTTTCACAACGGAATCTTCACGGCCGGTATTCGCACCGCCGACCAGTACACCGCACGGAGCTTTCGGATAATCAGAATCTGTTGACTTTGCCCACCAGCGATGGTGCGGATACTGTACGCTGTGAACGCCGTAACCCGTCACATAAGAATAATCCAGCGGATTCCGGCCAAGCAGATAATCCACTGCTCCGACCATGCCGTTCAGATATTTTTTATCCTGAATCTGGTCATACGCATAAGCTAAAACTATCGCATTATCAGATACAAACGAATTCGATGCCCAGACATAACCACCGTCCGGATTTGCCTGATAAGGCAGTCCGTACCCCTGATTTTCTTCCAGATACAGATAATAATCCGCTGTTTCTTTCAGATTGGATTTCAGCATCTGACTTTCATTTTGATTCAGAATTTCGTCATGAAGCAGAAGCGTCATCGAACCGAGTGCGGATGTATGTCCCCAGTCGAAACTGCCGGGCAGGTTATCGGCTTCTCCTCCGCTGAGGTCGGACGGAACGGCGAATGCAAA
>JAFRMZ010000200.1 GCA_017430465.1 Oscillospiraceae bacterium
AGCCGGAGAAGTTCTTCAAAAGCGATTCTTCGTTTGGCATCGTCTACGGCTTCCAAGCTTTCGGGCTGATGAACAGTATGTAATGCTTTCGGCAGAGACATGAGCTGAAATGTATCACGCAGAACGGCCGGAAGTGTTTCAAACGGCATAGTATCGAGCATCTGAAGACATTCTTTGATATTTGTCCTGACCATGGGGCTGGTCAGGCCGGCAGTCTGCGGATAAACGGCTTCAATAGGATTTTTCATATCTTTGAGAAGCTGGGGATTTTGTATCTCATAACGGTTTTCGTGAGGATTATCTACAATTTTTCCGTACATGATATAACTTTTTCCGATTTCGAGAGCCTGAAATGTAAATCTCTGATTAAAAATAGTGATGCCGAGTTCCGTGCCGTCATCATCCACAGAATCGGCATGAAAAATCTGCATTCCACGGCTGGTATAGACAGGATTTCGTTTTCGGGTGACAGTTACTTTCACGACATTCTGATTATCTGGCAAAGCATCCGCCACGGCGACAGGTTCACGATAATCTTTATAAGCTCTTGGAAGATAATACAATAAATCATAGGGAGTCAGCATACCGATTTTCTGATAGACTCTGCATCTGGTTTTGCTGACGCTTTTCAGATTTTCGATTGACAGAAATAACTTTTCCATATACTGCTCCCTTTTTAGATATTAAATTAAATCAGATTATTCCACTGAAGTAGAAATAATATAAGAATATACCGGCTGACCGCCGCTGCTTGCCATAACTTCGATTCGTTCGCCGAATTTTTCCTGCAACTTGTCGCAAAGCTGTTCAGCGGTCTGTTCTTCCACGTTTTCTCCGTAAATGATTGTAATAAACTTTGTTTCACCATGAACAAGGCGTTTTGTCAGTTTATAGGCGGCATGATTCAAATCTTTATCAGTAAAGGCAAGTTTGCCGTTTTCGAGTGCGAGAATTTCGCCCTGACGGATTTTATGGCCTTCCAGTTCGGAATCACGGGCTGCAAAAGTAATCTGTCCGGTTTCGACTTTTTCAAAAGCCTTTGTCATAGCAATGCGGTTACCTTCTGCATCAAGACTGCTGTCGAATGACATGAGAGCTGTCAGACCCTGCGGAATGGTTCTGGTAGGAAGTACACAGACATTCCGGTCAGCAAGGCTGACAGCCTGTTCTGCGGCCATGATAATATTTTTATTATTCGGCAGAACGAAGACAGTCTTTGCCGGAGTAGCATGAATCGCCCGAAGAATATCTTCTGTAGAAGGATTCATTGTCTGACCGCCTCTGACGACATTACAGCCTCCGCACTCTGTTCCGAGTTCCTTAAACATATTTTCGATGCCGTCACCGGCAGCGACTGCTACAAAACCGAAAGGCTGTTCGGGTTCGGCTCTGACATAAGTTTCATCCTGAGCGGCATTATGCGCTTCTCTGACACGTCCGGCGTGCTGGATGCGCATATTTTCAATCTTTGGCTTGGGTTCGTTCACAAAATGGCCGAATTCCAGTGCTTTCTGGAGGGCATTTCCGGGATTGTCAGTATGCACATGGACTTTGATAATCTGGTCATCATCCACAACGACAACGCAGTCGCCGATAGTTTCCAGATATGCCCGAAGCTTAAAGGGGTCGGGGCAGTCTTTTTTCTTTTCGACAATAAATTCCGTACAGTACGTGAATTTAATTTCCTCATCGAGGTCAACTCTGCCGATAGCAATAGTATCCTGTGCCTTGCGGACTTCCTGCACGGGTTCGACAGGGGTCTGTCCGTGAAAAACGTCAAGCATTGCCTGCCAGATAGTTAGCAGTCCCTTACCGCCTGCATCCACAACACCTGCTTTTTTGAGAATCGGGAGCTGTTCAGGTGTATTGTCAAGGGCTTCGGAAGCGGCTTTGCAGATACCTTCCCAGACAACGACAGGGTCATTATTTTCCTGTGCGATGGCTTTGCCCTGCTGTGCGCCCATTCTGGCGACTGTCAGGATAGTGCCTTCGGTAGGTTTCATCACGGACTTGTAAGCGGCCTGCACACCGATTTCGACAGCATTGGCAATATCCGTTCCCTGTGCTTCCTCGGTTTCGGCGAGGCCTTTGGCAAATCCACGGAACAGCAGGGAAAGAATCACGCCGGAATTTCCTCTTGCGCCACGGAGCATAGCCGAAGCAGCTTTTTCGGCGACTTCACTAATCAAAGTATCATCGGGGAGAACACTGAGGGCTCTCCTTGCAGAAGTCATTGTCATAGACATATTTGTACCGGTATCGCCGTCCGGCACGGGATAGACATTCAGTTCATCAATTTTCTTTCTGTTCTGTTCGATTGTGACAGCGGCACTGCAAAGAGCGTCCTTCAAAATCTTACCATTCATAAATCACATACTCCTTTTGTTATGGTTCTACAATTTCGTCCACATAGACACGCACATGTGAAACGGGGATTCTGACAGCATCTTCAATCACAAATTCCACTTTATGCATCAGAGCCCGTACTACAACGGGGATATTCACGCCATAGATAATGCGGACATGAATATCAATCACAAGCCTGTCATTTCTGGCTGTGATAACAATAGGACTGGTGCGGTGTTCAAAGATTTTATCTGCCGCAGTTACCTGTGCAAAACCGGCAACGCCGAAACACTGAAGCACTGTCTGTTCGGTCAACTGCCGGAGATAACAATCTGAAAATGTAATCCTGCCGATATGATTTTCCATATATAGCATATCTGTTTCCGCCTTTCGCTGTTCTGGATAATTATCAATAAGAATATTATAGCATATCTTTCTGTAAAATACAAGCCTTATTTCAAAAAAAGCCTTTTCTGCTCTGTGCTGGGCAGAAAAGGCTTTCATGTATTGTATTTTTAACTGAACAGTTCTTTGAGTTTGTCTTTAAAGCTTTTTTTCTTGGGATAATTTTTATCTTCAAGAGAATCTTCAAAGGCTTTGAGCAGGTCTTTTTGTTTTTTGCTGAGATTCTTGGGCACTTCTACCTTGAGCGTGACATACTGGTCACCCCGTCCGTCTCGCTGAAGACGTTTGATTCCCTTGCCTTTCAGACGCTGTTTTGTGCCGGACTGTGTCCCTTCCGGAATATTCAGCTTGACACTGCCGTCAATCGTAGGAACTTCGATAGTATCGCCGAGAACAGCCTGTGCAAAAGTAATCATCACATCACATTCGACATCGAAACCGCTTCTTTTAAAAATCGGATGCGGGCGGACATTTACTTCCACATTAAGATTTCCGGCAGGGCCTCCGTTGATACCGCAGTCGCCCTCATTGGAAACACGAAGTGTCTGGCCGTTGTCGATGCCGGCAGGAATATTCAGGGAAACCCGTTTTTGTACACGGACACGTCCCATGCCCTTGCATTTACCGCACGGATTCTTGATAACTGTGCCTTTGCCGTTACAGTTGGGGCAGGGATTTGTCGAAGACATTGTTCCCAGAAACGTCTGCTGTGTGACTCTGACCGTACCACGTCCCTGACAATTAGGACAAATTTCGGGTTTTGAGCCGGGTTCTGCACCGCTTCCGCCACAGGCAGTACACTGTTCCTGATGTGCAACTGTAATTTCCTGTGCTGTCCCCTTGCAGGCATCCATGAAGCTGATATTTACGCTGGTAAGCACATCACGGCCACGTCTGGGCGCATTGGCAGAATTTCCGCTGCTGCGGAACGAACCGCCTCCGCCTCCGAAAATACCGCCGAACACGCTCTCGAAAATATCGCTCATATCGCCGTAGCTTCCGGTAAAACCGCCAAAGCCGTCCATACCGCCCATGCCGCCTTCTAATCCGCCGTGACCGAACTGGTCATATTTCTGACGTTTTTCGGGGTCGGACAGCACAGCATAAGCCTCATTGATTTCCTTCATCTTTTCTTCACATTCGTCTGCTTTTTCGGGATGAAGGTCGGGGTGATTTTCTCTTGCCATCTTTCGATAAGCTTTTTTGATTTCGTCCTCACTAGCCCCTTTCTGGATACCCAGAACTTCATAATAATCACGTTTTTCAGCCATACTCATCCGCCGCCGTGCGGCACTCCTTTCAAAATCGAATTAAATCCGGTAAGGGGCAGAGAAGTATTTCATTTTCTGCCCCGGACGGTTAATATTTTAAAAAATCAGGTTTCTGTAAAGTCAGCATCAATGACATCATCATCATTGCCGGACTCAGTCTGTTCGGTAAAATTCTGCGCACCCATATTCGGGTCAAAACCTGCTGCGCCTGCACCAGCACCGGGCTGCTGATAAATCTTAGAACCGATTTCCATAAGGGCTTTCTGGAGTTCATCCATTTTAGTCTTCATAGCAGCGGTATCATTTGCATCAATTGCGCTCTGGAGTTCATCCTTCTTTGCACGGATTGCGCTCTGGTCATCAGCAGAAACTTTATCGCCGAGTTCCTTGAGTGTGCCTTCTGTCTGGAGAATCATATTTTCGGCACTGTTTTTCGTATCGACTTCTTCACGGCGTTTCTTGTCTTCTTCGGCATACTGTTCAGCTTCCTTGACAGCTCTGTCGATGTCGTCTTTGGACATGTTGGTAGATGCTGTGATAGAGATATTCTGTTCCTTGCCAGTACCTTGGTCTTTTGCGGTGACATGAACAATACCGTTTCTGTCAATATCAAAAGTAACTTCGATACGTGGAACACCTCTCATCGCCGGAGCGATGCCGTCCAGACGGAATGTGCCGAGCTGTTTGTTATCTCTTGCGAACTGACGTTCACCCTGAAGGACGTTAATATCAACAGCAGGCTGATTATCCGCATAAGTGGAGAACACTTCAGACTTTTTGGTCGGGATAGTTGTATTTCTGGGAATCATGACAGTGCACACACCGCCGGCAGTTTCGATACCGAGAGACAGCGGAGTCACATCCAGAAGCATCAGGCCTTCCTTGACATCACCGCCGAGCACACCGCCCTGCAAAGCTGCGCCGAGTGCAACGCATTCGTCCGGATTGATGCCCTTGAACGGGTCTTTGCCGATAAGTTTTTTAACAGCTTCCTGTACAGCCGGAATTCTGGAAGAACCGCCGACCATAAGAACTTTATCCAAATCGGAAGCACTCAGACCGCTGTCGGAGAGAGCCTGACGAACCGGTTCCATTGTAGCCTGTACGAGGTCAGAAGTCAGCTCATTGAATTTTGCCTGAGTCAGAGTCAGATTCAGATGCTTCGGGCCTGTTGCATCAGCAGTGATGAACGGCAGGTTGATGTTAGTTGTCGGAGTTGCAGACAGTTCAATCTTAGCGGCTTCGGCAGCATCTTTGAGTCTCTGCATAACCATTCTGTCCTGAGAGAGGTCAATCCCCTGTTCGTTCTTGAATTCTGTTACCATCCAGTCGATGATTCTCTGGTCGAAATCATCACCGCCAAGGCGGTTATTACCGGCAGTTGCAACGACCTGCTGGAAACCTTCGCCCATTTCGATAATAGAAACGTCAAACGTACCGCCGCCGAGGTCATAGACCATAACTTTCTGGTCTTCTTCCTTATCAATACCGTAGGACAAAGCAGCGGCTGTCGGTTCGTTGATAATTCTCTTAACTACGAGACCGGCAATCTGGCCTGCATCCTTGGTAGCCTGACGCTGGGCATCGGTAAAGTAAGCCGGTACTGTAATAACAGCTTCATTAACGGTTTCGCCCAGATAAGCTTCTGCATCTGCTTTCAGTTTCTGAAGAATCATAGCAGAAATTTCCTGCGGAGTATACTTCTTGCCGTCAATATCTACTTTATAGTTAGAACCCATGTGACGTTTGATAGAAGAAATCGTCTTGTCAGGGTTTGTGATAGCCTGATTCTTTGCCACCTTGCCAACCAGACGTTCGCCTGTCTTGGAAAATGCGACTACAGACGGAGTGGTTCTTGCACCTTCTGCATTTGCGATAACAACAGCGTTACCGCCTTCTACTACTGCTACACAGGAGTTTGTTGTACCTAAGTCAATACCGATAATTTTTCCCATAATAAAAACGCTTCCCTTCAAAAATGCTTTATTTTTTGAAAAAATCAAAAATCAA
>JAFRMZ010000201.1 GCA_017430465.1 Oscillospiraceae bacterium
CGGTACAGGCAGTATCGAAATCTATGATGATACCACTGATACGCTTATCTGGTCGAATGATTTAGGCTCTTACATGTCCAGAAATATCGAACTCACTGCTGACAGCATTCCGGTCGATACGCTCAGAATCGTCAAGGGCGGAGGGGATTTCAATGAATTAGCCTTCTATGGTTATCCTGCACCGGAAACTTCTGCAATCGAAATGGATGTCACCAATGACAGAAACTTTAATCTGCTCGATGTTATCGCCCTCCAGAAATGGCTTCTCTCTGGAAAATCCGTGGCGAATCCGTCCGCTTCGGATGCCAATCATGATAATATCGTCAATATCTATGACTGGATTCTGATGAAAAAAGCCTTGCTTAAAAAATAAGAAAAAATTATTAAAATATCATATAAATTCTGATTCATTTCAGAATTTAAAATAAATTTATCTTAAGGGGAAATTGTTGTATGAAACACAAAACATTCGCTGTCATGACAAGTGCTCTGATGCTCGCCGTTCTGCCGATGAATCTGCCTGTTTCGGCAGAAGTCAGCCCGAATCCGGTTATCAGCCGGAACTGTCCGGCATATTCCGGAACGAATCCGGCAACCGCTACCGCCGGAAATGATGATTATTACTATTCGTTTTGGCAGGGTGTCGCTCCGGATGATTATCTTGCCTATGACCTGTCCGGCGTTCCGGAGGAAAACCGCAAAATTATCGATGCTGTCTGGTATAATACCAGTGCTTATGATGTTATCGGCCTGTACATCAACCGGAATATGGAGCCTTCTGATTATACGATTGAAGTCAATTCTGCCGAAGGCGGTACTTATCCCGAAACCGGCTGGGAAATTGTCGAAACTATTACCGGAAATACGCTCAGTTCCCGTCAGCATATCATCAATTTCGAGGGCTATAACTGGATTCGTCTGCACATCACCGGAGTCGATGAGAAAACAGAAGGTAACTGCATGGTCAATTTCGATATTCATGATGTTTCGGATGGTGTTACTGACAGTTGGATTTTTTACGGCGATTCCATTACTGCCGGAGGCATGAACAATTGTTACGGAACGGGTTTTGCAACTTATATCAACAGACTGGATGCAAACTATTTTCCGGTTCAGGAAAACGGCGGTATCGGCGGTATCACCAGTAAAGACGGCCTGAACAATATCGACAGATGGCTTTCTGTTTTTCCGGGGAAATATGTCAGCATTGCTTATGGTACTAACGATGCATGGGGCAATCAGACCGGTGCGCAGAAATATTATGAAAACACTGTCGCCATGATTCAGAAAATCCTTGATGCCGGAAAAGTTCCGGTTCTGCCGAAAATTCCTCATGCCGAAGAAGCCGGCGTTGCTGATTATCTGGATGATTACAACGCTATGATTGATAAAATCTATGAAGAAATTCCGGAAGTCGTGAAAGGCCCTGATTTTGATGCCATTATGAGAGAACATCCGGAATATCTCAGCTCTGACGGTGTTCATCCGAACAGTGAGGGCTATGAAGAAATGCGCCGTATCTGGGCGGAAACCATGTATCAGAATGTTTACACCGCTGATTCTGAAAGCACATCCGTCAAGGGCGATGTGAATCAGGATGGTGAATGCACGGTTGCAGATATTATTAAATTACAGAAATATCTGCTCGGAACAGAAAAGCTTACTGACTGGAAATCCGCTGACCTGACAGGAGATAATCTGATTAATATTTATGATTTTATCTCTCTGAAAAAGCTTCTGCTTTCCTGAAAAAATCAGAAAACTCTGCAAACAGCCTGAACACTGTTTGCAGAGCTTTTTTAATACGGATAGATGCCGATTTCTGCAAAGGGCTTTTCAAAAGTAAGAAAATCGCCCTCTTGGATAGTGAAATCATCCTGTTCAATTTCGAGCATTTCCAGCCCGTCAAAAGAAAATCTCAGAAAATAAATCTCATCAATGCTTTCACATAAAGCGGTAAAAACTACTTTATCATTGCAAATTTCTGTGCTTGCATTTTTCGCATTTGGATTGATATTTATCATATTTCTGTCTGTGATTCCGAAATCAAGTTCTATCTGATACGACTTCCCGACAGCCGGAGAAAGTCCGTCCGATTTCCAGATACCCTTTATTCTGCCGGTCAGTGTTTCGCCGGAAACAAGAATCCCATCATTTTCATTTCGGATTTCTGTTATCGTAAACAACAAAGCCTTCACCTACTTTATTCAAACAATTTCTTAGCGGTTTCAAGCTGAACATCCGTTTCGGCATCGTCCGGAAGTTCTACAATCACATCGGGAGTCAGACCTACACCGTGATAACATTCTGATTTTGTTGTCTGATAAGTCGCCACTGTCAGTGTCAGACCGCCTCCGTCAGGCATACGGGTCGTCACCTGCATGATGCCTTTGCCGAATGTCTGTGTGCCGACAAGCTTTGCCTGTTTGAAATCTCTTAAAGATGCCGAAAATAATTCTGCTGCGCTTGCAGAATTGCCGTTGACAAGCACCGCCATCGGCAGATTTAATTCCTGAGCATCTGATTTCAGAACCACTTCTGTTTCATCGCCCTGATAGGTTGCTGTTGCAATATCGCCTTTCGGAAGAAGCGGGTCAAGCATTTTTTCCAGCGCACTGAGCAGACCGCCTCCGTTATCACGGACATCGAAAATCAAGGCATCTGCGCCCTGCGCAAGCAGTTCGTCCAGAGCTTTCTGAAACTGGTCAGATGTATTCTCACGAAAGCTGACTATCTGGATATAGCCGATATGTCCGTCAAGCAGTTGTCCTGCAACTGTTGTGACATCAAACGTTTCCCGAACGATGGAAACTTCCAGTTCTGTACCGTTCTGCCGGACTTTCAGATTCACGGCTGTTCCTTCTTCTCCACGTACTTTGGAGATAGACTCCGTATAGCCGGCAGTCAGAACATCTTCACCCTCGACAGCAAGGATGACATCTTCCGGATGCAGACCGGCTTTCTCGGCAGGAGAATTCTCCTGCACCTCGATGATTTCCGGATAGCCTTCTGCATTCTGGACAACCGTCACCCCGATGCCGATAGTTTTTCCGGCTTCTTTGGTCATGAGGGAAGCATATTCTTCCGGAGTCATATAAGAAGAATATCTGTCACCCAGTCCGGCGACATAGCCTTTCAGCATACTGTCCATAAGAGTCTCTTTATCATAATCCGTATAGAAATTCTGCTGAATATACTGGTCCAGCTCTGCAAGACGCTGAAATTTTTCCTCTGTTTTTCTGTAACGATACTGCATAAACAGGACTGTTCCGGTAAAAGTCAGCGCACAGAGCAGAATTGTCACACTGACGGAACACAACAAATGTTTCTGTTTCATAAGCCAATTTATTAATAATTCAGATAATCACTAGGATTGACAGCGACTCCGTCTTTACGGATTTCAAAATGCAGATGATAGCCTGTTGACCATCCTGTCGTGCCGACATAGCCGACAGTCTGGCCTTTCTCGACATAATCGCCGACTGAGACAATCACCGACTGCAAATGTGCATACATGGTTGAGTATGTGCCGTCTTCGTGGTCGATTAATACATAATTGCCATAGCCATTGCCACAGCAGTTACTGCTTTTACCGTAGTTATGCGTACAGCTAGTATTGATTTTGATAACCTTGCCTGCACGGGATGCCACTGCATCTGCACCGGCATTCTGTGCAATGTCAATGCCTTTATGTGTTGTTCCCCATCTTGTTCCGAATCCGCTGGAAATATAATAATATCCGGGGCACGGCCAGCCGAATGCAGTATCATCATAGTCAGGAATGTTTTCCGGTTCGGTGACAAGTTCGGGAGTTTCTGTAAGGGGAACTGTTTCCGGCACGGTAGTCGTTGTTGTGTTTGTAGCAGTTGTCATTTTAGCCGTTGTCGTGACGGGTTTGGCGGTTGTTGTTGTCGAAACAGGTGCAGTCAGGATAACCGGTGCAGTTTCCGGAGCTGTCCCGATTTTTTTTGTCTGAATTGCTGTAGCTGTTTCTTTCGTCTGAACTGTCGTTGTGGAAACAGTCTTTTTCGTTGTCACTGCAGTAGTTGTTTCGGTTGCCTTGCGTCTGGCTTCTTCTTCGGCACGGCGAATCTGTTCTCTGATTTCGGCTTCTGCGGAATCGACAGTTTTATTATCAGCCTCAAGCTGTTCGATAGTCTTGTTGGCGGATTCCTTTTCCAGTGCAAGGCGTTCCTGTTCAGCCTGAGAATCTGCATAGGAAAACCGCAGTTCACTCATAGAATTCTGCATTTCTTTCTGCATGGCCTGTTTATCGGCCTGCGCCTTTTCAAGTTCTTCTTTCTGGGTTTCCAGAGCTTCTTTATTTTGATTGTAGGTTTCCAGTTCGGCTTTCAGATTTGTGACAAGTTCATCGTCATGTTTTGCAACACAGGAAATCAGTTCATATTTAGAAAGCAAATCATAAAAATCCGTTGCGCCGGCAAGTGCGGAAATCAGGCTGTCATTGCCATTGATATACATTGCACGGATACGGAGCTTGAATTCTTCCAGACCTTTTTCAATGCGAATCTCCTGTTCAGAAATTTCCTGTTCCAGAGAAGTAATATCGGCATTGAGATAGTATATATTTTTCTTGATATTTTCCAGTTCTGTATCCAGAATCTGCATATTGCTCTGGAGGGCATTAATTTTCTCCTGCAATGCATTCTGATAAGCTTCGGCTTGTTTCTGATTTTCTGAGAACTGTGCGAGTCTGGCTTCATATTCCTGAATTTTCTTATTATTTTCCTGTTTTCTGGCTTCCAGCTCTGCAATAGTAGCGGCTGCCTGTACATGATTTGTTTCCGAACGTTTCCAGCCGGCAGGCTGTGCGAGCATCAGTGTGCCACATGTGATAACTGCCATCAGGACAGCAGAAAATTTTTTCCATGTCAACATATTCATAAATCAATCATTCTGCAAAAGCAGAACCTTCACACTCCTTTAGAAATCAAAAATCAAAAAAATCTTTCAGACATTAATATATCTTCTGATACTGAATACACTGCCGAGTGCACCGATAAGCGCACCTCCAAGCAGATAAGCCGCCGCCGCATACAGATAGACGGCATTAAAATGAATAATACTGCCTATACCGATAATATTCAGCAGTGTCACTTGATTTTCCAAGATTTTAACAAGGGCATCATAGACAAGCCAAGTAATCACCAGCGCACCGCATCCGGCAAAGAAGCCTGTAATCATGCCTTCGATAAAAAACGGAAACCGGATAAAGGCATCTGTTGCACCGACATATTTCATGATATGAATTTCCTCACGCCGAGAATAAACGCTTGTACGGGTTGTATTGGAAATAATCACCATTGAAACAATCACCATTGCGCCAATCAGCGCACACATCACCCATGTCAGAATTGTTCTGAGCTGAGTCAGAAAGCTGACAAATTCATAAGGCGCATTGATTTTTAAAATATTATCCAGTTCCTGAATCTGCGAAATTGTCCTGCTCATCTGGGAAATATCCTGCACTTTTACACGGAAGGAATCCACCAAGGGATTGTCATCGCCGAGTGCATCGAACAGAACATCATATTCCGCCATACGTTCTTTCAGTGCGAGATATTCTTCCTCTTTGGAATAAAACCGGACATCTGCAATATTGGGAAGATGCCGTATCTGATTTCCGGTTTGGTTCAGGCTTTCGGCATCTGTGCCGTCAATCATATAGATGATAATTTCATTCTGCGACTCCACACCGCCGACAATAGAGGCAATGTTCTGATATGCCAGCACTGAAGTCCCTACCAGAAGCAGAGAAACCAGAAGCACGCAGAAGGAAGCGAAGGACATCATGCGATTTTTCCAGAGATTTTCAATTCCCTGTTCTATCAGGTAATGCACACCGCTGAGCTTCATATATCCGTTCCCTCCATAATCTCATCAAAGTCAATCTGACCGGCAGTAATGCTGATAATTCTTCCGCCGAATCTTCTGACCAAGTCATGCTCATGCGTGACCATCAGGATAGTTGTGCCCTGCCTGTTGATAGTTTTGAGCAAATCTACAATTTCATAGGAAAGTTCCGGGTCGATATTGCCGGTTGGTTCATCAGCAATAATCAACTGCGGGTCATTGACCAGTGCTCTGGCGATAGCGACTCTCTGCATTTCACCACCGGAAAGCTCATGCGGATAGGAATTTGCCTTATCCTGCAAGCCGACCAGTCCCATGACATACGGAACACGCTTTTTAATCAGTTTTTTGGGAGCATCAATCACCCTGAGCACGAATGCGATATTTTCATAGACGGTCATGGAGGAAATCAGCCGGAAATCCTGAAACACAATGCCGATAGTCCGGCGCAGTTCAGGAATTTTCTTCTTTTTGAGCCGGTTGAGCTGATAGCCGTTGACAGTGACAGTTCCGCTGGTAGCTTCAATTTCTTTCAGGAGGAGTTTAATCAGTGTACTTTTGCCAGCACCGGAAGCTCCGACAACAAAAGCAAAATCGCCGTCATTAATTTTCAAGCTGACATGTTCCAGAGCATCGACACCACTGGAGTAAGTGACGGAAACGTCATTTAATTCTACCATAAATCCTCTAATAACATCCTTTCTTCTGATGTGCTTCAGGACAAAATTCAAGCCTGACAGCCGCCGCTTTTCAAAGCCGCAGACATCAGGCAAAGAAACGCATTTTTAGAGAAAAATCAGAATTTTGTCGGATTGGCCTGAAGATATTTCTTCACCATCAGTGCAATTTTAAAAATAATTGCATGGTCAAATTCTCTCAGGTCAAGACCAGTCAGTTTCTTGATTTTTTCCAGTCTGTACACGAGTGTATTTCTGTGAACGAACAATTTTCTGGAAGTTTCTGAAACGTTCAGATTATTTTCAAAAAATCTCTGGATTGTAAATAATGTTTCATGGTCAAGAGATTCAATGCTTCCACGCTTGAATACTTCATGCAGGAAAGTTTCGCAGAG
>JAFRMZ010000023.1 GCA_017430465.1 Oscillospiraceae bacterium
ACACCGGCGATAAATTTCCGGAGGCAGTATCGGCATCTTTTGAGCCGGTCATGCCACATATACCGATATATTTTCCGCCTCTGTCGCCTTTCGGCAACTCGGAAAGGGCACGTGTGCCGTCAGGATTGTGACCGCCGTCCAAGATAACAAGCGGATGTTCCTGCAAAATCTGGATTCTGCCGGGAACGGTTGTTTCTGCAAGAGCCTTTCTGACGGCATCTTCCGGAAGGTCAAAGCCCTGTTTTCTCAGGACAGTTACCGTTTCGAGAACCGTCACAGCATTTTCCACCTGATGTTCACCGCCCATTTTTGTATGATAGCATATATCATGATAGAAAAATTCATTTCCCGTCAGGGCAGTATCATAGACGAACACGGCTTTTCTTTCCGGCTGGAATACCGGAGAATGTTTCTGTTCAGCGGTTTTTCGGAAAATCTTTTCCCCCTTGTTATCCAGAGAAATCACCACCGGACAGCCATTTTTAATAATTCCGGCTTTCTGATATGCTATCTTTTCGATAGTATCACCTAAAATTTCGGTATGGTCTTTAGAAACAGAAGTCAGCACCGAAACAAGAGGCTTTTCAATAATATTTGTCGCATCCAGCAGACCGCCGATTCCGGTTTCCAGAACCACAACATCCGCCTGTTTCCTGACAAAGTACAGAAAAGCAATTACCATTGTGATTTCAAACTGAGAATAGCCGTTTCCGGTGACAGTCGCCTGCAATCCCTCGCAGAGTTCGCAGAGGATTTTTTCAGGAATATCCTGACCGTTGAAACGGATTCTGTCCTGATAGTGCCGGATATACGGAGAAGTCAGTGTTCCTGTCCGGTATCCGGAATTTATCAGAATATTGGTTAAATATTCCGCAACTGAACCTTTCCCGTTTGTTCCGGCAATGTGGATGTATTTTAACTTTTTCTGCGGATTTCCCACCTGATTCAGCAGTCCGGCTATCCGGTCAAGATTCTTGACCGGTTCACCGCTTTTTGTAAAACTGCTGATAAATTTCATGGCGTTTTCAAATGTCATGAGAATTCTCCTGATTAGCTGTAAGCCTTGACAGACTGCATGATTTTATCCATTTTTTCCTGCGCCTTCTGGAGCTTTGCTTTTTCTGCTTCGATAAGCTTTTCCGGTGCTTTGGATAAAAATCCCTGATTATTCAGCTTATTGCTCAGGAAATCAATATCTTTCTGTACTTTTTCACGTTCTTTATTCAGTCTTGCAAGTTCTTTTTCCTTATCGACAAGTTCATCCATCGGGATGAAAATTCTTGCAGAGGCTGTTACTGCGCCGGCGGAATCCGGAATTTCAAATTTTTCGCCGATTTCAATTTCCGATGCTGATGCCAGTTTCTCAAAGAACAGTTTCGCACCGGAGAATAAATCAGTATCTTTAGTTTCGATATAGAGTTTTGCCTTGACGGACGGCGGAACATTGAGTTCTGTTCTGGTATTGCGGACTGCCTTGATAGAGGCGATAATCTTTTCAAAATCCGTTTCTTCTGCCGAGAAGTTGAATTTCTCATCATAAACCGGATAAGATTCCAGCATAATCATAGAGCCGTCATTGACAAGAGTCTGCCAGATTTCTTCCGTGATGAACGGCATGAACGGATGCAGTAATTTCAGCATACCCTGCATTGTCCAGACAAGTACTGCCTGCGCCGATTCTTTTGCTTCACCGCCGGCCTGAATTCTGGGTTTTGTCAGTTCGATATACCAGTCGCAGAAGACATCCCAGATAAAGTCATACAGTTTTGAGCAGGCAACACCGAGTTCAAAGGCTTCGAGATTCTGATTGACTTCTTTTGCAAGCTGATTGAATTTGGAAACTACCCATTTATCCTCCATAGTAAGTTTTTCGGGCAGTCCGGTGAATTTGAAATCTTCCGGCAGATTCATCATGATAAATCTGGAAGCATTCCAGAGCTTGTTGGCAAAATTGCGGGCTGCCTTGACTTTATCATCAATATAGCGCATATCGTTTCCGGGGGCATTGCCGGTTGCCAGCATGAAACGGAGCGCATCTGCACCATACTGTGCAATCACTTCCAGCGGGTCGATGCCGTTTCCGAGAGATTTCGACATTTTGCGACCCTGAGAGTCTCTGACAAGTCCGTGAATCAGAACAGTATCAAACGGTACTTCGCCCATATTTTCCAACGCAGAGAACATCATTCTGATAACCCAGAAGAAAATAATATCATAACCAGTAACGAGCGTATTTGTCGGATAGAAATATTTCAAATCTTCAGTATTTTCCGGCCATCTGAGGGTAGAGAACGGCCAGAGGGCAGAACTGAACCAAGTATCCAGTGTATCGGGGTCTTGACGCATTGGCTTTCCGCATTTCGGGCAGGTGCAGGAAGATTCTTTTGTCACGGTCATTTCTCCGCAGTCATCGCAGTAGAACGCCGGAATCTGATGTCCCCACCAAATCTGACGGGAAATGCACCAGTCTTTGATATTTTCCAGCCAGTGATAATAAATCTTATCGAAACGTTCCGGAACAAATTTTGTTTTTTGATTCTTGACAGCATCAATGGCAGGCTGGGCGAGGGGCTTCATCTTGACGAACCACTGAGTTGAAACTTTCGGTTCTACAGTTGTACCACAGCGGTAGCATGTACCAACGTTATGATTATAATCTTCGGTGCGGACGAGTGCGCCTTCTGCTTCGAGGTCTTTCACGATAGCTTTACGGGCTTCGTATCTGTCCATGCCGGCATATCTCGGATAATCCTCTGTAATTTTCGCATCATCGGTCATCACATTGATAACTTCCAGATTATGACGCTTGCCGACTTCAAAGTCGTTAGGGTCATGAGCCGGTGTGATTTTTACAACACCTGTTCCGAAATCTGTTTCTACATAATCATCTGCAATAACAGGAATTTCACGGTGAACAATCGGCAGAATCAGCATTTTTCCGACAAGATGCTTGTATCTTTCATCATTCGGGTTAACTGCGACAGCGGTATCACCCAGCAGGGTTTCTGGTCTGGTAGTGGCCAGTTCAAGATATTCATCAGAATCCTTGAATTTATATCTCAGATGCCAGAAATGTCCGGCTTGGTCTTCATAGTTGACTTCAGCATCGGAAAGAGAAGTCAGGCATTTGGGACACCAGTTAATCATGCGTTCGCCTCTGTAGATAAGGCCTTTTTCGTAATATTTTACAAACACTTCCTTGACAGCTTTGGAACAGCCTTCATCCATTGTAAAGCGTTCTCTGTCCCAGTCGCAGGAAGAACCTAATTTCTTGAGCTGTTCAACAATACGTCCGCCGAATTTTTCTTTCCAAGCCCAAGCACGTTCCATAAATTTTTCACGGCCGATTTCCTCTTTTGTGATGCCTTCTTCACGCATGGCGGCAACAATTTTTGCTTCGGTTGCAATAGCAGCATGGTCAGTACCCGGAAGCCACAATGTGCAGTAACCGGACATTCTTTTCCAGCGAATCAGAATATCCTGCAACGTTTCATCGAGGGCGTGTCCCATGTGGAGCTGTCCGGTGATATTCGGGGGCGGAATTACAATAGTATACGGTTTTTTTTCTCTGTCGATTTCGGCATGGAAGCATTTTTTCTGCATCCATTCCTGATAGATTCTGTCCTCGAACTGTTCGGGGGCATACGTTTTTGCTAATTCTTTCATAATAAAAAATACTCCTCCTGATTTTTCTGGATTTTCCGGACAATAAAAAAACGCCCTGAAACTTTCAGGGCGAACAAGCAATTTCTGTCCGTGTTACCACCTGAATTCAGACAGAATTTTTCTGTCTGCACTCAATGCACGATAACGGGTGCACCGTCAAAAACTAATCAGAAAAAACTTTTCATTTCTGAAGCTCCGGAGCTACCTTCGGCAGTTCTGCACACGTCCTTGCACCGTCCGGACGCTCTCTGAAATGCAGAAAACAGCGTACTCCTCTCCATCACTGCTTTTGCTGATATTATTTATTATATCGCATTGTGCCGGATTTGTCAAGAGAAAAATCAAATAAATTCTTGACAGGATTTTCAAACCCTGTTATAATAAAATTAACAGGTTTTTTCCGAACGGAGTGAATTTTTTATGAATAAAATCAAGCGTAAAACTTTTATCATAGTCATTGGCATTTTACTGCTGATAGTATTTTTATTTTTTCTGGTTTATGAGGCGATTCTCACCAGTGCGCCCCTGAATATCGAACCGCTGGAAGGTGCGGACTATGCTACAGAAACAACCGGAGACATCCGTACAGATGCCGTTCTTTGCTTTCAGCGTGAGGGCGACAGCAAGTATTTACTGAACTTATCCTATCAGAAGAATTCCGGCTGGCTGGATATTTATCCGGCTCAGCCTCTGGAGGCCTATGACATCCGGCCGGGGGATTTCGCCGAAATGACTTATCAGGCAGAATATTCTGTCGGGGGCGAGGACGGGCATCATCAAAGCATCAAACAGCTTGGCGATTTCTCTCAGATTTATGCACCGGAAGCACTTTCCAAGCGAAATTTGCAGTCTGCAAGTGATATATGGCATACTGTCCGGCAGGCTGACGGCTATCCGGTGCGGATTTATCAGAATCAGGCTTCTGATTTTGTCATGATTCCGGCAGAGGATAAATTTTATTTATTCCGTTCTGATTCTGACAAGCCTGTTATTTTTGACGATTACCGGCAGGTTACAAAAGACATTGAGATACACGGTGAAATCAGACAGCTCCGGACATGGGTGCTCTGCAATGACGGCATTTCTGATGCCGAAATACTGGAAACGCTTTATCAGGGAACTGTTTCGGACAATTCTGATTTTTTCTTTGTCGGCTATGACTGGCCGTATCCATTCCAGTTCACGGCCAACGGCGAAGAAACTGAGCATCTATACACTATGCAGAAATATTTTCTTCCGGCAGATGCGCCGGAATCCGGTGCTTCTCATTTCATGGCGCAGGAGCTGGAAAATCCGGAAGTTTTCACGGCTCTGCCGGTAGCAGTTCAGCAGACGCTTGTCGAAACATGGAATCATGAGGATGATGTAATAATATTCGGCGGTAATTATGGTGAAGCTTGTGAACTTTCCTTTGATGACAACAATCTGCTCTGCCTGACAGCGGGAGCTGAAACCGCATCCGGTTATGTGCTGATTTATCTTGAATCCGGTTTTTTTGAGAATATCTGTTCCGGAATTGCTCTTGACAATTGATTCCCGATATAGTATAATAATAACATATTCCGTCACAGCCAGTGCCGGAAAATTCAAGAAAGAAGTGATTCAAAAATGCTGAAGAACAATGAAAAAAATATGGATAAGATTGTAAATCTCTGTAAGGGCAGAGGTTTCGTCTATGCCGGTTCTGAAATCTACGGAGGCCTTGCAAACACTTGGGATTACGGCCCTCTCGGTGTAGAACTCAAAAATAATATCAAGAATGCATGGAGAAAAAAATTCATTCAGGAATGCCCCTATAACGTAGGCCTTGACAGTGCTATCCTGATGAATCCGGAAACATGGGTAGCCTCCGGCCATCTGGGCGGATTCTCTGACCCGCTTATGGACTGCAAAGCCTGCAAAACCCGTCACCGTGCCGATAATCTTATCGAAGATTTTGACGGCACGAATCCGGCCGGCTGGAGCAATGAACAGCTTATGGACTATATCAGAGAAAAACAGATTCCCTGTCCGAAATGCGGTAAGCATGATTTTACAGATATTCGTCAGTTTAACCTGATGTTCAAGACATTTCAGGGAGTAACAGAAGATTCCAAATCTGAATTATATCTCCGTCCGGAAACAGCGCAGGGTATTTTTGTTAACTTCCAGAATATCCAGAGAACCACCAGAAAAAAAGTGCCGTTCGGCGTAGCGCAGATTGGCAAATCTTTCAGAAATGAAATCACTCCCGGAAACTTTATCTTCCGTGTCCGTGAATTTGAGCAGATGGAACTTGAATTTTTCTGCAAGCCCGGCACTGACTTAGAATGGTTTCAGTTCTGGAGAGGCTATTGCAGAGACTTCCTGCTTGGCTTAGGCATCAAAGAAGAAAACCTCCGTCTGCGTGACCATGACCAAGAAGAATTATGTTTCTACTCCAAGGCAACAACAGATTTTGAATATCTGTTCCCGTTCGGCTGGGGCGAACTCTGGGGCGTTGCCGACAGAACGGATTATGACCTGACACAGCATCAGAATCATTCCGGCAAGTCGATGGAATATTTCGACCCTGAAGACAATTCCAAATATATCCCGTATGTCATTGAACCGTCTCTCGGTGTGGAACGTCTGTTCCTGAGCATTCTGACAGAAGCTTATGATGAAGAAGTTCTGGATGCTGAAAAGAATGACATCCGTACAGTGATGCATCTGCATCCGGCACTTGCACCGTTCAAGGCTGCTGTTCTTCCGCTGTCAAAGAAGCTTTCTGATGATGCAAGAGAAATTTTCACCAGCCTGTCCAAGAAATTCCTGATTGATTTCGATGATGTCGGCGCAATCGGCAGAAGATACCGCCGTCAGGATGAAATCGGCACACCGTTCTGCATTACTTATGATTTTGATACCAAAGAAAAAGACCAGTGTGTTACTGTCCGTGACCGTGATACTATGGAACAGGTTCGCCTGCCTATCACAGAACTTGAAAAATATCTTGAAGAAAAGCTTGCTTATTGATTATTCATAAACAGAAAAAACCCCTTCCGGATGATTCCGGAGGGGATTTTTCTTATGATGGGAGAAAAACATAATTGCTTATTGATGCAGATTAATCAGGCCGACAATATGTTTCATAATCAGGAGGGCATCGGAAGAAGTTGGCAGGCCATCGCCGTCTACGTCAGAATTTTTAACGCCCTGTTCGGAAAGG
>JAFRMZ010000202.1 GCA_017430465.1 Oscillospiraceae bacterium
AATATGGCATTGCTTTCTATGGCAAATTATGTAAAGTGATGATGTAAGTGACAGTGAAAATTCCTCCCATAAGGGAGGAAAAGCTGTACATCAAATCTTGAAATTGACATCAGTTTGTACATCAGTTTTGAAAATTTCTTTTTATCGAATAGCAGTAAGAAATATGCTGAAATCCCGATTTTGCGTACTATATAACACTATGCGATACAAGGCAACACCTGGGTCGCAAAGCTCATAACCCGAAGGTCGTAGGTTCAAATCTTGTCACTTGAATTTTATTGAAAAGACTGTATATAGCAGAAAATCGCTATATACAGTCAATTTTTTATACTTTAGAAACGGTCGCAAGTGCGAAAATTACCCCTGAAACTGCACCCGTGCAACTCAAAAATCAATGATTGTTGCACGAATTGTTGCACGGAAATTCATACAGAAAAACGAAATCTGCGGTATATGAAGCTGATATTTTACAAAATAAAATGTGACTGCCGGAATCAGGACAGTCACATTTTTATTATTTCACAAGAGAAGTCAGGGAAGTGAAAAGAGGATTGCCGGCTGAAACAACAGTTGCAAGATTAGCAACGATTGTCGTTATATCAGCGGAATTTTCTATCAGGAATTTTCCGATGTTGGCTTCATTGAATTTTTTCTCATCTTTATTCTGAGATTTGAGTTCTTTTTTCAGCTGCTTGATGATGGCTTTCCGGTCAGCTTCTTCTGGTTCGGCAGCAACAATCAGGTCAATGAAATACTCCGCTCTCATCTGTAAAACTTTGCTGTTCATCTGCTTTTCGATGTATGCACCCTGTTCTTCCATGAAATTTTCTATCTCATAGTAGAGATTCGGGTCAGGAATGCTGATGATAACTTTATTTGTGGCGGTGTCATAGCGAGCATTTTTTATCAGTCTGGCGAATGCCTTTTTCCAGTCAAATTCAATGGGGTTCACAAGCTGATTCTTCACTTTCATATTTCTGACACGCTGTTGTGTGATGCCTAAATCCTTGCTGATTTTGTAGTCAGAACACTTGCTGTAGTCAATCGTTTCGTCAGCATTCTTGTTGGCATCTATCATTTTTCTGATGTAGAAATTAAACATCATGAGTTCCATATCAGCTTTGGAAAGCTGTCCGAAGTTAGCGTTATAGAAATGCCCGGCGATTTCATCGAACATTTTGATTTTCTCCGTATCTGTAAAAGTAACGTATTTCATAGTTTTACCTCGGTTTCGTAAGTTCTTGATTTATTTCATCAATCCGTTTTTGCAGTTGAAGTTTTTTATCATTGAACGGTTTTAGTTCCTCCTCAATTTTTGCAATTTCGGCATTGATTTCTTTTTTTCTGGCTTCCTTTTCCTGTTCGATTACATCGTCTAATGCTGGAAGTTTGGATTGCAATTCGTCAATCTGTGCTTGAACTGCTTTTTTCTCTTTGCCTTTGAAAATTCCCAGTGAGTTCATTCTGGTGCGAAGTGTAGAAATTTTATTGCTGATTTTCTCTTTTTCCTGCTCTGATGGAACAGAGATAAAATCACGCTGTTTTTTCAAGTCCAGAATACGACCATTCAGTCCAGGAATTTTTTCATTATCACTTTCTGATGAAGATTTTAACCGTTTCAATTCTTCTTCAAGCTGTTGCTTTTCTTCTGCATGAGCAGCCCAATATTGTTCCCTTCGTTTTCTTTCTTCTTCCATCAGTTGTTTTGATTGTGTGGATACTTTAGCCGGACAATTTTTAAAAGCATCTGGGTGAATTTCGGCTCTATCTGGAACAATGATTTCTTTTAGAGAATAGCAGTTTTCAAAAGCACATGTATCAATTTTTCTTACTGTGCTTGGAATATAGATATTTTTAAGAGACGAAAGACAACGTAAACTAGAGTCACCAATTTCAGTTAATCCTTCCGGCAAAACAAGTGTTTCCAGTTTTTCCCAAGCACTTCTATGATCTACGATTAAATTGAACAAGTTAAGTAGTACATATTTGCTGTTAAAAATAGTTGCCATATCTGATGGAATAATAAATTTAGTTATCTGACACGGATGTATTAATGAAAACAATTGATATCTTAGTTTTTGACGTTCGTTAATAATGTTAAGATTTTCCACTGAAAATGAATTTAGTACATTATCTAGTCGAGTTTGCAGATTTGCACTTAATCTCACTATTTCTAAACAACGATTTAGTAGTTCTCTGCTTTGACTTTCTATTTCTTCCTTTTTTTCTTCCTCTGTGATTTTATCATTTTGCTCCCGTATATAATTCAAATTATCATTTTTGATAAATTCACTGAAAACATTCTTAATAAGTCCTGATTCTTCTAACAGAACTTTCTCAATGATAATTTTGAATGAACGAGTGTCTGCATCAGCAGGAATAATGATTTTATCTTTACCAAAAAATTCACCGCTTTCAACAGATAAATCGCTGTATTTTACGATTGTATCAGTCAATTCATCTTCCATCTGGTCATAGCATTTCAG
The DNA here is from genome assembly GCA_017430465.1 of Oscillospiraceae bacterium. Taxonomy (GTDB): domain Bacteria; phylum Bacillota; class Clostridia; order Oscillospirales; family Ruminococcaceae; genus UBA3855. The sequence goes on from JAFRMZ010000202.1 coordinate 2,487, forward strand.
GCGGACAGAAACGGCATTCACTGCTTCATTAGAGATATTTGCAAATAGAATCACGATTTCTGTTCCATCTTCGCTTGTTATCAAATTCTGCTCAACAACTGCAATAGGGCAGTTTTCAGCACTATAGGCCTGTGTATCATGACACACATATCTTACACCACATTCAGGGCAGAACAACATATCTTCCTCAATTTCGGAATGACATTTCCTGCAAATTCTCATGATGATTACCCCCTTGGTTCAAATTCATACCCACAGTTCAAACAAACAATTTTTGCATCATTCATGCCGATACCGCCGGCAAGCAATCCAACAGGTCCTACCAGCAACGCACCAATAGCGGCTTTTCCAACACTGACACCTTTTGTTTTCGCCTGCAAAGATGTTGAGCCGCATTTCGGGCATTTTGCGACATTTGTTTCTGCCGGAGCAGAGCTGACAGTACTGTTTGATATTCTTTGTGCAGAAACTGCTGCTGCTATATTTAACTGTGCATCAAAATTATTACTGGGAACTGATGAAGAGGCAGAACTGAATTTCTTTCCGCAATAACCACAGAATTTAACGCCGTCTTTCAGTTCTTTTTTACATTTTGGACAAATCAAGGAACATTTCCCCTTACATGATATTTTTGTGACAGAAGTCACTTTCTTATATTATAACATTCTAAGACTGACAAGCAAAAAATATCGAAAATAAGGGAAATATGCAGTTCCCTGACCATGTTTTTGACCACAATCAGAAATTTTATATGGCTTGGTACAGCTTTTTTAACTGGGTGCGTTTCATTTCTATATCGGAATGGACATATTTTTCAAGCGTAATTGTCACGCTCGAATGCCCCAATAATTCGCTGAGAGTTTTCACATCAATGCCCTGCCTGATACACAAAGTAGCGAATGTATGCCGGAGAACATGAAAATTCCGGTACTCCACTGATATGGATTGCAAAAATTTCCTGTAATAATTGGCATAGGCTCTCGGTTCAGTATATTTCTGGCTTCCTGAAAGAAAATAATCTGTGTTCTGATGCCCTTTTCTGAGAGCCGACAGTTTAGGTATGATAAACGGTGGTATCGGAATATCCCTGATGGATTTCCGGCTTTTTGGTGCTGTGATGATGATGACCGATTTCGGCTTGCTGTTCCGGGGATTCTTTATCCGGCAGAGTGTTTTGTTAATCCTGATGATATGATTTGTGAAATCAATATCTTCCCATTTCAAGGCACAGAGTTCTCCGATTCTGATACCAGTGTACAAACTCAATAAAATGCCCATACTTTGACAGTTCCCTTTAATAGCATTAGCCTTAATTGTCTTTACATCAATATCAGAAAATACCTGAATTTCAATGTTTTCAGTTTTCGGCATGATGATATTTCTCGCCGGATTTTCAAGCCTGTATTCAGATGAGCCGTATGCAAGAACTGACCGGAGCAGAATCAGAACTGCCTGTACTGTTCGTGATGAAAGTGCCTGATTTCTTTTTCCGCCTGCTGTCAGAAGCGTATCTGCAAGCTGATTTATCATCTGAGATGTGACTTTTTCTGCCTGATAACCGCCCAGAGATTCATGCAGATAGCTGTCATAAAGTGACCTGTAACTGACATAAGTAGACTGTTTCACGCTGTTTTTCCGGCTCATCAGCCACGAATCGAAAAGTTCGTCTACAGTGATGGGGCTGTCTGTGATTTCATCGTGATTGAGAGCATTTGCAAGTTTTTCCGCACATTCTGCATAGCTGTGGGCATAGACGGAGGAATATTTCGTCGTTCCGTTAGCATTGATTCCGGATTTATAGCGTCCCTCCCACCGACCGTCTGCACGTTTGCGAATATGATTTCCATGTCTTGGCATTTACTTAACCTCCTGTAATTCTGGATAAGTAAAGTATACAATACTGACCACATTTTTGACCACAATCAGAATGAAAATCGGCTCTTTTGTGGTCAGAAAAGTGCAGTATTTCTCAAAAAAGACAGTATTTTTATATCTTATGTATAAAATGCACAATAAAATGTAGAAAAATATGTAAAAAGTAACTATTGAAATTGGATTCTGATAATGTTATAATATAAGAATTTTGAAATTTCTTCCTGAATATATTATGCCACAATTTGAGCCAAATGTCAATGGCACATTTTGTGGCATGATATACTGAACTTGAGGTGAGAAAAATGCAGTATGAGCGTATCAGAAATCTGAGGGAAGATATGGATTTGACACAACAGCAAATGGCAGATAAACTTTTCATCAACCGGAGAACTTATGCAAGCTATGAACTGGGAATCAGAGGCATACCAACGGAAATTTTGAGCAATATCGCTGATATTTTTGATACAAGCACAGATTATCTGCTCGGCAGAACTAACGTAAAGAAACCATATCCGAAAAAATTGAAATAGTCCTGTACTGAAACCGGAGTACAGGACTTTCCTAATCAGATATTGTGTTTTTCTTTCCAGTCGGCAATCAATTGGTGCATGAACGCAAGCAGTTTCTTCTCCTGCTGCTGATACAGGTCAGTGAAATTTTTGTCAATCGGCTTGTTTTCGTCCATGTACTCCACCAGAAGTTCATCTACCGGAGCATAGAATGAATCTGCCTTGCCATTGAATTTCTGCATAGTTTCGGAATCTCCATGAACGGCATTTTTCAGAAAATTCCGTTTCGTGCGGATGTAACCCTTGAATGCCTTACGCTCATGCACATAGGTCTGATTTTCATAGGCGTGGCGTTTCGATTTGGCACAGGCTGACTTGCATTCTGATTTTTCACAGCATGAGGAAGTTTCCGTTCCGAGATAATGCTTGTTGCAGTACGGACACCGGAGAACACTCACCCCCAGACGCTTCACGGCATAGCTGAAATCAAGATAGAAATTCAGAAGCGAATCATCAGCGATATTCCAGACCTGATTGAGATTCTCCCCTCGAATAATAATCAGATTACTTGTCCGGCGAATCAGGTGCGTGTCTTTCTTGGTGTTGAAATCGAAATTCCACTCATCATTGACAGCGTTCCGGATTTCGCTTAGAATTTCGGTCAGGCTGTCTTTCTGCTGCTGCGTATAGTGATTTCCGGTCGTGGCATTTCGGAGCGTACCGAGCAGGGTATTGATTTTCTGTCTGCCCTGACTGTAATACTTCAATAAAATTTTACTATAATAAACAGCGAATAAATTATCACTGTGAGCAGTCCGGAAATTCTCAACAGCATTCAGAACAGTGTCGTTGTCCTCTCTGCCTTTGCTGATGTTTTCGGTCATGCCGTCAAGCAGATTCTCGAACTCGAAAAAGTTATCACGGAAATTTTCAAGCTGATTCAGAATTTCATCAAATGAATAAGTCATAGCTGTATTGGAAGCGGTACAGCTTTTTTGTATGTCCTCGTCAGAATCCGGACAGTTGACAAATGCGACGGATTTTCGATTCCTGTCGATTTGATACAAAGTGATTGTGCTGATTTCGGTCATGCGTAACTCCTTTCTGTAACGTGAAAATAAATTATGCGTTACGAATAATTATATCACAGATAGCTGTCAAAGTCAAGAAAATCAGGAAAATTTCTGTCAGAACGGTAAAATCAGGCGTTATGTTTGCCGTTATGACGTATTTCTGTAGACGTTACAGATTCCGTTATGGTATAATGCAGGTGTGGTGAACATCCGGCTCTCGAATCAGAAAGGAGTTTTAAAGGTCAGAAAAAAGGGAGTGCAGAGGGAACGGCTGCCGCCATGTACTTGTGATGGACACCCTCTGTGGTGGCTGTCACAAGTACTATGGCGTTACCAATGCCCGTCATTGGTAATTGCTCCGGCGGTTAGCTGGTTCTCTGACTTCTTTCATAGGCTGATGGTTCTGTCCGAAGCCTATGATTGCAATTCGCATTAAAAATGGTATCATAGCTTTCTGAAATAAAAGTGTGATACCGAAATCAGAAAGGAGTGCTGTGAATGACAGCAAAAAGTATATCGTTCTGTCAGGGAAAAGGCAGTCTGTCGCATAACAACAGAGAATTTGTCGCTAAGAATGTTGACAGTAACCGCACAAAAGACAATATCACGTTCATCAGCGAACCGATAGAGAAAGCCTATCAGAAGTGTTTCGGCGGTGCGACTGAACGCTACAATGCCCGTCAGAAGCGTAAGGACAGACAGATTTCCGACTATTACGAAAACACATTCAAGCATAAAATCTGCAATAGCGTGATTACTGCTTCGGACAAGCGGAAAAGTTTCTATGAGGATATTGTTCAGATTGGTACAATGCAGGATTCCGGTGCTGGAACGGCCGACGGTGAACTCGTGGCTGAATGCCTGAAAGAATACATGAACGGTTTTCAGGCGAGAAATCCGAACTTTTATGTGTTCAATGCGGTTCTGCACATGGACGAAGCAACGCCACATCTGCATATCGACTACATTCCAATTGGTCACTACAAGAGAGGTCTGGACACGCAAAACGGCTTGGCACAGGCTTTGAAAGAAATGGGGTTTGGCTCTGGCAAGGACGCTGTGAATCGGTGGCGAATCCGTGAGCGTGAAATTCTGGAGAATATCTGCCGTCAGCGTGGCATTGAAATATCTGAGCCGACAAAAAGTCGGGGCAGCTATTCCGTTGACGAATACAAGAAATTGCAGAAACGGTTGGAATCGCTGAATCAGGACGTTGACCGCCTGAATGCGGAAATCGAACGGAAAAAGCAGGAGCGTCAGAAAATTCTGCATTATGTTCCAGATTATGACAAACGGGATAAAGAGGAGCATGAACTGCTCTGTATCTGTTCGGAGTTTGACGAACTTCTGAAAAATCCGTTTGTCCGTTGGAAAAGCAAGGACGAACTTCTGGAGTTGTCCTCTAAAATGGTCAAAATGGTGGAGAATGCCCAGACTGCCCGGATTTATGCCGAAGCTGCACAGGCAGAAATTTTTCATGAGAATCAGAAACTCGGCAAATATCTGAAAGAACTGGAAGGCATTAACAGCGTTCTGAAAAGAAATAATTCCGAACTGAAAGCCGAATTACAGGAAAAATCCGAAATTCTCGATACGATTGACCGGACAAATCACGGTGCTGTCATGATGGCAGAACGTCAGCTTGTATTTGAGAAACAACAGCGTGAAATTGCCGAAAATCAGCGAAAAGAAGAACAGAGAAAGAGAGGTTATAAAATTGGAAGATAACAAGAAAATTGAACCGGAAACCGAAGAAAAGCCGAAAAAGACCAGACCGGACAACGCTCCGAAATGGGTTATCAGCTGGACACAGATTGATGAGGTGGAGTTCTGCAAGGCGTTTTTATCGAAACACAGCGTAAAATGTATCAATGGGCGATTCTATGACATTGACGGATTCGTAGATGATGAGAAAATCAGAGTGGAAATCGCACAAATGCTGATTCCGTTCTATTCCTCGAAGCTGTCACAGAAAGTCAAGAATCTGTTCGATGCACTCAAACTTTGCTGTCACAGCGAACCCATGCCAATGCGAACGGACGAAATTCATCTGCTGAACGGCGTTCTGAAAACGGACGGCACATGGATTTCGCAGAAGCGGTTCTGTATCAATCGCCTGAATATTGAGTATCATCCGGAAATCAGGAAAAGTGCCTATTATCCTGAAAAATTCCTGACATTTCTGCTTGATTTGCTCGAACCGGAAGATATTACAACTTTGCAGGAATATCTCGGCTACTGCCTGATTCCGTCAAACAAAGGACAAAAAGCCTTGTTTTTAGTCGGCAACGGGGGAGAGGGAAAATCCAGAATTGGCTTTGTGATGCAGGAGATTTTCGGCTCGAATATGCTGACCGGAAATTTTCAGAGAATCGAAACGGATAAATTTTTCAGATACAATCTGCAAAATAAATTATTGATGATTGACGATGATATGCAGATGACGGCTTTGCCCTCGACAGGCTACATCAAGAATCTGATTACTGCGGAAATCCCCATTGATGTTGAGGCAAAAGGGCAGCAGTCCGAACAGGCTCGGCTCTATGCAAGGTTCTTGTGTTTCGGAAACGGCTCGCCAAAAGCACTCTATGACAAGACGGACGGATTTGCAAGAAGATTGATTATCCTGACAACCAAGCCGAAACCGCCGAATCGGATTGATGACCCGTTCATAGCAGAGAAATTTCTGGCTGAAAAAGAGAAAATCTTCTGTTGGATGTTTGACGGACTGCAACGGCTGATTCAGAACAATTTTCGGTTTTCTATTTCAGAGAGAACGAAGATGAATATTGCCGATGCACTAAGCGATAACTGCAATATCATTGACTTTCTGCATGATGGCTCTGTTATGACATTCGGAACAGAATACAGCATATCATGCACGAAATTGTACAATGCCTATTCCAGTTGGTGCGGTGAAAACGCTTTGACCGCTCTGAAACGTGAAACTTTCGTCACATGGCTGAAAAACAATGAGAAAAAATTCAGTATTGCCTATAATACGCACGTTCCGAACGAATTTGGAAAGTCTGTTCGTGGATTCAAGGGCATGAAAACAATATATAAGACAACCCTCGATTATGGCGTACAGGCGTACAAATAACGAAATATAGCCAAAATGAGGCGTGCAAGCTGACGTACCGATTGCGTACATCAGGTTAATAAATAATGAAAGGTCAATGTCTGATTATGGCGTACAGGCGTACAAACAACGGAATATAGCCAAAATTATGCGTACAGTCTGGCGTACTGACTGTGTACAGCATACACAGAACGCCTTGTGTTCGTCCTGATGTACGCCACAAAACAACGTATTATAGCCATTGGTACGCCTGTACGCCGATTTCTTCACTTGACTTTATATAAAAAATTTAGAGATAGATAAGGGGATAACAAAATGAAAAAAGACAGAAGAATCGCACTTTATAAGAAAATCTGGTGCAAAATCCGCTACTGGCAGAATATCAGCGATGTAACCGACAGCGAACTCGCCGCTTATATGCAGGTAGCCGAACGGACTTTGAAAGACTATGACCGGAATGCGAAAAATATCACTCTGGAAAAGATTGACAATTTTCTGTACATGAACGGCATGGAACTGACTGAACTGTTGGCTCTGTAATTTATTTTTCAGAAAGCTCTTTACAAATTCGCAAAACTGTGGTATAATGGAGTTGTAAAAGTATCAGCTTCATTATACCGCCTGTCAATGAGGTGTTATAATGAAAGTACAGAAATTACCAAGCGGCAGCTACAGAGCCGTTGTTGCTGCCGGATATAACGAAAA
>JAFRMZ010000203.1 GCA_017430465.1 Oscillospiraceae bacterium
CAATTTAGTCTATGGAGTAAGCTGGAGTAAATGAGACACGGGAGGAAAAGTAATGAAACCGAGTACAACAACAGCAGTCACAACAGTGAAACAGCAGATGAAACTGCGGGAATGGGCAGAACAGATTGAAGCCAGGCGTGCGAGCGGAATGACTGTACAGAGCTGGTGTGCTGAGAATGGAATGAATGTCAAAACCTATTACTATCACTTGCGGAAAGTGCGTGAACAGTGTGTGGAATCAGTACCAGAAATTGTTTCCCTGACAATGCCGCAGCAAACAGGCGATATCCACATTGAGAAAAACGGACTGCAGATTTCACTGCCGGCTGATATTTCTAAAGAAACCCTGCTGGCACTGGTACAGGAATTATGCTGAACAATCTGAAGAATACCCAGCAGGTGTATCTTGTAACAGGATATACGGATTTGCGACGTTCCATAGACGGACTTGCTGCAATTGTACAGGCACAGTTAAAGCTTGATCCATATAATTCGGCTCTGTTTCTGTTTTGTGGAAGACGATGCGACCGTATCAAAGGCCTGCTCTGGGAGGGAGATGGATTTCTGCTTCTTTACAAGCGGCTGGATAACGGAAAATTTCAGTGGCCCCGCAATGAAACGGAAGCTTTGCAGCTCACGCCGCAGCAAACCAGATGGTTAATGGAAGGCTTGAAAATTGAACAGCCGAAAGCAATCCGTGAAGGAAAAAGAGGAGTATTGTATTAATCATTTTTTAGAAAAAATCATTGATTTCGCTTGCTTTTTCTGGATTTTTGTGGTATAATGGAAGTATCACAGAACGATGGGAGGAGTGCAGAATGTCAGAACAAGAAATTCAAAATATTGTACAGATGAATACTGCACTCCGGAATGAAAATGCAATTTTAAAAGAACAGCTTGCTCTTTTGCAGGAACAGTATGACTGGCTGAAAAAACAAGTCTTTGGCAGAAAAAGCGAACAGACTTCTGTCATTATGGACGGCGGTACGCAGCTGTCTCTGTTTCCGGAAGAAAAAGAGCAGGCTGTTCCTTCTGTTGTGGAAACTGTTTCTGTTCCTGCTCATCAGCGTAAAAAGAAACGTACCCATGAGGAATGGATGAGTTCTCTTCCGGTGGAAGAAGTCCGGCATGAAGAAGAACAGCCGGTATGTGAAAAATGCGGTTCTGAAATGAAAGAAATCGGTGAAGAAAAAGTATATGATGAACTTGTCTATACACCTGCTAAATTTCATGTCCGCCGGCATATTGCGAAAAAATACAAATGCGTGAACTGCGGCGAACATCCTGAAAGCAGTACAGAACCATGCCGTATCCGTCTGGCAGAATATCCGAAGCCTATGATTCCGCACAGCTTTTGTTCGCCTGCACTGATGGCACATGTCGTGTATGAAAAGTATGTAAAAGGGATTCCGTTACACCGACAGGAAAAGGATTTTATCTCAAAAGGAATTTCTTTGTCCAAAGCAACTCTGTCCAGCTGGGTGGGAATTGCTGCACAGCAGTGGGGGCTTCCGATTGTACAGGAAATGCACAAAAGGCTGCTCGTCCTGAACATCATTCACGGCGATGAAACCACTGTTCAGGTGCTGCATGAAGAAGGCAGGAAACCAACTACAGTGTCAAGAATGTGGGTATATGCAAACGGTAAAATGAATGACTACAGTATTATCATTTTCGAATATCAGCCGACCAGAGGCGGAGAGCATCCGGCAGCTTTTCTGAAAGACTTTCACGGGTATCTGATATGTGACGGCTATGATGCCTACAATGCCGTTACAGGTGCAAAACGGTGCGGCTGCTGGATGCATACCAGACGATATTTTGTGGAAGCCCTGCCAAAGGACAAAGCTGCATACGAAACTTCTGTCGCAGCAAAGGCAGTGGAATTCTGTAACAGAATTTACCACGAAGAAGGTCTGCTGGCGGAACTGACTCCGGAAGAACGATATGAACAGCGTCTTGTGAAGGTAAAACCTCTGCTGGATGCTTTCTTCGCATGGCTTGAGGAACAAAATGTCAGTGGAAAAGGGAAACTCGCCAAAGCCGTCAACTATGCTCTGAACGAAAAGAAGTATCTCTGTACATTTTTAGAGGACGGCAATGTCCCGATTGATAACAACCGTGCTGAAAATGCCATCAGACCATTTGCAGTCGGTCGCAGAAACTGGCTGTTCAGCAATACTGCCAACGGAGCAAAATCCAGTGCTATATGGTATTCTATTCTCTCAACTGCTCAGGCAAACGGACTGGATGCCGAAAAATATCTGATTGACTTGTTTTCCCATCCTCCCGGAACTATTCTTCTGCCCTGGAATGAATCCTAATCTCTCGCCGTATGATTCGGCGAGATTTTTTGCTATCTGGGACGCATTTTATTTTACGCTTACCCAGAGCCTAGGAGAATAGGGAATATTGTGTGATATTTCGTGTGATTTTTTGTTGCACAGGCTAACAAATTCAAAAAATCAGCATATTCTGATGATGAGTTATAAAATGTAAATATAGCATAATGTACAAGAATGTCTTTCACACAAGGACATAATATTCTGATATTCTTCTGAACAAGGACAATTATGCGATAATATTTGTACATAGTGACGAAATTAATAAATTTTTTGCTGTATGGAATCATGGGCTTGTAAAATGATTGAGAATGCAGTATAATGAAGAAAGTATCTGTAATTTTTATATTTGTATGAAAACTATCAGAGACTCCGGATGACAGCACTCCGACGGAATCGGAGCATTGTCGGCATACCCATACCGTATGCTGGGGAGAGCCAATTCAAAAGGTCTCATATAAAATAACTTAGCAGTGGGGATAATAGAATGCAGAATAATGAATTTACAGAAAATGACCGGAAACTGTTCAGAACCAGACTTGCAAAGTGGCAGGAAGCATACTACACCAGGCTTGTCAGGGAATATACAGAGCTGCTGAATGGTGATGGTACTCCGGGCGAAAAAATTTATGAGCTGGAACAGCGTGTTCAAAATGAAAGGAAACATTCCGGTGTACGGCTTCCTTTCCGGATGAGCCGTTCCATGGTGATACGTAATCTTTGTTTTCTGCTGAGGAATCCTGTGACTAGAGCAGATGATTTGAAAGACTTCAGTGATGAGCTGAAAGAACAAATCCAGTTTATTACGGAAACAGAATAGAGACAGCTTCGGAAAGCTGTCTCTGCCTTTATCGTGGGCATCGGTTAAAAGGCATTCTTGAAATGCGGACTGCATTAATCTGTGGTGGAATACTCATCATCATAATTCCATTATATAAAATCAGAATTCTGTCATTTACGTGCAGGTTACAGGTACAGTTCGTATGCACCAGTACTTCCTGATTTGTCTCACCGTCCTGTACCAGCAGATTATCTCTATTAATTTCTAAAATTACAGCACACATTCTTGTCATCCATATCACCTCATAAAGCTGTTTTTACAGATTATGCTGTGATTCTGATTTTTGTGCATCTGCATAAATCCTGAGTAAATGCACATAATGATTTTGAGGTGAGAAGTATGGCAAAACAAGGCATGAAACGTCCTGAAGATACGCATACGCAGCCACATAATACAGTATTCCCTGTGCCTGAAATTCAGGGAAAAGCAAAACATCAAAAAAAGAAAGCAAATCCGGTTATCGCAGGAACAGAACCGCCTTCTCAGAAAGTATGGCATACAGAATCATTTTCTTCTGAAAAGCCGGTTTCGCCGGTCTATGCAGAAATTGACAATGACCTTGCAAGGGATAATATCGAAAATGATTTGACTGCTGCGGATTTGCAGGATTTATAAACAATAAACGCCGTTTGAGAATGCTCAGATGGCGTTATCTTGATTTTAAAAGTGTTTTCAGTGCAGAAGCAAAAGCTTTATCCTGTTCCGGAGCCCGTTGGGGAATTCCTTTCAGTCTGCCGCCGCTTTTTCGTATTTTAGCCGATACTGCACGAAATTCCAGCAGACCGGAAATATTATCCGGTGTGTATTGTTTTCCATCCTGATTGAGAACAGCTGTCTGTTTTGCGAGGCACATTGCCGCAAGTCCGTAATCCTGTGTAATGGCAATATCCTCTTTCTGAATCAGGCTGACCAGACGGAAATCAACACAGTCTGCACCTTTGTCAACAGTAATTGTTTCAGCATCATCGTATTGAATCAGATGTGACGTATCGCAGAGAATGATACAGGGAATATTATATTCTTTCGCAGTTCTGACAGCAATTCCAGTGACAGGGCAGCCATCAGCATCAATGAAGATTTTCATATGGATTCCTGCTTTCTGTCATAAAATTTTCAGCTGCTGGAACTGATTTTAGTATATCACGATTTTTAAAATTTATCAATAAATTTTAAAAATAGTACTTGACAAATATTTGTGCATATGCTATAATAATGACAGACGCAGCCAGTGCGTCCGGGGTGTACCACCATCGGTGCAGACTCCGGGCGTACTGCATTTTTTTGCGAATTTTTGAAAAAGGAGCTATCAGAATGGTAAAAATCAACGGAGAACCCAGGGCAGCAGAAGGTATGACTGTGCTGGAACTGCTTGCCTCTATGAAGCTGATGCCGGAACGCACTGCTGTTATGATTGGCGGAGAAATCCTGCCGAAATCGAACTACAATCAAACACTTGCGGATGGTGATGAAGTGGATATTATCGGCTTTGTAGGAGGCGGCTGATATGACAGAGATTACAGAAACAGTATTTGCTGAAGCAGTTGATTCCCGCAGTGATAAGCCGATTTATTATGTTATGAAATCAGCACGGGTCGGCATTGCCGGACTGGGCGGTCTCGGCTCTAATATTGCATCAGCACTTGTGCGAAGCGGTGTTGGACATCTGACACTTGCAGATTTTGATACGGTCGAACTTTCCAACATTAACCGTTAGCTGTATACGCTGAGTCATATTGGACAAAAGAAAGCCAGTGCCCTCCCTGAAATTCTGCATGAAATCAATCCGTTCTGCGATATTCTGTCTCATTCGATTCGTATCACTGCCGAAAACTGCAAAAAAATTTTTGCAGACTGTGATATCATCATTGAGGCATTCGATGTGCCGGAACAAAAGGCAATGCTTGTGAATACTGTCATGGAACAGCTGCCGGAAAAATATCTTATCAGCGGAAGCGGTATGGCAGGATTCGGAAATGCAAATGCCATCACGACACGCCGTATTACGGATAAGCTGACCCTCTGCGGCGATGGTGTGACCGATGTTGCACAAGGCATGGGACTGACTGCCTCCTGTGTGATGATTTGTGCCGGACATATGGCCGCAAGAGC
>JAFRMZ010000204.1 GCA_017430465.1 Oscillospiraceae bacterium
ATCCAATCCCAACCATGTCTACACCCGTGACCAGCTTCTTGATGAAGTATGGGGCTTTGAATATTACGGCGACTCCAGAACAATTGATGTGCATATCAAAAGACTGCGTGAAAAGCTCGCCGATGTCTCCCCGCACTGGGCCTTGAAAACTGTCTGGGGTGTCGGATATAAGTTTGAAGCTGACGAAGAATCCTGAGTCCTGCCAGTATGATGAAATTATTCGTTCGGCAGAAAAACAGTGCAATTTCTCAGAGCTATCTGAAACTTTCCGGAGGTCTGCTCCTGATTGGCATTCTGCTGACCGGCGTGATTATGATATGCAGTGCAGTGGCCTCCTATCGGGATACTATCGAAAATTCCATCCGGCAGAACTGCGAAGCACTGGTTTCTAATATCAAAGAAGTCTATACTTCTCCGGAAGATATGCCAAGTGTGGAGATTCTTAAACTTGTCTGGACAGCGGAAATCGAGTACGGCTATGATATGTTTCTGTATGACGAATCCGGAACAGAACTCTATCCCGGTCAGAGCGGAGAAAATAATATTCTCACTCCCGCCGTGCGGTCGTATCTGTCCAAAGATGATTTTATTCAGATTGGCTATTATACTTCTGATGCTTCAGAAGCACAAATCTGCTGTGCCCTGCGCTTCTATCTGGAAGATGAACACGAGAATGTTTCGCAGTATTATCTGGCATCAGTCAGCAATGCAGGCATGATGCAGGAGTACAGCATGATGCTGACCAGAAATCTGATTCTCTGCCTGCTGGCCGTGATGGTGCTGTTTATGATATTGTTTCACTTTGGCGCAAGTAAACTTGATGACCAGCTTGATGAAATTACTAAAATCGCAAATCAGTATGCCGAAGGCGATTTCTCCAGCCGTGTCAGCCTTCCGGAACAGGCTACCATGTACCCGCTTGGCTGTACCCTCAACCGGATGGCCGAGTTTATCGAACAGAATGAAACAACCAGACGTAATTTCGTTGCCAATGTCTCCCATGAACTGCGTACCCCGATGACAACTATTGCCGGATTCGCAGACGGTATCCTTGACGGAACAATTCCGCCTGCCCAGCATAAAAAATATCTGAAAATCATTACCGAAGAAATTCATCGTCTCAAAACGCTGGTGCAGTCCATGCTGAACCTCACCAAATTTGAGGCCGGCGAAATGCAGATTCATCTTGCAGAAACCAATATCGCCCAGCTCCTGATTCGCACTGTGCTCATGTTTGAAAAGCGTATCAATGACAAGCACGTGGATGTTGAAGGGCTGGAAGATGCTTCCCTCATGCTCCGTGCTGATGAAGACCTGATGTTTCAGGTGCTGTATAATCTGATTGAAAATGCCGTGAAGTTTGTCAACGAAGGCGGTGTTATTAGTTTTCAGCTCTACACAGAAGATAAAACAGCACATATCTGCATCAAGAACACCGGCGAAGGTCTTGCAGATGATGAACTGCCCCGTATTTTTGATAGATTCTATAAAACTGATACATCACGCAGTCAGGACAGAACAGGTCTCGGCCTCGGTCTGTCCATCTCCCGAAAAATTGTGCATCTGCATCAGGGGCATATTGTGGTAAAGAGTGTAAAAGGCGAATATACTTCCTTTGAACTCCAGATTCCCACGGAAATCAACAATTAACACAAGGTGATTTTATGGAAGAAAATAAATTTCATCCGGAAATTCCATCCGTTCCGGAAACGGATACGCTGTCCCAGCCGGAACAGCCGACAGAACAAGTGCCGGAAATTCCGGAGATTCCGGAAATCCCTCCTGTGCCGGAAACACCTTCTTTTTCTCAGACATTTCCGAAACAGAATCCTGTTCCGCCGTCATATCCGCAGAATTACGGCTATCCTCCGCCCCCGTATTACGGAAATTATCAGAATCTTAATCCGAATTATTATCCCAGCCAGCCGTATCAGTATTATCAGTATCAGTATGCGCCGAATTATATGCCTCCGCCTCCGCAGAAAAATGTGCCTGTCACGCCTCCGGCTGAACCAATTCCCATGAACCGGAAAATTTTTTTGATGTGCGGTGTAATGGCCGGAATGATTTTTCTGCTGTGCCTGTACTGCATTGCTTCGGATATTATGCATGGTGCACTGAATCCGGATTCGGTTTCCAATACTGTCATTTTGCAGACGCAGGAAAAACCTGACCTCAATCCGGAAGATGAAAATGTCACTGCTGACGGAGAATATACCGTCCGTGGCGTGGCAGAACTTGTCAAGCCGTCTATTGTGGAAGTTTATGTCTATGATGAAAGTCACAATCTTGCCGGAACAGGTTCTGGCATTATTATTTCAGAAGACGGCTATATCGTTACGAATGCGCATGTTGTGCAGGGAAGCGATTATTCTGTCTCGCTGGATGATGAAAGCGAATATTCTGCCCAGCTTATCGGCAGCGATAACAAAACAGATTTGGCCGTGCTCAAAATCAGTGCAAGCCATCTGACCCCTGCGGTACTCGGCGATTCTGATGAAACGTATGTCGGAGAAACTGTAGTAGCTATCGGTAATCCTGCCGGACTTGCAAATTCCGTAACAAAAGGAATTGTTTCAGCTATCAACAGGCAAATCCGTTCGCCGAACAGCAGTTTCCGTATGGAATGCATTCAGACGGATGCCGCTATCAGTCCGGGAAATTCCGGCGGTGCGCTGGTCAATATGTACGGGCAGGTTATCGGCATCACTTCTTCAAAATATGCTTCGCAGTATGAAAGCGTTTATGAAGGCCTTGGCTTTGCTATCAGCATGAATCAGGCACTTCCGATTGTGCAGGATTTAATCGAAAACGGCTATGTGACAGGGCGTTTCCGCATCGGGATTGTGTTTATGCCGACAGAAAATCAGTATGCAGTCCAGCAGTTTCAGGAAGAATTCGGAACAGAACTTCCTTCTGAACTGGAACATTGTCTTTGGGTGACGGAAGTCAGCCCCGACTGCGATATTGCCAATACAGAATTGCAGGCGAATGATTTTATTCTGAGTATCAATGGACAGAATGTTTCTGATTATGACAGCGTTCTGGAAGTGCTGGACGGTGCGCAGGGCGGTGATACAGTTACAGCACAGTGCGCACGCTATGAAAAAGGCCGTGTGGTCTATTACGAAATCAGTTTTATGCTTGAAAAAGATACTTCAGGAAATTATTAATCTTTTTTATTTCAGTCCTCGTGTTTCAGCACGGGGATTGTTGTTTTCTACAAAAAATTATATATTTTTTATGAAAAAATTTCCGTTTTTATTGACTTTTCTCTGAAAAAGCTGTATAATAAGACTATCAGAATCGTAAACGGAGGCGGACGGATGTTTGCGGTATTCCAATTCAAGATAGGGGGAGAATGCCACGCCGCTGGCAAATCATTATGCAAAATAATAAAAATCTGATTCTTTGGGTAGAACTGCTGTTTGCACTTCTTTCCCTCTGGGTGCTCCTGATGGTGCCATCTTATCCAGAACATGTTATGGCAGTACTGCGTGTGTATATTCTGAGCATGATAATCCTTACGGTTTCGCTCGTGCTTGTTGTCAGACGTTATCAGAGCCAGCACAGTTCCGTAGATATGAACCGTATCTTCGATATGGTGGACCGCATTGATGAACCTGCTTTTATCTGGGCTTCAGATTTGTCTATGATGTACGGCAACCACGCCATGAATGAATTGCTGAAAATTCCGGAAGATGATACCGGAAGCCATGCGCTGGAACTGAATAAATTTTTTCATGCCATCGGCCTAAGCCCCAAAGAAGCGGCTGAAATTATGAGTAGCCGGACATATCCGACAGGCATTCAGATTTCACCCGATAAAAAACGTTATATCAGTTGGTCTACTTCCCTGATGATGCAGAATAAAGTTGCTTCGCTCTATTTTTCCATAGGCTTTGAAACAACCCGCCTCGAAGAAGCCAAGCGGTCGCTTAGTGAAAAAAGTGAAACGCTTGCTGTTTCTGAAAACCGTTATGCGCTTTCTATGAAGCTCTCCGGTGTGGGATTCCTCCTCTGCGAAACAATCCATAACGGCTGTTATGATGAATATTATGTCTCCAAAGAAGCACAGGAATTTCTCGGCATCGAGAAAGACCATATTTCATTTCATGAATTCAGAAAAAAAATCTATGTCGCTGACAGATATAAATTTGATAATTATATTCATGAACTGGAACATCCCGACACCAGCAAGACTGCCGTGCCCCGTGTCATGGAACTGCGGATTCATCCCGAAATGAGCAAGCCGTTTACATGGTTTGCCTATCATTATCATGCCAATCTGTTTGATAAAAGCGGTATCCCGATTGTCGGCGGTGCACTGGTTAATATCTCGGAAGAAAAAGAAAAAGATGCACAGCTCGAAAAACTGGCCTATCAGGATGAAATTACAGAAATTTCCAACCGAAAAAAACTTATCGAATACGGTACGGAATGTTACGAAGCCTATGAAAAAGAACATAAGCCCTATTGGGTTATGGTTCTGGATATTGACCGTTTTCATCTTATCAATGATTCTTGCGGTTATGCAAGCGGAAACAAACTGCTTCGGGAATTTGCTTCTATCCTGTCCAAGTATCAGGACCAAGGCAAGCAGGATAAGCCCGGACTGGCAGCCCGTCTCGGTGCGGATAACTTCGCCCTGCTGATGCATGACTATGAAGACGAATCCCTTCCGGCACATAAACTGGAATTAATCCGGAAAGATTTTGCAAGACTGGAATCCGGCGAATTTGCTTCGCTTTCCCTCACTTGTTCCGCCGGTGTGGCACATCTCCCCAGAGACGGCAAAAATTTTGAAGAAGTCCTTGAACATGCCGAATTTGCATTGACTATCAATAAAGGCGAACTCGCCTATATGATGGGCTATGATGCTGAAATGCATCAGGAAATTCTGCATCAGGGCGAAATGGAAAAATCTCTTTCTGATGCCATTGAAAATCATCATTTACAGCTTTACTATCAGCCCAAATTTGACCTGCATACAGAAAAAATTATGGGCGCAGAAGCTCTTATCCGCTGGATAAAGCCGGACGGTACAATGATTTCTCCAAATGTCTTTATCCCGATTGCCGAAAAATCCGGCATGATTTCCAGCATCAGCAATTTTGTACTCCGTGAAGCGTGTCAGCAGACCGGCGAATGGCAGAGAGAAGGCCTTTCTCCGATTGTGATGTCTATTAATTTTGCATCCGGAGATTTCTATCAGGCAAATGTCTGCGAAGTCGTCCAGAATGAACTGGACAGAGCCGGCTTGCAGGCAAAATATCTGGAACTGGAACTGACCGAACGCCTTGCACTCGGTGATATTGATTATACTATCGACCAGATGAACGCACTCCGTGCAATGGGGGTTCTGCTTGCAATGGATGACTTCGGTACGGGCTATTCTTCTCTGAGCTATATCCAGAGACTGCCTCTCACACTCCTGAAGCTTGACCGTTCGTTTATTATCGAAATTGAACATGATTCTGTAGCACAGGTGATTGTTTCGGCGGTTATCAAAATCGCAAAATCCATGAATATGGAAACTATCGCCGAAGGTGTCGAATATGAAAATCAGTCCAAAATTCTGAAAAATATGGGCTGTGACTATATTCAGGGCTATCTGTACGGAAAGCCCATGCCTGCGACAGAATTCCGGAAACGCCTGCAAATCAACACTTACGGAAAGGAAGTGGATTAATATGCTGGAGAAAAAATTAAAGCCTGTTCCGGTTTATACCCTCGGCGAGGAGATATTCAATTCTGTATCGCACGGAGTCGGAGCACTTCTGGCAGTTGCCGGATGTGTGATTCTGATAGTGTTCTGCAATATGAACCGAGGCGCAGTGGAGATTATTTCGGCATCAGTATTCGGCGCATCCATGATTATTCTCTATACGATGTCAACACTGTATCATGCACTGACAAATCCCAGAGCCAAGCGGATTTTCAGAATTTTTGACCATGATACGATTTTCCTGCTGATTGCGGGAACGTATACGCCGTATGCATTGTGCTGTATCAAGCCTTTCTGGTTAGGAATTACGATTCTGTGCGCTATCTGGACGGCGGCAGCAATAGGAATCACGCTTTCTTCGATTAATCTGGAAAAATTCAGTAAATTTTCAACAGTCTGCTATGTAGTGATGGGCTGGGCGATTGTATTCGCCATTAAGCCGTTATATGAACAGCTTCCGGCATTCAGCCTGATGATGCTGATTGTCGGCGGACTGATGTACTCCGGAGGGGTTTATTTCTACAAGAAAAAATCTGTAAAATATTTTCATTCTGTCTGGCATCTGTTTGTTCTCGCCGGAACGGTGATGCATTTCTTTTCGGTGTTCTATGCAATCGCTTTTTAAGTGCAGAACTTGCGGGAGTTCCAGAAAACATTTAATCCTTCTGTCTGAGTGGGGAAACTGTGATGCAATACTTTATATCGGCAATATTGTAAATCATTACAATGATGATAAAATTTAAATTTAAGGAGGAAACTCAACATGAAAAAACGTATCGGCATTTTAACCAGCGGAGGCGACTGCCCCGGACTGAATGCGACTATCAGAGGCGTAGTCAAAGCCTGCTATGAACGATTCGGAGAAGATAATGTCCAGATTGTCGGCATTTCCAACGGCTATTACGGACTGATTCACGGCCTTTGCAGAGATATGCAGCCTTCTGAATTTTCCGGAATTCTCACGCAGGGCGGTACAATTCTCGGCACAAAGCGTCAGCCTTTCAAGATGATGACTGTCATCGGAGAAGACAACATCGACAAAGTACAAAGCATGATTGATACCTATAAGAAACAGAAACTTGACTGTCTGCTGACCCTCGGCGGAAACGGTACACACAAGACCTCTCATCTGCTGGCAGAACACGGCCTGAATGTTATCGGCCTGCCTAAGACAATTGATAATGACCTTTATGGTACAGACGTCACATTCGGTTTTCATACGGCTGTCGATATTGCCACTGATGCACTCGACAGACTGCATACTACTGCTGCAAGCCATTCCAGAATTATCGTCTGCGAAATTATGGGCAATAAGGCCGGCTGGCTGACACTCTATGCAGGCATCGCCGGCGGTGCAGATATTATTCTGCTTCCCGAAATTCCTTATGATATTGATAAAGTCTGCGATGCTGTTGTCAGACGTGCCCAGAAAGGCAAGACGTTTTCCATTCTGGCCGTTGCCGAAGGTGTCAATAATACAGAAATTGCTAAACTCAAAAAGAAAGAACGTGAGAAATATCATGCCGAAAACGGCAATGATACCGCACGCATTGCCGCACAGATTCAGGCAAACACCGGCATCGAAGCCCGTGTCTGTGTCCCCGGCCACATGCTCAGAGGAGGTTCGCCAAGTGCGTATGACAGACTGCTTGCCACACAGTTCGGTGTTCATGCAGCCAAACTTATCGCAGAAGAAAAATTCGGCCGTACTGTTGCATACGTCAACGGACAAGTCACATCCAATAAACTGGCTGACATCGCCGGAAAGAAAAAGCTTGTCGAACCTAAAGGTCAGGAAGTACAGACCGCCCGTGACCTCGGCATCTCTTTTGGCGACTGAACTTTCAGAAACAAGACTTTCTGCTTTGACCGCAGAAAGTCTTGCTTTCTGCTTTTTTATGTCTGAATAGTTTTGTATATCTTCTACAAAAAAAATATATATTTTTGTCGTGAACATACAATGAACGGACAGTTGACAAATTATGAAAAGTGTGCTATACTTAAATAAGATTTATATTTATCTGCGTTTTATTTTTTGATTTGAGAGGAGCTATTTTCTGTGGAAGAAAAAATTGTAGTGACTTATGACAGCGGTCTTGATGTAGACCCTGAAGTCGTAAAGAAATATGGTATTAAAAAATTACCTGTCATTATTAAACTTGGTGTCAACGAAACTCTTGATGACGGCAGTATAGAACCTGATGAAATTATCGAATATTTTAATCAGGAAAATGACCTTGCAGTTACTGCCCCCCCGACAGTACAGGATATTTTCCGTTTCTTTACAAAATTTGCACACATGGGCTACACTGTAATTCATATTTCTACTTCTTCTAAATTATCTTCAGCGTTTGAATATGCCCAGTCTGCTGCGGAAAGTTTTAATAAAATTCATATCATCGACAGCAAGGCTTATTCTATCGGAGGAATGCCGATTATTATGAAAGCTGCTCAGATGGCCGAAGAAGGTCGCCGTTCAGAAGAAATTGTGGAATACTGCACCAATCTTGCAAACAGAGTTAAAATGCATGTATTAATTGGTAATGTGAAATATGTACATACCAGCGGTCAAATCAGCCTTGGAAAAAATGCATTGCTTTCCATGCTCGGACGCATTCCGTCAGTTTCAATAGAAGACGGTTATTTTTATGTCAAGAAAAATTATTCCAGCAATCTTGAAAAAGCCGCTGTCAAGTTTATTGACGATATTTTGAAAGATGCAAGAGGTCTGGACAGAAGCCATTTCTATCTGGGGCATACCGGCGTTTCAAATTACGTTCTGGAAGACTGCCGGAAAGAAGTCAAACAAGTGTCGGATTTCGATAACGTTGTAACGATGCGGTGTGGATGCAGTACAACTACACATTACGGTGACGGCAGTCTTCTGCTGGCATGGGTGGAAAAAGAAGCTTAAGTTTTTTAAATCATTCAGATAAAAAGTCCGGTATCTGCCGGACTTTTTTACACAGATTTTTTATTTTTACCCTGTTTCTGAAAATTTCGTGTATTTTTTGTGTAATGGGCAACAAACTATTGACAAATTTTTCGGTTTATGCTAAAATAAGAATGTCAGGAAAATGACAACTGTATTTCACAGAAATACAGGTTATATTCAAGGAGGTTTTTTATTATGGCATTAGAAGGCGCACTGACCACAAACCAGAAAGTTCTGGACTGGGTACAGGAAATGGTTGACCTGTGCAAACCTGATAAGGTTGTATGGATTGACGGCTCTAAAGAACAGCTCGACAAACTGATTGAAGAAGTAACTTCTCTCCCGGACGGCGACCCCAATAAAATGTGGCACCTGAACGAAGAAAAGCTCCCCGGCTGTCTCTATCACAGAACTGCTGTGAATGACGTTGCCCGTGTGGAAGACAGAACTTTCATCTGCACTAAAACAAAGGAAGATGCAGGCCCTACCAATAACTGGATGGACCCCAAGGAAATGTATGCAAAACTGACTCCTATGTATGACGGTGCTATGAAAGGTCAGACTATGTATGTCATTCCCTACAGCATGGGTCCTGTTACTTCTCCGATTTCTAAAGTCGGCGTGGAACTGACAGACTCTATCTATGTTGTTCTGAATATGAATATTATGACCAGAATGGGCAAAGCCGCTTTTGATAAGCTCGGCGATTCCAACGATTTCGTAAGAGGCCTGCACTCCAAGGCTGATGTTGACCCTGAAAAGCGTTATATCGTTCAGTTCCCTGAAGATAATACAATCTGGTCTATCAACTCTGCTTACGGCGGAAATGTAATTCTGTCCAAGAAATGCTTCGCTCTGCGTATTGCATCCTTCCAGGGCAAGAATGAAGGCTGGATGGCTGAACACATGCTCATTCTGGGCGTTCAGAAGCCGGACGGCGAAACAAAATATGTTTGCGCTGCCTTCCCGTCTGCTTGTGGTAAGACCAATCTGGCTATGCTGATTCCGCCGGAAGTGTATACTAAGAAGGGATATAAAGTATTTACAGTCGGTGATGATATTGCATGGCTCAAGCCCGGCAAGGACGGCAGACTGTACGCTATCAACCCCGAAAACGGCTTCTTCGGCGTTGCTCCGGGTACTAACGAAAAGTCTAACTACAATGCTCTGGCAGCTACCAAAAAGAACGCAATCTTTACAAACGTTGCCCTGAACAATGATGATAATACTGTTTGGTGGGAAAAACTCACAAAGGATGCTCCTGTCAATGCTACTGAATGGACCGGCAAAAAGGTGAACGGCGTAGAATATACTAACGAAGTTGACGAAAAAACCGGCAAGAAGAAGACTCTGGCTCATCCGAACTCCAGATTTACAGCTCCGGCTGAAAACTGCCCCTGCCTGTCTCCGGAATTCAATAATCCTGATGGTGTGCCGATTTCTGCAATCGTATTCGGCGGCAGACGTGCATCTACTACTCCGCTGGTATATCAGTCCTTTGACTGGACACATGGTACTTACATGGGCTCTGCTGTTTCTTCCGAAACAACTGCTGCTGCAACAGGTGCAGTCGGCGTGCTCCGTCATGACCCGATGGCTATGAAGCCTTTCATTGGCTACAATGTAGGCGACTACTGGGCACACTGGCTCGAAATGGGCGAAATCCTCGGCGACAAAGCTCCGAAAATCTTCAACGTTAACTGGTTCAAGCAGGACGAAAACGGCAACTTCATCTGGCCGGGCTTCGGCGATAACATGCGTGTTCTCGACTGGATTATCAAGAGATGTGAAGACGCTGTAGATGCTGACGAAACTGCTATCGGCTATCTGCCTAAGAAGGGCGACATCAACGTAGAAGGCATTGAAGACGAAGTAACTCCCGAAATCATGGACAAGCTTCTTGATGTAGATGCTGACCTCTGGAAGAAGGAAATCGCTGAAATGCGCAGATACTATGATGAAGACATCGCTGCAAAGGGCGGCCGTGTTCCGCAGGCTCTCAGAGATGTTCTGGATAAGATTGAATCCAATCTGAACAAGTAATTTTTTGATAAAAAAAGCCCTGTTTCGGCAGGGCTTTTTTCTTTAAGGGGAGAATTTTATGAAATTGAGAAAATTTTTAGCAGTGACTTCTGCTTTCTGCATGATGTGGGCAGTCATGCCCGTACTTCCGATTCAGGAAAATAGTTCCATTCTGGCTGATGCGGAAGAATCCGGAACATGCGGAACTAATTTGAAATGGGTGCTGGATGAGGAAGGAACTCTCACAATTTCCGGAACAGGAAAAATGAAAGACTGGAAAAGTTCGGATTATGTTCCTTGGTATGCTAACAGGGCAGATATTAAAAACGTCATTATTGAAAACGGTGTTACCAGTATCGGAAAATATGCATTTATTCATTGTAAGAATTTGATTTCTGTAACAATTCCCGATACAGTTACCGCAATTCAGACAGGCGCATTCTGGTATTGTGAAAGTCTGATTTCTGCGGAACTTCCCGACAGTCTGCTCAGTATTGCGGATTATGCGTTTAATACTTGTGAGAGCCTGACTTCCGCCGAAATTCCCGACAGTGTGACCAGTATCGGGCAGGCGGTATTTGCGCACTGTATAAGCCTGACTTCTGCAACACTTCCGAACGGCCTGACCAGTATCGAAAATAGCTTGTTCTATGATTGTACCGGTTTGGTTTCGGTGACGATTCCTGACAGTGTGACTAATATCAAATTTTCTGCATTTTGCGGCTGTCATGAGCTGACATCTGCAAACATTCCTGACAGTGTTCTGAATATCGGAACAGAAGCCTTTCGTTCATGTTCCAGTCTGCGTTCTGTGAAAATTCCGGAGGGCGTGACTGTTATCCAAAGCGGAACATTTGCGGATTGTACTGCCTTGACTTCCGCGGAGATTCCGGCCAGTGTGACCAGCATCGAAGAAGAAGCTTTTTCCTGCTGTTCAGCTTTAGATACTGTTATCATCCAAAATCCGGACTGCGAAATTTTTGATGCTAAAAATACATTCAGCAACACTTATGACAGCCGTATTGAATTTTATTCTTTCAACGGCACAATCTATGGTTACGAAGGCTCAACCGCTCAGGCTTATGCCGAAAAATATGAACGGAATTTTGCCTTCATCAGTTCTGCTCCGGAAACATCAGAATCAGAAGCAATTCTGCTCGGCGATGTCTCCGGTGACGGCGAAATTAATATTCTGGATGTTATCACCATCAATAAGGCGATTCTCGGTAAGGAAGAACTTACCGAAGCACAAATCAAAGCCATTGATTTCAACGGCAACGGCAAGCCTGATTCAGAAGAATCTCTCACGCTGATGAAATATATTGTCAAGCTCATCACCAGCCTGACGAAATAAACTATCCTCTGCTTTTCTGCTGTCAGCAGGAAAGCAGATTTTTTTGTAGATAATGCCGAAATTTTAATTATGATTTTAGTGACAAATGACAAAATCATCGGAAGGCATTGCAATTTTTCTGTACCTGTGTTATAATATTCTTAATAAATTTTGAGGATGCATCTGAAATTTTATGCATCTGTAGTAAAGGAGTTACAATATGGCACAGAAAGTTTGTTACAACTGCGGTGCGCGACTGGCAAACAATCAGGTAAGCTGCAAGAACTGCGGCGCACATCAGTGGCGCAAAGGCACAGATAAAATGGGTGTGGATAAGCTCAAGGAACTCGCTGACGAAGAATATCGTCAGGGCAGACTCGGTACATCCGAAGAACATAACAGACACATGGAGAAATCTATGTTCCTGTATTCGATTATCGCCGAAAAAATTGCCTATATGGCACCTAAAATGGAAGCTATCGAACCAATGGAAAGATGCATCCACATGCTGGATTATATCCTGATGCAGGAACGCCGTGCAAGCTTCCTCGGTGACGAAAGAAGACAGGCACGTTACAGAGAACTCATGAATCAGATTACTAATGCAAAGGATAATCTCGTTTATGAACGTATGGAAAAGGCTCATGCTACCGAAAAGGCAAATGCGCCGAAACCTGCTCCGGAAGAAGCTCCTGCGCCGACTGCTCCTGCACCGGCAGAAGATGTCACTGCACCTGCTCCGGCTGCTGTTGCTCCCGAACAGCCTGCTCCGGCAAAGCCTGCCCCTGCTCCTGCCCGTGATAATCTTGATGATTTGGTAGACTATGCGATTTTCACCGTCTCTGAAATGGATGAAATGGGAAGCTGGACATTCCTCGGCAAGCCCAGAACAAAGAATTATATGATTAGTATGCTCAGTTTCCTGCGTGAAATCAAGGGGCAGATTGATACCCTTGAACAGAAAGAAAGAGAAGTGCTTCTGCATGTGATGTTCCAAGTGGCTGACAGCTATAAGAACGGCACATATCCGTTCCCGCAGAATCCTGACAGAGCTATCGCATGGCATACAGAAGCCTCTAACAAGGGTCTGGTGCTGTCTCAGCTTGCAATTGGTGAAATTTATCTGAACGGCAGCGGCGGAATGCGTGCCCAGCCTGAAAAGGCTCTGGAATGGTATCAGAAAGCACTGGATGCCAACAGCTCCGAAAAGGTTAACGATTATGCTCAGGCAGCTATCGAACATATCAAGTATACCATGAATCAGCAGTAAAAATTTATGACACTCCGGATTCTTCCGGAGTGTTTTCTGATTCTGAAAGGAGTTTTTTCATGACCGAAAAAGAAAAAATGCTCGCCGGAAAGCTTTATGATGCTTCCGGCGAAGAATTAACCGAAATGCGCAAAAAGGCGCATATTCTCTCTAAAAAATATAATGATACGTTCGAGGATGAAACCGAAATCCGGAAAGAAATTCTGAAAGAATTAATTCCACATGCCGGAAAGGAATTATATCTGCAAGGGCCAATTCAGTTCGATTACGGGCAGTTTACATGGTTTGGAGACAGATGTTTTGCGAATTTTAATTTTACAGTACTGGACTGCTGTCCGGTCAGAATCGGGGATGATGTTTTCTTTGGCCCTAACTGCACAATAGCAACACCCCTGCATTCACTTTTATATTCTGAAAGAAATATGAAATATCGTGAGAACGGCGATTTATATGATATTGAATATGCAAAGCCCATCACGATAGGAGACAACTGCTGGTTTGCAAGCGGTGTGACTATCTGCGGAGGGGTGACAATAGGGGAAGGTTCTGTTATCGGGGCAGGGAGCATCGTGACAAGAGATATTCCGGCTGGGGTATTCGCCGCCGGAAATCCGTGCAGAGTTATCCGGAAAATTACAGAAGAAGATTCCGTCTATCTCAAAAAGGAGTTATTTTGATGATTACGCTTGAACAGGCTTGTGAAATTGTACTCAAAAAGGAAAAAGTAAAATATATCGCCAGTGTTCGGGAACATCCGGAAATGTTTGTAATTTTTATTCTTGGAAATGACGGTGATGAGCTTTTAGATTCCGGTTATACCGTTCAAAAGGAAAACGGAAATTTCGGGGTATATAATATGCTTTTACGATTCAGGATACATCACGAACTGAAAAAAATGGAAGTCCCTGAAAAATATCGCTTTCCGGGCAGAAATTACTGCACTGTCACAGAAAGCTGAATTGTCAGAGGCATGTCTTTTTCGGGCTTGATGCCGGCATTTTCAAGCAGGTCTTGTATGCCTATCACGTCCGCCTTTG
>JAFRMZ010000205.1 GCA_017430465.1 Oscillospiraceae bacterium
AGAATATTCAGCACTGGTTTTCTGAATGTGGTTATTGTTAATCTAAAGTGGAATTGCTGTAAAACGCCTATGAATACAAGCTCTCATCATGCTACAGCGAAATTTAATTTATACCAGAATCACCAGAGCAAAGAGAATGCTTGTTTTTGTTGGCACGAAAAAAGCCATTGCCTATTCTGTCAAGCATATCACCGTTACAAAACGCAACACAAAATTGAAAAAACAGTTGAAAGGAAATTTTTATGTTTGGGTATCTTAAAATTTACAAGATGGAGCTGAAACTCAAAGATATCATCCATGAAAAAAGATATTATTGTGCATTATGCGGAGGGTTAGGCTATCATATTGGTCTTGGATTCCGAATATTTGTCAGTTTTGATGTTACAATTTTTTTACATTTGTTTGATTTGCTCTATAAGGATAAAAAAGAAATCTCTGTCAAATGTCCCCTGCATCCTTTCCAGAAAAGAGGAGTTGTCTCTATTTCTGAAACTGCTTGGAACTTCTGTTCTTTTCTGAATGCCTATGGGGTTTATATCAAACTTCTGGATGATATAAATGATTCCAAGCTGATGTGTTTCTTCCGGAAACAACAATTGTATTCTTTTCGTAAAAATAAAAAAATCAAAGCATTGTTTTCAGAATATCAGTCTGTGATTGACAAGACAGAGACAATTCTTTCTGATTTCAATACAGCAGAAAAAAGTGCGAAAATTGGGGATTTTGACAAACTTTGCAATATGATGGGAGATTTGTATGGAACAGTCTGCTATGAATTCTGTCCGGATGATGCCCAGAAAGAACTGTTCTATAAAATCGGATTTATTATGGGCAGATGGATTTATCTTTCTGATGCTGTGGATGATTATCCGAAAGACATCAAAAAGAAATCTGTCAATCCAATTTGCTTTATGCCAAATTATCATAAAGATTATGACTTTTTGCCGGATATTTCCAAAATCATGGATTATATGCAGAAAGAACTGAAAAAATGCTTCCAGTGCCTTCCGGACAGCTATCAGAAAACAATTCTGCTGAATGTTGCTGCGTTCGGAATGCCCAACACAATCAAGCGTATTATACATATGCGCTATCACAAGAAAAAGGAGAAAAAATCATGCTGCAAACTTTAAGAAGAAATTTGTTTTTTGAATTTAGTATGGAACACATAGAAGAAGAAAGTAAAAATACTGGCACTTCTATAGAAAACACCGTTAAAAATTCTCCTGAAAAAGACAACCACAAAGAGAAAAATCACTGCTGTGACTGCGGTAACTGCGATGATTGTTTAGAAGTCTGCTGTGCTAATGGATGCGATAATAATGCAGACGGTCTCTGCGATTGCTGCGACTGTAATGGAAATGGTGTCTGTGATTGCTCAGAATGCTGTAACGGGTGTGACTGCGGTGACTGCTCCTGCGATTAACCAATGTTTTTTGAACACATACAAATGTAAATCGTATATTGCAATTTTCGGAAAATTGTGGTATACTGATTATAATGTAAATACAGGAGGAAACCATAATGGCTACAAACGAAAACAGTAAAGACCTTTTAAGCGTTCTCTGGGCTGGTGCAGATATTCTGCGTGGCAAAATGGATGCTAATGAATATAAAAATTATCTGCTTGGTATCGTGTTTTATAAATATCTTTCTGATACTTTCCTGACACACGTTTATGACCTGCTTTACAATAAAAAGCCTAAAAGCATGACAGAAGCACAGAAAACATACGAAAAAGCCTACACTACCGAAGATGCAGAGGAACTTTTACAGGACATCAAGGAAAGCTATCACTACACAATTGAACCGGAACTGACTTATACCAAACTCGCAGAAGCCGCAAATAACAACGCTTTTCAGCGTGAGGATTTGAAAAAAGCATTCAATCATGTGGAACAGTCAGACCCTATCTTTGCGAATCTGTTCGCTGATGTTGATTTATATTCCACAAGACTCGGCGCAGGCGAACAGAAACAGTCTGTTACCGTTTCAGAAGTCGTCAAGAAAATCAATGAAGCTGACCTCTTAAACCATGAGGGCGATGTTCTCGGCGATGCTTATGAATATCTTATCGAACAGTTCGCAAGTGAAACAGGAAAAAAAGCCGGAGAATTTTATACTCCGAAAGCCGTTTCTCAAATTCTCGCTCGCATTGCGATTCAGGGACAGGAGGACAAACAGGGGCTTTTAGTTTATGATGCCGCTATGGGTTCGGGTTCTCTGCTTCTGAATGCAAGAAAGTTTTCACATAAGCCCGATTATATCCGCTATTTCGGTCAGGAACTCAACACTACTACTTATAATCTTGCACGAATGAATATGTTCCTGCACAATGTTGACCCTGAAAATCAAATTCTCCACAATGCCGATACGCTCGATGCGGACTGGCCTACAGAAGAAGAAACTGATTTTGACATGGTGCTGATGAATCCTCCGTACTCTGCGAAATGGTCAGCATCTCAGGGCTTTCTGAATGACAGCCGTTTTTCTGATTATGGGGTACTTGCACCGAAATCAAAAGCAGATTACGCTTTCTTACTGCACGGCTTCTATCATCTGAAAAATACCGGCACAATGGCGATTATTCTCCCTCATGGTGTTCTGTTCCGTGGGGCGGCTGAGGGCAAAATCAGACAGAAACTCATTGACAGCGGTGCAATTTATGCGGTGATTGGACTTCCGGCGAATCTGTTCTATAACACTTCTATCCCGACGACTATCATCGCACTGAAAAAGAACCGTGACGGGCGAGATATTCTCTTTATTGATGCTTCACAGCAGTTTGTCAAGGGCAAAAAACAAAACTCCATGAGTGCGGAGAATATCGACCATATTATCGAACTTTACACGAACCGGAAAGACGTGGAGAAAGAGGCACATCTTGCAAGCTATGAGGAAATCAAGGCGAATGACTATAATTTGAATATTCCTCGCTATGTTGATACATTTGAGCAGGAAGAACAAATCAGTCTGAATGACCTTGCAAGCGAATTTTCGGAGATTTCGGCTGAAATGGACACAGCATCAGCCGACTTTATCGCACAGATGGGCGAACTTTCCGCCGGTGATGATGCTACGAAAAATGAGCTTGCTGAACTGATGAAAGTACTGGGGGGCATTTTATGAGCAATACACCAAAAATCAGATTTGACGGATTTACTGACGATTGGGAACAGCGTAAGCTGAATGAATACCTTACTGTATCGACAAAAAAGAACACCGAGGATAAGTACGATAAGACAGATGTTTTGTCTGTTTCAGGTGAAGTCGGAGTAGTTAATCAGATAGAATTTCAGGGTAGAAGTTTTGCGGGTGCATCTGTTTCAAATTATGGTGTCGTTGAAACAGGCGATGTAGTATATACAAAGTCACCTCTGAGGGCGAACCCTTACGGCATAATCAAAGCAAACAAAGGAAAATCGGGCATTGTATCAACCTTGTATGCGGTATATAAAACGATTCAAGGAACAGCAAATGCAGATTTTATTGAATGCTATTTTGATCTCGATGATCGGTTGAATATGTACCTAAAACCACTTGTAAATATAGGTGCAAAACACGATATGAAGGTTACAGATGAAAACGCACTTAAAGGCGGCGTATTGTTCCCGAATTACGAGGAACAATGCCAGATTGCAGACTTTTTTCACCGCCTTGATAACCTTATCACCCTTCATCAGCGTAAGTTAGAAACGCTCCAAAAAATGAAAAAAGCCCTGTTGCAGAAAATGTTTGTGTGAGGTGAAATTATGCTTGAAAATAAAATCAATGCAAAAAGTTCTGCGGAACTTGCAAGAGAAGAAGAACGCATTTCCAAACAGAAGGCTATTGCACTTTTTGAACAGGATATGCTTGCTCCCAAAAAATCGGGTACGCTTGACACGCTCCTGTTTATCCATAAAACGCTTTTTGAAGATATTTATTACTTTGCCGGACAGATTCGCACCGTAAATATCGCAAAGGGCAGTTTCCGTTTTGCCCCAGTGATGTATCTGGAACAGTCCTTGAAAACAGTCGAACAGATGAAGCAAACGACTTTTGACGAAATTGTTTTAAAATATGTTGAAATGAATATCTGCCACCCATTCCGTGAGGGAAACGGCAGAGCAACAAGAATATGGCTTGACCACATTTTCAAAACCGAACTGCAAAAAATTGTTGACTGGAGTTTAATCGACAAAGAAGATTATCTGCTTGCTATGGAAAGAAGCCCGATACGCTCTACAGAAATCAGCGTACTGCTGAAAAATGCCCTCACTGATAAGATAAAAGACAGAGAAGTATACATGAAAGGCATTGATACCAGTTATTACTATGAGGGTTATACGGCTTTTGATATTAACAATCTGAGGTGAATCCCTATGGCAGAATTAGAAAAAACAATAGAAAACAAGCTGATTGAACAGCTTACCAAGGGAAAAAGTCAGTGGACATACCGCCCCGACCTCCGCACTGAAGCGGATTTATGGGCGAATCTCCGCTTGATTTTGGAACGTGGCAACAAGGAAGCCCTTGACGGCAAACCACTCACCGATAAGGAATTTGAACAGGTCAAGAACCAGCTTTCTTTTTCGACTTTCTACGATGCCGCAAAATGGATTTCCGGAGAAAACGGCATTGCACACATCTATGTGCAGAGGGACACGGAAAGGGTTCAGCTGACTGTCCTCAAACGTGACGACATTGCAGGCGGTGCAAGCGTTTATGAAGTTATCAACCAGTACAGGGCATTAAAGAACGAGGAGGACATTCACAGCCAGAACCGCCGTTTTGATGTGTCTTTGTTAATCAATGGCATTCCGCTGATTCATATTGAACTGAAAAACCGTCAGCACTCCTATCTTGACGGATTCCGGCAGATAAGAAAATACATTCGTGAGGGGAAATTCACAGGCATTTTCTCAGCTGTTCAGATGTTTGTAGTCTCGAATGCCGTGGATACGAAGTATTTCGCCGCCGCAAGTGAAGAAGAATTGAATGAAAAATTTTTATCCGGCTGGGAGGATTTCAACAATGAACCTGTTACGGATTATCTGAAATTTGCGGAAAGTGTGCTGAAAATCCCCGAAGCCCATCAAATGGTGATGAAGTACGTCGTACTCGACCAAGAAGCAAGGCGGATTCTCCTGCTCCGTCCGTATCAGATACATGCCATTGAAGCAGTCAGAACGGCATCAAGGCAAGGAAAATCGGGCTATATCTGGCACACAACAGGTTCAGGCAAGACCATGACAAGCTACAAGGCGGCAAGGAATCTGCTGATTGACATACCGAGCATTGAAAAGACAATTTTCCTGATTGACCGGAAAGACCTTGACACGCAGACAACACAGGCATTTCAGTCTTATGCAAATAATGATATTATTGATGTCGATGAAACAGACAATGTAAAGGATTTAATCAACAAGCTGAAAAATCAGAATCAGCAAGTAATCGTCACCACGATACAAAAATTGTCAATTGCAATCAAAAAACGCATCAAAGAGGGAACGCCGGCATATAACCGCATTAAAAATCTGCGAGTAGCGTTTATCGTGGACGAATGCCACAGGGCAGTTACACCGGAAACACAAAGATTATTATCACAGTTTTTCGTGAATTCTCTCTGGTACGGTTTTACAGGAACGCCACGTTTTGGAGAAAATGCATATTCCAAAAAGGGTGACCTTCCGAGAACAACAGATGAACTATATGGAGCTTGCCTGCATAAGTATACTATCAAAGAGGCTATCCGTGATGAAGCAGTATTAGGCTTTCAGACGGAGCATCTTGGCGCACAAAATCTGAAAGACGATGACAGCAACGAAGATTTGGATGTTTATGAAAAAGAAAAACATATGCTTCAAGTCCTTGATACGATTCTCAACAAATCACAGGAAAAGTTAGGTTTCAAGAACGGCAGGGGAAAGACCTATGAAGCAATACTGACAGTTGATTCAATTGAACGGGCGCAGGCATATTATGACCTGCTGAAACGTGTCGTAAAAGGTGAAACTTCTGTTACAATCAGTGAAGAAACAAGGCGGGTTCTGCCGGATTTTCCAAAATTTGCAATTACTTATTCTGTTTCGAGCGATGAGGATAATGAAAGCACAGATGTCAATGTTCCGAAAATGAAAGAATCGCTTGCTGATTATAATGCAATGTTCGGCACTTCTTTCGGAATTGGCGAAATCAGGGGCTATAATACCAATCTAAATGACCGTTTAGCAAGAAAGAAATCAAAATTCAAGAGCCGTGATGAACAGCTTGACCTAGTCATCGTAGTGAACAGATTATTGACTGGATTTGATGCGCCGTGTCTGTCAACTGTCTTTATGGACAGACAGCCAATGCACCCACATGACATGATACAGGCATTTTCAAGAACAAATCGTCTCTTTGATAAAAGCAAGACCTGTGGTCAGATTGTAACATTTCAATCACCGCACACCTTCAAAAAAGCCGTTGATAAAGCACTGATTCTTTATTCCGCAGGAGGCAAGGCATCTGCACTCGCTCCCGATTGGGATACTGTATATGCTGAATTTACAAAAGCTCTTGCCTATCTGCGTACGACTGCAAAGACACCTGATGTCATTGCAGAACTCAGCAAAGAGGGACAGCTCCGTTTTGCAAAGGCATTCCAGGAGTTTGATAAAATTTATTCCAGCTTGAAAGCCTTTATCAAATACACTGAGAACGCCCCTGACTCTTATGGTATCACGCAGGAAGAATATGACAAATATGCTGCATGGTATTTGAATATCAGAGATAAATACAGAACTGATTCTGATAATTCTGATGCACTTCCGGAAATCGACCTCGAATATGAACGGAACGCATACAGCAAAGAGAAAATCGACTATGATTATATTGTCAGTTTGATTCAGTCGATTGTATCTGCTACTGATGAGGAACGACAGGAACAGCACTATCAGAATCTTGTGCTTGAAATTACAAAATACATTGAAGAATTGCTGTCATCCAATCCGAAACTTGGTACACTTATGCAGCAATTATGGGAAAAAGTACAGAATAGTCCTGATGAGTTTAAGGACAGACGAGTATCTTATGTATTGAGCGAAATGAGAAAAGAAGCCATTGACAGTGTTCTTTCTGCCTTTGCTGAAGAATGGTGTGTATCGTTTGAAGCCGTTTCCTATGCAGCAGACCGCTATCAGATAGGAGACTTTGAATTGCCCGGACTTAACAATCTGAAAAAGACCGCTAATTTTGACAACTATTCCGCTAAACATGAGGGAATGTCTAAATTTAAATATCATCAGTCAGTTAAAAAGGCTTTGCTTACTGTATTGAATGATGATGTGATTCCGCTGAGAGATGATGACTACCGCATTGATAGTACTTTGGCAATATGAAAAGAGGTAAACGAGATTTATAGCGAGGAAAAGCCATCAGATACAGAACGGTATATTGTCAATAAGGACGTTATCCATTCCGGTTATGGAAAATTCAGATTTCTCTATGACCTTGACGATGCGTAATATGGAAAGCCATAGAATGGTGTGAAGAAAATGATATTCAGTATGTATTGAGTTGCCAAGTGGCTGAAACTTGAATAAATATTCATTTTAGTATAATCCGGAAGTTTTCAGTCAAGTAATGGAACAGGCGAAAACGCTTAAATATCTATTTTTTGCTGATTGGAACTGATACAGTCTATGTGGGACAGAGTGGACTGGATGTGATTGGTAAGCGAATCATGAATACACACAGCGGTTCAATTGATAAGGACTGGCATACCGTCCTTGCATTTCCTTGCTCTGGAATCAATATGAGTGCAAATGAATTTCTGTTCCTTGAAAATGCAATGTGTGAATATGTGCATAAGCATTTCGCTCATTGTGCTACCTCCACACCATCTCAGAAAAACTGCAATGCTGATTATCGCAGTATCCATTATAATCTGAATGTTGGGAGTATCATAGCCTGCAATCAGTATGTGGAAGATATCATACACTTCATTTCTCTGTTTCCGTCAATATTCCCGAAACAGCCAGAAATAACAGCAACGCCGCAGGATGTACCTGTTCCACCTGTAACACCTGATTCACAGCTTTACTATTACAGAAGCCGAAAAGGTGACATTGACGGAACAGCAGAAATCCGTGATGATGCAAAACGAATCACAATTTTGAAGGCAGGTTCAAAAATTTCACCCAAAGTATCTGAAAACTTTAAAAATTCAGAAGCAATTCAAAAAAAGAGACAGCTTTTGACAGATGCAGGGAAAATTGCGGACAATGTGCTGCTGTCTGATATTGAATTCACCAGTCCAAGTACCGCTGCTGCATTTTTATGTGGCAGGTCAGTAAACGGCTATGAAGTGTGGAAATCCATCAACAATGATGAGCTCCTGAAAAAATTAACATAAAATATGAAAGGAGTATGCATATAAAGAATTTGCAGATAAGAGGACTTGAAATTCCAGTAGTATTACAGCGTGCCAACCGAAAAACAATAGGGGTTACATTAAAAGAGGGAAAATTGAATGTAAAAGCCCCAAAAGATATGCCCATTTAGGAAATTACAGAAATCCTTGAATCATAATCGACTAACATCATGCGGAAATTAACAGAAGTACGGTATCCTAGTAACATTCTAAATGTGAAAGGTATCTCCACTTCGGTAAAACTAATCCGGAGTGACAGAATATGGAATCACTCAGAAAAATTTTATGAAGAAATTTATCGTGTTTATCCTGAATATGACAAGTGGAATCAGTGGCTGAAAGAAAACGGCACTGCAATTGTAAGAAGAATGACAGGCTGAATTGCTCTCCAAATAAGAAATTCATCTGTTTGTTTGATTTTGGTGATGAATGGACATTTCAATGTAAGGTTCTCAGAGAAACGAAAACAGATAATATCTACATTATCCGTTCTGTTGGTACAGCTTCTGAACAGTATCCTGATTATGATGAATCATAAAGAAGACAAAAGAATTTATACACTCAGTCAGGAAGCACAGGTCAGCTATTATACGGACTACATTCAGAAACACGATGACTGGGAATTATACGCTGACGAGGGTTTAAGCGGCTGTTCCACAGCCAAGCGTGAGGAATTTAAAAAATGGTCGCAGATGCTCTTGCCGGACGCTTCCATATTTTCAGTTTTTTTGAGAAATTACTCTTTCGTTGTGTTGCTACTTTGCTGATAAGGAGTGACTGAGGAGCTTAGAAAGAATTATCTGAAAATCACATTCACAGACGATAGATATGGCTTTCGTTTGTGAATGCACCTCCTAACTTTTGAGCGAGTTAAGAATTCTTATATAATTGGTGGGCAAAATTCAAGACTTTTATAGTGTCAGCTTTTCCCATTTGGATGGAAAAATTGCTCTGAAAGCTTGAAATCGAACCATTTTTATGATATAATAGAGAAGACAGAAAATTCATAACAAGGAGAGAAAACTGTTATGCTGAAACAATATGATTTTACGATGAAGATTCCAAAAATTGAAAAAGTGTATTCTGAAATTGCTGTGAAAGTGCATGGTGCATTTATGTATTTGATTCCTGAACAGGATGCTAAAAAACTGCATGAACAGAAATATCATGCCTTTTCAATTTACTGTATTCCGGCAGATAATTATAATACTGTTCATACAAGGATTTCTTCTCTGCATGAAAGCTGTGATGTGATGCCGGAAACGGCTTCAAAGCTGAATTCTCTCATCATTAAGGGAGCAGGAAAAGCAGAAATCATTGAAAGAGGGGAAGTGTTCAGCACATCCCTGAAAGAACTGCTTGCAAAGACTTCCGGAAGAAGATACCGGCTTTTATTTTTAACACCTTCGGTTTTCAAGACGGCAGGAAAAGAAACCGGTTTTCCGGATGTGACAATGCATTTTCTTTCGGTGATTCGTCGGATGAATGAATTTGAGGGCGAACAGATTGATTTTGATATATTCCGGAGAGCGTTTTATCGCTGTCAGTTTGGAGAATGGCAGTTCCGGCAGTATGATTATAATGTCAGCGGAATTCATCTGCCGGGGCTGACGGGACATGCAGACATTGTGCTTCCTTCAGATGCAGGAGAACAGGAAATGCTGAAAAAAATCTTTTTATATGCATCATTCAGCGGAACAGGCGGACGGACAGGCATGGGTATGGGTGGATTTTTCTTTCAGAAGCTTTAAAAATTTTCAC
>JAFRMZ010000024.1 GCA_017430465.1 Oscillospiraceae bacterium
CCTGCATCATGGCAAGGACTCAACGGCGGAAAAGTTATCATTCCAGACGGCGTGACGGTTATCGGAAACGAAGCGTTCCTGAACTGCAAAAGACTGACAGGTGTCATAATTTCCGAAGGTGTGACAAGTATCGGAAATATGGCATTTTCCGGCTGTACAAACCTGATAAATGTGCAGATTCCGGATAGTATGGAAAGCATAGGACATTATGCATTTTCAAGATGTACAGGACTGAAAAACCTGACATTTCCCTGTACTCTGAAAGAAATCGGCAGTTGCCTTTGTGATTATTTTACAAAGATATTTCTTCGTTTTCCGGACGGAAAAACTTTTCGGGTTCATGGGCGAGAAGATGAAAAACTGAATTTTATGATTCAAAAAGATTATTTCAAAAATATAGGGGATAAATATCTGTTTGTCGTGGAATTGTACGCTTTCGGTTTTGATGATGACGGGCTTTTTCCATATATGAAGAAAAATTTTATGAAATTATTTCCGTTTATGCTGGAGGAAGAAACACTTCCGGCTCTGGAAAAAATTCTGAATTCCGAACAAGTTGTCACCAAAAGAACCATTGATAAACTGATTCAGTATACAATTGAACATCAGAACCATCAGGCGCAAATCCTGCTGACGGATTACAAATATCAGCATTTTGAATTCAAGAATATAGGGGAGAAACTTCATTTATGATAACTATGAACTTAGAAGATTTTGAAATCAAGGATAATATTTTAATCAAGTATCACGGCAATAGCGGAGAAGTTATCATTCCCGACGGCGTGACGGTTATCGGAAAGGATGCGTTTCGGGATTGTGAAAGCCTGACTCGTGCTGTGATTCCGAAAAGTGTAGCAGAGATTGCTGACAATGCCTTTCGGAGATGCCTGAACTTAACTGACATCACCATTCCGGAAAGTGTAACAAGCATCGGAGATACTGCATTTTTTTCCTGTATCAGCCTGAAAAGCATCACGATTCCGAAAAGTGTCATAAGTATCGGGAAAGAGAGTTTTGAAAACTGTAAAAATTTAGCTAGTGTCAGCCTTCAGGAAGGGCTTGTGACAATTAAAGAACTGGCATTTGCACACTGTGAAAGCCTGACAGATATTACAATTCCCAAAAGTGTCAAAACACTTGGCTATATTGCATTTTTAGGATGCCGTAATATGAAACGCATCCCCATGACACTTGTTGACGGCAAACTGTTCTATCAGCCGGAAAATACGAAAAATATTCCGGATTTCAAAATGAATGAAATCATTCTGGAAAGAAATTATTCTGTCAGAATAGATTCCGAAGTCAAGTATTATCTGATTTTTCAGATGTTCCTGCTTGATGTGGATTCTGACAGCGTTTCTGAATATATCAAGAAGAATTTTCCGAAAATGTTCCGCTGGCTAATGGATAATGAAAATAGCGAAATCATTCAGAAAATTCTGGATTCCGGAAATTTTATCACAAAAAGAAATATTGATAAATTTATTCAGTATGCAATTGAGAATCAGAAACATCAGGCGCAAATGATGCTGACAAATTATAAATATCAGCATTTTGAAATCAAGCCTAAAAATCTGAAATTATAAGAGGGGATATTGTTATGAGTACATTACAGCAGGCTCTCGCCGAAGCCGATGAAAATTATTTTAT
This sequence comes from Oscillospiraceae bacterium, assembly GCA_017430465.1. GTDB lineage: Bacteria > Bacillota > Clostridia > Oscillospirales > Ruminococcaceae > UBA3855. The sequence continues at coordinate 1,651 of JAFRMZ010000024.1, forward strand.
CGGCATCTCAAATAAAGGCATCTACAAACGAGCCGGTAAAGATTTGGAAGAAGCAGATATTTCGGCCAAATATCAGGAAGATTCCGCAGAAATCAAAATCAGCGGAGAAACTTGCCTGATTAAAAATCCTCTCTGGGAAAGTACATGTTCCTGTCCGTCCCGAAGTATCTGCCGTCATCTGATTGCTTCCATGCTTTGGCTGAAAGAGCATTTTCAGTCAGAAGATACTGACAATGATGCTGAATTTGAACCCGATTTTCCTGAAGATGAAATGCTTCCCGCTGGTCTGCCTGAAACGCTCCGTCAGGAACTTTCACAAGTGACTGTTCCGCAGATTAAAAAAGCAATGGGGAGTCAGTTGAAAACGCTTCTGCCGAATGCCGGACAAGTCCAGCTAGAAGAAAGCAGTATCTTATCCGGAACACTTCCGGACGGGACGGCTGTCCGTCTGTTGTATCCGTTGCAGAATTCAACATGCGCCTGCCATAAGAAAGATTTGTGTCCGCATAAGGCACTTGTCATCCTCGCATGGCAGATGAAGGAAAATCTGATTTCTTTATCCAATTTCGAGACGCAGGCGAAAACGCTTTCCAATTCTGAAAGCCTCACCATTCAGGAAAGTGCCGGAAGAAGTTATGCCCTTCTTTGTGATGTGCTCAGATGGGGATTAGTTCGGATGCCCGAAAATATGGCCGAACATCTGGAAGCCTCCGCTGTGCAGAGCCATGCTCTCAGAATGGCTGATGCCGAAAAAATGCTCCGTGACTTGGGAAGCAGGCTTTCCGACTGCCGTGAGCGCAGAGCTGTCTTTCATGCAGATAATTTTATGAAAAAATTATGTGAATGTGCAGGTTATCTTCATCAATTGCAGACTCAGTCCGTTTCAGAAGAAATGCTGGGGCAGTTCCGCAGAAGCTATGAAACATTCGGTCAGGATTTGACTATTCTGCCCATTGGTCAGCGAACTGTCAATAATTCCGAATATGCCGGAGAAATCTATTATTTTCTGAATCTGGATGAAAAATCAGAAACCCGATTTCTGACATTTTCAGATATTCGACCTGTATTTTATGAAAACGCCGGAAATTCCCACCGCCGTGATGTTGTCATTCCGTGGAATGCAGGTGCTCCGATAAAATCACTTATGAAATCAAAAATGATTCTCAAGAATGCCAAAATCAGTGATGGAAAGCTTTCCGGTTCAAAAGATACCATGATTGCTATGAAATCGCCGGCGAATCTCAATTGTCCGGAATTGCAGAAACATATCTATACCGACTTCCGGAAGCTTGCAATAGATTCTGCACAGAATCAGAATCATCCCGAAAATTTATGCTTTATTCATCCGACAGCCTGCATCAGCAGTGTATTTGATACTTATGCACAGCGTTATAAAATGGAGATTGCTGATAATCAGGGAAACAGCATCACAATGCAGGTGCGCTATCAGGCAGAAACGAAAGATTTTATCAGTCTGCTGGAAAAAATCGGAAAAGAAATGCTTTCCCATCCGGAAAAAATTTATACATGGCTCTGTACTGCCTATTTCGAGAACGGTCAGTTGTCACTGTTCCCGATTGAAGTCTATGATTTTATCGAAATTCCTGAACAGAAAGAATTTATACTTCCGCAGAAATATGCTGAAACAAATTCCGTCTATGCCAATCAGATTTTACAGCTATTGCAGGAAATTCAGGATTATCTTTGCGCCCTGATACAAAGCGGATTGCAGTCGGCATCGCAGGCGAATTCCGCAAAGTTCGCCGAAAAAGCCAGAAATTCCGGTATGCAGGGCTTATCCGACCTGCTGACAAAATTCAGTCAGTCGGCGGAAGCTGTCCGTCATTCCATGCAGGATAACATTACTGAAGTGATGCAGGATTATACAGCGATTCAGAACTATATCCGGATTGGACTTGAAAAACTGGAAGTCCTCTGTGCACTTGAACACATGAAACCAAAAGGCACTCAGGAAAATCCGGAAGAAAATTTATAAAAATTTTAAGAAATTATCCAGTTGTAAAAATTCTGAACATCTGATGTGCTATAATAAAATCAGAAAATTTGATAAACCATCCCGAAAGGAGCTATTTTATTATGATGTACGCAAACAAAACCCTTCACGGCGGGAATTTTCCTCATCTGATGCCGGCATTCTCCGGCATGGGCGTGACAGAAGAAAATATTCAGATTGCGGAACAGTATCTGAATCTGGAAAATCCCAGAGACGACAGCCTTCTTGATAAGATTCAGCAACAGGATTTTTCAAAATATTTCCGTGTCTACAGTGCCGATTCGCAGGCAGTTATCAAAGCCGTCAAGAAAGACATCAACAAGGTGAATTCTGATGAGCTGGATGCCCGTTTTATTCTTCTGATTTATGCCATCGGAGGTACTTCCTGTCCGGAACTCGGACTGTATGAAATTGGTTCTAACTGGGAAAAACGCCGTGAAATCTGTCTCCGTGTGCTGGCTTCACGCTACGGCAACGATGCACCGGCTATCTTTCTGGCAATCAATACGGCAAGATATTCTTCCAATTCCATCGGCAGTTACGGCATGGAAACCAACAACGAAAAGCCTGAAGTCTGCCTGAAAGCGATTTCTTACTTATCGGATTACTATGCAAAGTTAAAATTAGTGATTTCTGCTATGAACCGGATAAATCCTGAACCGAAAAACATTTTGGAAATTGTGGCCTCTGCCGTCACTGGAAACAAGAAAAATACTCTGGTTCAGCAGGTTCTGAAAATCATGGATGAGGAAATCATTCCGGGGAGCAAGGTGATTCCACAGAAAAATCCTTATCTGACAGCATTAGCACTCGCAAGCGGTTATGATGAAAAATATTTCATTCTGTTCAAGAGCGAATTTGCCGGCACAGTCCAGATTTTTACAGAATGGGTTCTGAAATCTCAGGTCAACAAACCCAGAATTCTGGATGTTATCGAACGTGCTGAAACTCCCACTCCCAAATATATCGGCATAATTGCCCATACCGATACCAATGAGGAACGCTACTGGCAGTCCGGACTTAAAAGCCGTGACAGCCGTCTGAAAGATTTGGCCCAAAACTATCCCGATGCTTACAAACAGCAGATGAACGCTGAAACAGATATTGCGATTGCAAAGAATATGGAAAAAATCCTGAAATCCGTGGATAGCTCCTATCAGGGCGGTAATACCCTCCGTGATAAAGCACGTCAGAATTGCATTGATGCTATTTGTAAGAATAATTCTGCTGAAAGAGAATATATTGAACAGTATCTTTACGGCTCTATGAGTTCGGAAGATTTCATCAAGACAGTTCTACCGAATCTCCGTCCGACCAATGCCGGCTACTATGGCGGAGAAAGTGTAAAATATGTTCCTGCATTCGGTTTGGATGATTTCGCTGAAAGATGTATCTGCTACAGAACGATAAAAGATTATGATTCTTTCTATTTTCCGTTGAATTCTCTGCCCGGTTATGAGCTCAAAAATCATGAGGAAAAAGTTATCGGGATTCTCCGAAAACATGCCGTTCCCATGTCTTTCATCCTGAATGGTGTCATCAAGATGTCCGAAAATGAATATAACAAAAGCACCCGTGAACGTGCCGTCAAGAAGTTTTGCGAATTCGTTGACGAAATCGCCACGCTTGACACCAATTCCCTTATTATCGAGGCAAGATGCGCCAGAATCGAAATCTTAGGCGAATCCGGAAAATATAAATATCTGGATGAATTGTTCGCTTCTGCTCAGGATTCCAGCAAGAAAGTCCGTGAATTGCTGATAAACTATCTCCCTGCGCCCTCCGATGAAGTAAATGAGAAAATTTTGAATCTGATTCAGGGCAAGAAAATCGCACAGCGTGAACTTGGTATCGCACTCTTGGAGAAAAATTTCCCCGATTCCTATAAAGATGCCGTTCAGAAAGCTTTCGATTCCGAAAAGAACGAAAAACTTAAGAACCGCCTTGCCGTGCTCTTGAATGCCGATGTTCCAGAAGTGCAGAAAGCTATCACTTCTACAAACATCATAGACGAGTACAGCAAGGGAAACAAAGCCAAAAAAGTCGCTTGGCTGTTCCAGAATCCTTTCACACCCGTTCACGATAAGGACGGAAACGAAGTCGAGGAGAAATATTTAATTGCTCTCGTGAACTGTTATGCTTCTATGGATATTGCTAAATTCACCAGAAGCAAAGAGGCTGACGAACTCGCACAGAATCTGAATCAGACAGAATTAGAACGTTTCGCTCAGGAGGTATTCAGCCGTTTTGTTGATAAGGGTGCAGAGGCCAAACAGAAATGGGTTATCTATTTTACCGGAATTCTCGGCGGTATGGATGCCGTCACATCCTTACAGCATTATATCAAAGACTGGTCAGAACATTCCAGAGGCGCAATCGCTTCCGAAGCAGTCAATGCTCTGGCATTCAACGGAAGTTCTGTTGCGCTCATGGCTGTCGATAATATGGCCAGAAAATTCAAGAACAAGCAAGTCCGCAATGCCGCTAACCATGCCCTGACAAACGCTGCGGATGCTCTGAACATCACCCGTGAGGAACTTGCTGACAGAATCGTTCCCGACCTCGGTTTTGACGAAAATCTTTGCAGAATTTTCGATTACGGTCAGAGACAGTTTAAAGTCTATCTGACTCCGGCTCTCGAACTCGAAATTTTCGAGGGAGATAAAAAACTCAAAAACCTTCCCAAACCCGGTAAAACAGATGACACCGAAAAAGCAGAACAGGCTTCCAAAGAGTTCAAAGAAATGAAAAAACAAATGAAAGCTACTATCCAGAGTCAGAAATCACGTCTTGAATATGTTCTCCTCTGCGACAGAAAATGGTCTGCTGATGGCTGGAAAGATTTATTCATCAGAAAACCAGTGATGCATTGCTTTGCTATCGGCTTAATCTGGGGCGCATACGATGAAAAAGAGAATCTGCTACAGACATTCCGTTATATGGAAGATGGTTCTTTCACTACTTCCGATGAGGATGAATATGAACTCCCTGAAAATGCTAAAATCGGTTTGGTACATCCTATCGAACTCGATGACGAAACCCGTTCTGCTTGGAATGAACAGCTTTCGGATTACGAAATCAGTCAGCCGTTCCTCCAGATAAACAGACCTGTTTACAGAATTCTTCCGGAAGAAAAGGGCAAGACTTCTCTCCAGAGATTCTCCGGCACGGAACTGACAAATCTTTCACTCATCAACAAGATGACTAAAATCGGCTGGGAAAAGGGGCAAGCAGAAGATGCCGGCATGTTCTACGAATTCGAGCGCACAGATGTTGAAAAACAAGAGAAAATCAATGACAAAATCGTCCGTACTGGCTACTATGCAGAATTCAGATTCAGTGGTGCATATATCGCATCCGGATATATGGATGCTGAAGATGTTACTCTTGAAGATGTGAGATTCTGGAATCTCGCCGACAAAATCGAAGATAAAAACGCCCTCAGTCTGGATAAAATCAATCCCAGATATTTCAGCGAAATCATCTCACAGCTTACCGGCATGTTCGGCGAAACGGAAGAACAGGACGCTTGACAATCTGCTGATTTTCTGGTATGATATAAGAAATTATATTATCTGTCAGAAAATCGGAGGTATCCAGAAATATCATGAAATCTAAATTATTAATTATTGCAAGTATATTCGCTGTTGTTCTGTCCGGATGTTCCGCCGGACAGAATGACGGCATTTCCGTGATGAATCAGGGACAGACTATCGGCGAAGATGTTCAGGAAACTACTAAGCCCGAAATTCCGGAGGGGGCTATCACGGACGCTTCCGGAGAATTTTACTATCAGGGTAAATTAATGCCTGTCGGGGATGATGAAAACGGCTATATTCAAGTTCCTCTTGGCTATTCGCCGTTTCAGGAAGAAGGTACGGAAGGGCTGACACAATATGCTGATGCCACCGGGACGGAAATCTTCACGCTCGATTATTACGAAAATATGCCCTTTGATACTTCTGCCGAAAGTATGCGCTATTATCTGGAAAGTCAGGAAAATATCGAGGGTTTGCAGGGAAGTATTACAACCGTCAACGGCTATGATGCAAGACAGCTTTACTGTCATTTTACGGATGCTAACCTGTTCTGGGTCATCTGGCTGATTCAAGACCCCGATAACACGAATAATACTTATTATTTATCAATTGAATTCGACCCCGACCATCAGAATTTAATTGCATGTTCATCGACGTTCCGGACGGTCAGCGACTATCATAAGGAGCAGAAAACATGAAAAGAAAATTCTGTTTAGTTCTGATTGCAGGATTCTGTCTGCTGATTTCCGGCTGTTCGGAAAGTATTCCCGAAACAGCAGAAATTCCTGTAACAGAATCGGAAACCATTCCGGAAACAACCGTTCCCGTTACTGAAACAGAAACTATTCCCGAAACAACAGAAGTTCCGGAAACGGAATCGGAAACGACTCCGGAAACAGAATCCGAATCCGAAACACAAGATTCTGCCGAATACGAAGAAGAACGCAAGCTTATGGAAGATTTCTGCACGGAATTTCATGGGGCGTTAATATCGCCCTATCCCGTTCTGATAGCCGAAAATACACTTTATAACTTTGAAAATGAAGCTGTTTGGTTTCTGTATGAAGCCGAAAAGTTTCCGGAAAGAATACTCGGTACTATCACTTCCGAAGAAGATTTAATCACAAAAGTCAGACCGCTTTTTATTGAAAAACAAGGAGAAGACTATATCAATCGTATCGAATCGGATTATGTTGATGTGGACGGCGTGAAAATGAAATATGAAAGAATGTATCCGCCGTACGGAACGGAATATTACGAAAAATTTGATATATGGTACATTCAGACTAACGCACCAATGGGAACAAGAGAAGACGGCGTCATGTTCGCAACACCTGCACAGCCTCCGTATTTTCTGATTCGGGGCAGTGATGGCAAGATTATGGGCTATTTTTGAATATAATAAAAAATCTCCCCTGAAAAATCAGGGGAGAAATTTTTTATACAAGAACGAATTCGCCGTTCTGATAGTCAATTTTGAGCGTCGTGCCGGGAGCAGGGTCATCACTGATGATATGCTTTGCGATAAGCGTTTCAAACTTCTGCTGCATATACCGTTTCAGCGGACGAGCACCGAAGCTGACATCATAGCTGTTATCAACAACGGCATTCCGTGCGGAGTCAGTGATTTCGACATCAAGCTGTTTATCTGCCAGACGGTGTTTCAGGTCTTTGAGCTGTAAATCTACGATACTGAAAATCTGTTCACGCATCAAAGGCTTGTAGAAGACAATTTCATCCAGACGGTTCAGAAATTCCGGCCGGAACTGCTGATGCAGAAGCTTATTGACCTGATTTTTGGCATCTTCGGAGATTTCGCCGTTCTCCTGCATACCCTCCAGAATAAACGGTGAGCCAAGATTGGAAGTCAGAATCAGAATCGTATTCTTGAAATCGACCGTTCTGCCCTGAGAATCGGTAATTCTGCCGTCATCGAGTACTTGCAGAAGTAGATTGAATACATCCGGATGTGCCTTTTCCACTTCGTCCAGAAGCACAACAGAATAAGGTTTTCTGCGGACGGCTTCAGTAAGCTGACCGCCTTCCTCATAACCAACATATCCGGGAGGCGCACCAATCAGACGGCTGACACTGAATTTTTCCATATATTCGCTCATGTCGATTCTGACCATACTGTTTTCATCATCGAACAGGGCTTGTGCAAGAGCTTTGGCGAGTTCGGTCTTGCCGACACCTGTAGGTCCTAAGAACAGGAATGAACCGAGAGGCTTGTTCGGGTTCTGAATACCGGCACGGGAACGGAGAATTGCTTCACTTACTTTTGTGACCGCTTCATCCTGACCAATCACACGCTGATGCAAAATGTCTTCCATCCGGAGAAGTTTTTCACGTTCGCCTTCCATGAGCTTGGAAACCGGAATACCCGTCCATCGGCATATAATCTTTGCGATTTCTTCGGCAGTGACTTCATCACGGAGCAGACTTTGCTGTGCACCGGATTCAGATGCCAGTTTTTCCTGTTCGGCGAGCTGTTTTTGCAGTTCGGGAAGTCTGCCGTATTTAAGCTCAGCGGCACGGTTGAGATTATAATCACGTTCAGCACGTTCCATTTCTGCGCTGACCTGTTCAATTTCCTCACGGAGTTTCTGTACTTTGGAGATACCAGATTTTTCATTTTCCCAGCGGGCTTTCATCTCCTGAAATTTTTCACGCAAATCGGCAAGTTCTTTCTGAATTTCCTGAAGATGTTCCTGAGAAAGTTTGTCTGTCTCTTTTTTGAGGGCGGTTTCTTCGATTTCGAGACGAATCATGTGACGGGAGATGTCATCGAGTTCCTGTGGCATGGAATCCATTTCAGTACGAATCATAGCGCAGGCTTCATCCACAAGGTCGATAGCTTTATCGGGAAGGAATCTGTCAGAAATATACCTGTCGGAGAGGGTAGCAGCAGCAAGAAGGGCAGCATCATGAATCTTGACGCCATGAAAGACTTCATAGCGTTCTTTCAGCCCACGGAGGATAGAGACAGTATCTTCGACAGTAGGTTCGGGCACAAGCACTGGCTGAAAACGGCGTTCCAGAGCTTGGTCTTTTTCAATATACTGACGATATTCATTAAGCGTTGTTGCGCCGATACAGTGAAGTTCACCTCGTGCGAGCATTGGTTTCAGGAGATTTCCGGCATCCATTGCACCGTCTGTCTTGCCTGCCCCGACAATGGTGTGAAGTTCATCAATAAACAGGATAATCTGACCGTCACTTTTTTTGATTTCGTTCAGAACAGCTTTCAGTCGTTCTTCAAATTCGCCTCTGTACTTTGCGCCGGCGATTAATGCACCCAAATCCAGAGAAAAGATAGTTCTTTCTTTCAGGCTGTCGGGAACGTCTCCACGCACAATACGCAGAGCAAGTCCTTCGGCGATAGCGGTCTTGCCGACACCTGGTTCGCCAATCAGCACCGGATTATTTTTCGATTTTCTGGATAAGATTCTGATAACATTCCGGATTTCGCTGTCACGGCCGATAACTGGGTCAAGCTTGCTTTGCTTTGCAAGTTCGGTCAGATTCTGACCATATTTTTTTAGAACATCATAGGTTTCTTCAGGATTTTCGCTGGTGACTCTGGTGTTGCCTCTGACCTGCATCAGAACTTGCAAAAACTGATTTTTATCAATAGAAAACTGATTCAGGATTTTTTTCAGTTCATTGTCAGGCATTTCAAGCAAAGCAAGAAAGATATGCTCAACAGAAACATATTCGTCTTTCATCTTGGTGGCCTGTTGTTCAGCCTGATTCAGAGCTTTATCAACAGCCTGAGAAATCAGAATCTGTCCCGGCTGGCGACCGCTTCCGGTAACGGAAGGAATATTGTTAATCGCTGTCTGGACAGCGGATTCCAACTGATTCAGATTGAGATTCAGTTTCTGGAGAAGCTGACCAATCAGACCGCCGTCCTGCTGAACAAGTGCCTGAAACAGATGCAGTTGTTCGATATGCATATTCTGCGCTGACAGAGCAATGCTTTGAGCATTCTGAAGGGCTTCCATAGATTTTTGCGTGAATTTCTGAGCGTTCATGATAAAACCTCCTGTTTAAATCAAATTCTGTACAGCCTGCATTTCCTCACGGAAAGCATTTTCCAGCTCCTGCGGGGGTGTACCGGCAAACCATGCTTTTAGATAGCGGTCAAATCTGCGGACGTAATCGCCCAGCAGTATGCCGAATTTTTCTTCAGTGACATCAGGATTCCAGAGCGAACGTTCCAGACGTCCGGCGGAAAGCTGATATTCTGCACTTGTATTCAGATAGTGCTGTTCCAGCAGAATCCATCGTTTGAAAAACTGTTCCAATGAGAGCAGAAGTGCTTGATTCTGCGTCCGCAGGCAGATGCGGAGCTTTCCGGCGTGATTGTTCTGCGGAGCTTTATAAAGTTCGACAGAATACTGCACGGTAGGTTTATATTTATAGTTTAGCTGGCTCTGCATGGCGAGAATATGTGCCGAAGACTGTTCTAGAATGCGGAACTGCTGCATTAGTGTTTCCATACCGGAAAAGATAGTTTGTATCCGCATTTCCGGCGTGATACAGGAAAAATGTTCAGCGAGAATCTGATTAATCACATTGGAACGGCTGGTGCGCATCTGATAGGAAAGTTCGTCTACTTTCTGAACAATCTCATCAGAGAGAACGAGGCTGTAGATGCTTTTTTTCATAGTTCTGATTCTCCTTTCGGTAAATCCTGAATTTTGAACTCAGATTATTAATTTTATCTGTAATTTTAGTATAGCACAAGTTCTGAAATTTGTCAAGAGGTTTATTAAATTTTTTTACAGATTTTCTTGAAAAAAATAAAAACGCCCGACCTGACTGCCGGACGCTTTCATAAAGAGGAAGGTAAAATGTTATTTACAGCTTAATTTATGGATAATATCCATCTGCACTGCGAGCTGTAATGAAAAATCGAATTTCTTAACTGAGAGATAACTCCCACTGCGCTTAAGTTAAAAAATTTAATTCTTCTACAATTCGTCTGTAATTTCTGCTTTGAGGAATTCCATTAGTCAACAAAGACGTTTGAGAGGGGGGGACATCTTTGATACCTTTGAAGAAAGCAGTTACAAACTGAACTGTTTTTATTATTTTACTTGATTTTCGCCTTTATTTCAATAGCTAATTATATTTAAAACAGATTTATTATATCTTAAAAACGTGATTTTTCCGATTTTTTCGGTCTGAGATGGCCTATTTTATGAATAATTTATTAAAAATAGATTATTAAAATTAAATTCATATTTTATTCATGAATTAACGAGGGCGTGAATAAGTAAAATAAAAAACCACCGGTCTTTGCCAGACCGGCGGTTTTCCTAAGGGATTTATAGAGAGAGAAGAATCTTTTTGTTTTTATTTCTCATAAATTCTGTCTTCATAACGGAACAGCGTCAACTGAATGGTCATATTGCCGTTCAAAGTGCGGAGTTCATCTAAGAATTTCTTCTGGTCTACGTTGTCCGGAAGCTGAATGCTGTAGATGCAGTCAAACAGAGAACCAAAGTTTGTGGTCTTGACTCTGCGGAGTTTCCAACTGCTGGTGTACTTGTTCAGGATGGAATCAAACAGATGTTCATAGTTGAGGTCTTCCGGAACAGTGATTTTCAAAGTCATGTCGCTGGCTTTCGGTGCGGCATAGTTCATCAGGTTCAGTACGTACATTATAACAGCCATTACTACAAAGAAGACAATTGCAACAGCAATATAGCCTTTTCCGATGATAACCCCTGTTGCCATTGCCATGAAGACATAGCAGACATCCTTCGGGTCGGCAGCGATGCTTCTGAATCGTGTCAGTGTGAATACGCCCGCAAGCGCAAGACCGCCTGCAACAGTATCAATCAGCATCAGGAGAACGGCTACAATCGGAGGGAGCATAATCAGGGTCAATGCGTAGCTCTGGGCAAAGCCCTCTTTCTTGTGTGTGAGCATGTACACGGCACTGATGCCAAAACCAAGGACAAGTGAGGTAATCAGGACGATAAGAAATGTTCCAAAGCCTACCTCAGTGCGTTCAGTCAGTTCATCATAAGCGATGATAGATTCAAATAAATTCATAATTACATACTTCCTTTCTGGTACATCATAGCATTGTTTGCGGACTGGATAATTCCGGGATGCAGATTCAGCGGAGAACATGCCGTAGTCTGCTGAAGTTTGCCTTCTGCATAGAGTTTCTGACGGACAAACCGCTTGTAGGCCGTGCCGTATTTGGAGAAGCTGATTCGGCGAATCTGGAGTCTTGCCATCGCATCAGCCAGCCACAGGGGCATAGCACCTACAATTTTGACTTCCATGAGTCTCTGGTTGGGAGCAATAATCTGCGCACCATAGCTCGGCAGACTCAGGGACAAATCATATCTTCTTTCGGTCAGTTGTCTGTCAAACGTCAGACGGAAATTGGAATCTTCCTTGCCAAAAAATGCACTTCTCTGATAGCTGATATACTGTTTGGGCTTGATGTCATTGTAAGAATTCATAAACACATCCAGTTCGCTGAAAATCTGTCTCTGGAGGTATTTGCTCAAGTCAACGGGCTTCTGCCGGTGGAGCATATAAGCATCTGATTCTGCGAGGGTCAGCGTCACACGTCTTTTAGTAACAATGCCGTTAACCTTCTTCTTGATTTCCAGAAAAACCTTATCATCAGGGCTTGCCGGAGAATAATAGCTTCTCAGGCGGATTTTTTCTTTGTAATAGGGCTTTTCCAGAGAGTTCCGGATTAAGAAGTCATCCGGCGTATCATAATAAAGATTATAGATACCGTAGTCTTTTCCGCCGACACAGAACTTGTCGGGGTTCATGTACTTATGAATTTCTTCCAGCAATGCTTCATACTGATTCATATCAAGCATGTATTTAAGTTCTTTTCTCATAAATGTACTGATTGCCATAGTGAAAACTCCTTTACTGTAAATTTTTTGTTTTTTC
>JAFRMZ010000206.1 GCA_017430465.1 Oscillospiraceae bacterium
AAGCCGATTATCAAGCTTTCCAGAGTTCACAGAGATTTGGTCAAAAGACTGTTTGAACTCGAAGTGCCCGAAATCTATGACGGCACTGTCGAAGTAAAGGCGATTTCCCGTGAAGCCGGTTCTCGTTCTAAAATCGCTGTTGTGTCCCATGACCCGAATGTGGATGCTATCGGTTCTTGTATCGGTGCAAAACATTCCAGAATTTCTGCAATTGTAAAAGAACTCAACGGCGAAAAAATTGATATTATTCCTTACAGTGAGAATCCAGCCGAATTCATTGCTAATGCGCTTTCTCCGGCAAAGGTGCTCAAAGTCGAAATCCTTGACGAAGAAGAACGCACCTGCACAGCCGTTGTGCCGAATGACCAGCTTTCACTTGCCATCGGCAATAAGGGACAAAATGCAAAACTTGCCGCAAAACTGACAAACTTCAAGATTGACATTAAATCAGATGCTTCCGCATCAGAAACCGTTCCGGAAATTCCGGAGGAAACTGCTGTGCCGGAATCCGCTGAAATTCCCGAAAATACTGAAATTTCTGAATCTTCCGAAACTTCCGAGGAGTGATTCTATGCAGAAAAAAATCCCGATGCGCATGTGTATCGGCTGTCATGAAAATAAACCTAAAAAAGAACTCATCCGGATTGTGAAATCTCCGGAAGGAGAAATTTCTCTTGACTTTACAGGAAAAAAAGCCGGCAGAGGTGCATATCTCTGTAAAGATGCCGTTTGTCTGGAACTCGCCAGAAAACAGCACCGGATTGAAAAAAGCTTTTCCTGTCAGGTTGACTCCGATGTGTATGAGGTGATGCATCATGCCTTATCAGAAATTAACCGGAATTCTTAGTATCTGCCGTAAAGCCGGAAAAATTGTGCTCGGCTTTGACCCTGTGAAAGAAGCACTGGAAAAAAAGAACGTTGCCGGTGTGCTGACTACATCAGATATTTCACCGAAAACTTACAAAGAAGTATGCTATTTCTGTCAGAAAAAGAATATTTTCGTCTGTCAGGTTCCGCTGACAATGATGCAGTTCGGCAGTGCTGTCGGCAGAAAAGCCGCTGTTGCCGCCGTGCTCGATAAAGGATTTTTCGACAGAATCAACGAGTTGTGCGCCGAATCGAAAACGATTCAGCCAACCATAGACTAGAGGAGGGATTTTGCCTATGGCAAACACGAAAAAAATCAAGCTGACTGATGCTGCAAAGGATTTGCAAGTCTCCACAAAGGAACTCGCCGCTTTTATCGAAGACCATACAGGCGAAAAAAAATCATCCGGTTCTTCGATTACAGAACAGGAAATGAATCTTGCTCTGGAATTCTACAGCCAGAAAGCAAATGTCACCAGTTTCGATGCCTATTTTGCAACCAAAAACCAGCCCAGACCAGAAAGCAAAGAAGATAAAAAGGCTCATACACCTAAGAAAAATCATACGGATAAGATGGCAAAGGCAGAGAAAAAAGCAGAAAAATCTGAAAAAACTCAGACAAAATCTGCTCAGAAACAGGAAGAAACCCCGCATGTACAGCCCACACCGGAAATCAAAGCAGAAACATCTGTACAGGAACAGCCTCAGACCGCTAAAAAAAGCGATGATAAAAAACGTTCCAAAAATCAGCACGGCGAAAAAACCCGTCTCGGCGGTGTTATGAATTCTGAAAGCAGTGTTATCAGCTCCGAACGTGTCGAAAATACCGAAAAACGCCGTACTGTCGATACCAGAGGAAGCTATATCGAATTGGATAAATATAACGAACGCTATGAACAGATTGCGCCTGCTGACAGAAGAAAAGATAATTATTCTACCAAAAAACAGAAAATTAATCAGAAATCTGCTCAGAAAGGCAAAAAAGCCAGCGGAAGAAAACAGGAAACCGAAGCCCAGCGTCTGAACCGCCTTGAACTCGAACGTGCCAGAAAACAACAGCTTAAAGTCAAGATTCCGGATATGATTCAGGTCGGCGAACTCGCAAGCCGTCTGAAAGTTAATGTTTCCAAAGTTATCGGAAAACTGATGGGGCTCGGCGTAATGGCAAGCATCAATGAAGAAATTGATTTCGATACCGCTTCTCTCGTAGCCGAAGAACTCGGCGCAAAGGTGGAAAAAGAAGTCATCATGACGATTGAAGAACGCCTGATTGAATCCGAAGAAGCTGACGAAGAAAATCAGCAGTCCCGTCCGCCGGTAGTCGTTGTTATGGGTCACGTTGACCACGGTAAGACTTCTATTCTGGACAGAATCCGTCATGCCAATGTCACCGCTTCCGAAGCCGGAGGCATTACCCAGCATATTGGCGCATATCAGGTGAAGCATAACGGTCAGGTGATTACTTTCTTGGATACGCCCGGCCATGAAGCTTTCACATCCATGCGTGCCAGAGGTGCAAATATTACAGATATTGCTGTTCTGGTTGTCGCTGCCGATGATGGTATCATGCCCCAGACAGTAGAGTCTATTAATCATGCAAAAGCTGCCGGTGTTTCCGTTATTGTCGCTATCAACAAGATGGACAAGGAAGCCGCCAATCCTGACAGAGTTCTTCAGCAGTTGACCGAATACGGCCTTGTCTGCGAAGAATGGGGCGGTGATACTATCTGTATTCCGGTTTCTGCCAAAACCGGTGACGGCATTGAAGATTTGCTGGAAAATATTCTGCTCGTTTCCGAAGTCAAGGAACTGACTGCCAATCCGGACAGACTCGCAAAAGGTACTGTCATCGAAGCCAGACTCGATAAGGGCAGAGGTCCTATCGCTACTCTGCTTGTACAGAAAGGTACTCTGCATACAGGAGATATTATTATCGCTGGTACTTCTGTCGGAAAAGTCCGTGTTATGACAAACTATAAAGGCTCTGTCGTGAAAGAAGCCGGCCCGTCTGTTCCTGTAGAAATCACCGGTCTGGATGAAGTGCCCAGCGCAGGCGATATTTTCGATGCTGTAGAAGATGAACGTCTTGCAAAGGAACTCGTAGAACAGAGAAAGCATGAAGCAAAAGAAGCTCTGTTCCAGAATTCCAGCCATAAGCTTACACTGGATAATCTGTTTAGCCAGATTGAAGAAGGCGAAACCAAAGAACTCCCGATTATCGTCAAGGCTGATGTGCAGGGCAGTGCCGAAGCTGTCAAGACTTCTCTCGAAAAACTTTCCAATGACGAAGTACGTGTCAGAGTCATTCACAGTGCTGTCGGTGCAGTCAAGGAAAGTGATGTCATGCTTGCAAATGCCTCCAATGCAATTATCGTAGGATTCAATGTCCGCCCCGATAACGGCGCAGCCGAAAGTGCGGCAAGAGATGGTGTCGACATCCGCCTTTACAGAATCATTTATGATGCTATTGAAGAAATTTCCACCGCAATGAAGGGAATGCTTGCACCGAAATTCCGTGAAGTCATTCTCGGCAAGGCAGAAGTTCGTGAAGTCTTCAAGATTTCCAGTGTCGGTACAGTCGCCGGAAGTTATGTTCTTGACGGCAAACTTACCAGACAGTGCCAGATTAGAATTGTCCGTGATGGCATCATCATCGCAGATGACCATATCGCCGGACTCCAGAGATTCAAAGATGCTGTCAAGGAAGTGGCAAGCGGTTACGAATGCGGTATCAGTCTTGAAAAATTTAATGATATTAAAGCCGGAGATGTTTTTGAAGCCTATATTATGGAGGAATATCAGCCAGAATAAACCCATAACCATGAAGGGGGAACTATCATCATGGAATATACAAGAATGAGCACAAAAGATATGCTTCAGTATTGCGATGAAGCACTTGCATGGGAAGAATTCGGTCCGGTGGACGTTTTCTTCTTCGAGTCCGTAAAAAGAATTCTGCTCGGACAGTGCTCCGCTGTGGAAATGCCCGAAGAACCGGATGAACCGGATGAATTTGCAGAAGTCACTGTTCCGATTCCTGCCGAAGAAATGCTGATTTATGAACAGACAAACGAACAGCTTCAGGATGCGATTAAAGGGGAAACTTTCTTTGAATCCGGTAGTTCTGATTATGTCATCACAGAGTCTGAATCAGAATCAGAAGAAGATAAAAATGATGATGATGCAGACGGAAAGGAAGAAGCCTGATGCCAAGTTTTAAAAACAGCCGTATGTCCGAAGATATTCACCGTGAACTGACGGATATTTTCCGTCAGGTCAAAGACCCACGTGTCAGCAGTATGATTTCTGTTGTCCGTGTGGAACTTGCGGGAGACGGCTCACACTGCAAAGTGTATGTGTCAAGTCTGCTCGGTATGGAAGATACCAGACAATCCGTCAAAGGCCTGCGCAGTGCCGCCGGATTTATCCGGCGTGAACTGTTCGCCCGCCTTAAAATGCGCAAAAGCCCTGAACTGACCTTTATTGCAGATGATTCCATCGCAAGAGGCGCAGAAGTGACCCGAAAACTCAGCCAGATAGAACAAACAGAGGAGGGTGCTGATGTCGAATCTGATTGATATTCCAGAAACTGCCGGATTTCTCAAAAACTGCGAAGATGCATATATTCTGATTCATATCAATCCGGACGGTGACTGCATCGGTTCAGGATATTCGCTTCAGGCAGTCCTGAAACAATTGGGAAAGCGTTCTAAAGTCATCTGCGCTGACCCGATTCCAGAACGGTTTCATTTTCTGCTTCCGGAAGAACCAGAAGAAGATTTTCCGGCTAAGGCCATTATTTCTGTCGACTGCGCAGATGAAACCCGTTTCGGCGAACTGGAAGAAGTCTATGCCGGAAAAGTACAGCTCTGCGTTGACCACCATGTCTCCAACCGGCATTATGCAGAAAAACTCTATGTAGAACCGGATGCTTCTTCGGCATGTGAGGTTCTGTACAAAATCTATCGTGAGCTAGGTGTGACATTTACACCCCAGATTGCAAAATGTCTGTATACCGGCATGGCTACAGATACCGGTTGCTTCAAGTTTAGCTGTACCAGTGCGGATACGCATCTGTTCGTTTCAGAACTGATGCGTGAATTTCCCGAAATCAGATATGATTTGATTAACCGTGCAATGTTCGATGTCAAGAGTCCGTCCAGAATCCGTGCTGAAATGATTATGCTCAGCCAGATGGAATATCATCTTGACGGAAAATGTACCCTGATATGGGAAACTAAGGCCATCTGCGAAGAAAATCATATCAATCCGAAAGATACCGAAGGCCTGACCAGTCTGCCCCTTCAGCCGGACGGCGTGGAAGTCGGTATCACCGTTCGGGAACAGGATGATAACTGGTACAGAATTTCACTCCGGTCAACAGATAAAGTAAATGTATCAGAGATATGCGAAAAGTTCGGCGGAGGCGGTCATGTCCGTGCGGCCGGATGCAAATTGCAGGGAACACCCGAACAAATTCGTGAAATACTCCTGCATGCCGTGCAAGAGGCACTTGCATCATGAACGGGATTCTTTGCATCGACAAGCCCGCAGGATTCACTTCATTTGATGTCATTGCCAAATTACGTGGAATGCTGAAAATGCGCCGTCTGGGTCATGCAGGAACGCTCGACCCGATGGCCACCGGCGTTCTGCCGGTGTTTGTCGGCTATGCTACAAAAGCCTGCGGTATTCTGCCGAATGAGGATAAAATTTATGTGGCTGATTTCCAGCTCGGTCAGGTCAGCAATACACAAGATTCTACCGGAAGCATTCTGGAAACTCACGATTTTTCTGATATTGTAACCAAAGAACAGATTCAGACCGTATGTCCCCAAGGGGATATTATGCAGATTCCGCCGATGTATTCTGCTGTTTCAGTAGGCGGAAAACGCCTCTACGAACTCGCCAGAGAAGGAAAGGAAATCGAACGGCAGGCACGGCCGGTTAAAATTATTGAAATGCACTGTCAAGAATATTGTCCCGAAACCGGAAAAGGAGTTCTGACAGTTTTCTGCGGAAAAGGGACTTATGTCAGGACATTGATTCATGATATGGGACAGTCACTGGGATGCGGTGCGGTCATGACCGGACTCCGGAGAGTTTCGGCCAGCGGATTTTCTCTCGCTGAGTCCTTCACTTTGGAACAGGTGCAGAAATTTGTTGATGAAGGCAAAGCAGAATTGCTGTTGATGCCTATTGAGAAAGCATTTTCCAGCCTGCCGGAAATTAATCTGAATCCGAAACAGACAGTGCATTATCGCAACGGCGTGAAAATGAGTCTGTCTCAGTTTCAGGAACAACTGACCGGAGACAATCGGTATGCTGTTTACGGAACACCGGACGGATTTCTTGGAACGGCTCTTGCCGATTCCGAAAACGATTTACTCAGAATCGAACGCAATCTCTGCGAACCGGGAGGAGCTGTATCATGAGAGAATACACAAGACCGACTGCGGTTGCATTAGGTGTGTTTGACGGCGTACATCTCGGACACAGAGCAGTGCTGAATGCTGTCTATGAATTATCCCAAAAGAAAGGTCGGCTTGCCTGTGCCTTTGCGTTCCGTACAGAAGATATGATTTCCGTGAAAAGCAGTTCCGGTTATCTATATCCGTCTGCTGTCCGGAAAAGAATTATGCATCAATCCGGAATACAGCATATCTGCGCACCGGCATTTTCCAATATTAAAAATATGGACGGCAGAACGTTTGCCAAAGAAATTCTGTATGGAAAACTGTATGCAAAAGATGTCTGCTGTGGAAAGAATTTCAGATTCGGCGAACATGCCTCCTGTAATGTACAGGATTTGGAACAGTTCGGAAAATGGTTCGGCTTTCGGGTGCATGTCATTGATGATGTGCTGAAAGATGGCGTAAAAATTTCTTCTACAGAAATCCGGAAATTATTATTAAACGGCGAAATCGAAAAGGCAAATGCATTTTTAGGACAGCCCTATCAGATTTGGCAGGAAGTTACACACGGTGCACAGCTCGGCAGAACCATCGGTTTTCCGACAATTAACCAGATGTTTCAGGAAAATCAGCTTGTCCCGAAATTTGGTGTCTATGCTTCTGAAACTCAGCTCGCTGACGGCAGAAAATTTAAATCTCTGACAAATATCGGCATGAAACCAACTGTAAATTATCAGGGACTGCCTTTAGCTGAGACATATATAGAAGGTTTTTCCGGCGATTTGTACGAAAAATGGCCGTCTGTCAATTTGCTGAGATTTATCCGGCCGGAAATGAAATTCGATTCTGTACAGGCTCTGACCGAACAGATGACAAAAGATTTACAATCCTGAATTTTCTGCTTTCTGTCACAAAACTGACACATAGCTATAGTATAGTAGATTCTAGAAATAATAAGGAGAGGAGAATTCCTCATGATTGAAGTCAGAAATCTAACAAAACATTATGGTGACAAAAAAGCCGTCAATGACATTAGTTTTACGGTCAATGACGGCGAAATTCTAGGCTTTTTAGGGCCTAACGGAGCTGGAAAATCCACAACGATGAATATGCTCACCGGTTATATTTCTTCTACATCCGGACAGGCATTCATCAACGGTGTGGATATTCTCGAAGACCCCGTGAAAGCAAAATCCTATATCGGCTATCTGCCGGAAATTCCGCCGTTATATGTAGATATGACGGTGCATTCATATCTGAATTTTGTATTTGACCTCAAAAAATGCAAGCTTCCCAGACGTTCGCATCTGAAAGATGTGCTTACGCTTTGCAAAATTGCAGATGTCGAAAACAGAATCATCAAGAATCTGTCAAAGGGGTATAAACAGCGTGTCGGACTGGCACAGGCATTAATCGGCAATCCGCCGGTTCTGATTCTGGATGAACCTACTGTAGGGCTTGACCCGAAACAAATGGTGGAAATCAGAACGCTGATTAAAAGACTCGGAAAAAATCACACTGTGATTTTGTCTTCGCATATCCTGAGTGAAATTCAAGCTGTCTGTGACAGAGTGATTATTATCAATCACGGTGTTGTTGCGGCGGATGATACTGCCACGAATTTATCAAATAAAGTAACGACTGACCATAGAATTCTGGCAAGAATTGACGGCGAACGTGCTGAAGTTCTTCAGGCAGTCAGAACATTGCCGGGCATCAAGTACGTCCGTGCTGATATGGAACGTGAACCCGGTATCTATGAATATGAAATCGAGGCTGAACCGGGCATTGATATTCGTCGGGATATTAACCGTATCGCAAGAGAACACAGCTGGGATATTCTGACACTCAGAACCATGGAAATGACACTGGAAGATATTTTCTTGAAAATTACCATGGGCGAAAATATTCAGTTGAATCAAAACAAGAAGGGAGACGGAAAATAATGGGAGCTATTTACCGCAGAGAAATCGGTGCATTTTTTTCGTCAAGCATTGCATATATTTTTCTGGCAGTATTCTATATTTTTTCAGGTTTGTTTTTTTCGCTGGATAATGTCGCTGTTGGCTCGACTAATTTATCTGGTGTGTTTTCCACTTTGTTTTTTATCAGTATTTTTCTGATTCCGATTCTGACAATGCGTCTGTTCAGTGAGGAAAAAAAACAGAGAACAGAACAGGGACTTCTGACTGCACCGGTATCACTCACCGGCATTGTGCTGGGAAAATATTTCGCTGCACTCACAATGTTTGTGATTGCTGTCAGTATCGTGTTTATTTATGGCCTGATTCTGAGTCTGTTCGGAACAGTCGCATGGCTGACACTGTTTGCAAATTATCTTGCCGTGCTTCTTGTGGGTTCGGCCTTTATTGCAATTGGTCTGTTCGTTTCTTCCCTGACGGAAAATCAGGTAGTTGCCGCAGTCGGCGGTATTGTCTGCCTTGCCCTGCTGTTCCTGATTGATGTAATCGCCTCATTTGTGAATGTCAGTTGGATTCAGAGTCTGTTGTATGACCTGTCTTTCTATACAAGATATTATGAATTCACATGTGGTATTTTTAATCTTTCCAGTGTGCTGTTTTATCTCAGCACGGCTGTACTGTTCAATTTCTTTACAGTCAGAGTATTCGAGAAAAGACGCTGGAGCTAAGGAGGCTGGAAATTATGGCAGATTTAGAAAAACATCAGGAAACAGAATCAGAAACTCCTGAAACGCAGAAAAAAAAGAAAAAATTAAGTGTTGCCACACGCAAAAAGCTAAAATATGGCAGTATCGCAACAGCCATCACATGCGTTGTTGTAGCAGTCGTGATTCTGGTGAATGTGCTGGTAAATGTGCTGGTTGAAAAATATCCCCTGAAATTAGACCTCACAGAAGATGCTAAATTTGAGATTTCTGAAGAAAGTATCAGCTATCTGAAAACTTTGAATCAGGATGTCAATTTCACAGTCCTCATGGCGGAAAAAAATTTCCAGACAAGCGGAGAATCCCTTAAGATGGTTTCTGAAATTCTGGAAAGATATACCCAGTATACGGATAAAATTCATCTGCGCTATGTTGACCCGTCCACAAATCCGGATGTGATTAATCAGTATCAGGCCAATTATTCCGCATCACTGACAGAGGGCGATATTGTTATCTCCAATGCCGGAGATGAATCCAAGCTGAGAGTAGTCAAAATCGGTAATTTGTTCGATTATGACCAGCAGAAATATGCACAGTATTATTATACCAGTCAGGGTTCGCTGGAAGATTGTATTACAGGCTTTTCCGGTGAACAGAACCTGACTTCCGCCCTGATGAACGTTACAGATGCTGACCCTGTTACAATCGGTGTGATTTCAACAGCCAACGGACAGGCAGTCTATAATGCACAGTTCAGCGGAAATGCACTTAATGCACTGGCAAGCACACTCTATAAAAATGGCTATAATATTGAAGATGTAGATTTATATACTACAGAATTCGATACCGAAACTTATGATATGCTTCTTCTGCCTGCACCGGTCAATGACCTGACAGCAAACGGCATCGAAAAGCTTTCGGCATTTCTGTATAATAACGGCAACTATGACAAAGATTTGATTTATGTTGCAAGCTTTACGCAGTCAGATACGCCGAATCTGGATGAATTTCTTGAAACATGGGGCATTCAGGTGACAAATACACTGGCACTGGAAAGTGATGCAAGTGCCGCACAGCAGGTGGCTTTATCCATCAGTACAGGAGCGGTTTCCGTTCCGGTGGCAACTATCGCAGAAGATACCTACAGTGCAGGAATTCCAAATGCTTCTCTGCCGATTGCCGCCCCTCTGTGCCGTGCGATTAATCTGTTATGGGAATCCAAAACAAGCGGTATTACAAGTGCTCTGCTGAAAACTTCCGATTCTGTTTATCTCAGCGAAATGGGCAAAAATACCGAAGAAGCCGATAAAACGCCGGCAGGTGCGCAGATTGTCGCAGCCGTTTCATCCAGAAAAAATATTGAAAACAATATCACACATGACAGCAATATCATGGTACTGGGTTCTGCAATGCTGTGTGATTCCAGCTTGATGCAGGATGCTTCTTATAATAATGCACAGTATCTGATGACAGTCATCAACAACATGGCAGGCAAGGGAGACAGCCTTGTCATCGCCTCGAAAAATCTCACCAATGAGACAATCACCATCACAACATCAGAAATGCATGGAATTCATATCTTTATCTTTGCCATTCCGTCCGCTGTGATTGCTGTCGGCATTCTGGTATTTGTAAGGAGAAGAAATAAATGAGTGAGAAAGAATTTTCTGAACAAAACGAAACAGAAGAATCACAGGCAGGTATGGACACCTTTTTTGCGGATGCCCCTGCAATAGTGACGGAACATCTTCCGAAAAAAGGGATGTCCAAAAATGTGAAAACACTCATCGCCGCTGTTACGGCTCTCGTAATTCTGGGCGGTGCGCTCACAGCGGTTCTGCTCCTGAACAAGAACGCCGAGGAGGAAAACAGTCAGATTGATGTCAGCTCCCTTGCCAATGAGCTGCTTGATGATGATGAGAAAAATGCGGTGCTCCTGAATGACGAATCTGCTGAAGATTTGAAAGAAATTGAAATTTCTAATCAGGATGTATTCAGAGTGTATCAGCTTTCTGCCAAAACGGATGATGCAGATGCTGTCTATACTATCGAAGGCTGTGAAGACATTCCGCTGGATAAAGGCTATTTGTCAACACTGGTCAATAATGCAAGCTCGCTTTCTGCTGACCAGCTTGTAGAAGAAAATCCGGCGGATTTATCAAAATACGGTTTAAGTGAACCGGTTTCCAAAGTCGTGATGCATTATCAGGACGGTACGGATTTCATGTTTTCTGTCGGCAGTGTCTCTCCTATGGACAGTACACAGACTTACTGCGCAGTGGATGGAAATGTATATCTTATCAAGACTTCTCTGATGACGAATTATCAGAAAAATCTGAAATTTTTCTTTTCTACGACAGTACTGGAAGAACCAGACGAGGAAAATTATCCGATTGTGGAATCTGTCCGTGTACAACGGCAGAATCTGGATTATGATATTTATATGGAATACGCCTACGATGCCACAGAAGATAATTCTGTCGGCGGTACGGCGGCAACCCATGTCCTTCGTGAACCGGTATTTGCATATCTGAATGTGGAAAAGTCTGCGGATGTCACAAACGGCATGTTCGGACTCTCTGCTGTGGAAATTGCACAGATTCATCCTTCCGAAGAAGATTTGCAGAAAGCCGGCATCGATAATCCGTTCTGTACGGTCACGATGGCCTGTGATGACGGAAATACTTATGTGCTGAAATTCGGCAATACCTACACAGCAGAAAACGGAACATCCGCATATTATGCCGTTCTTGAAGGCACAGATATTCTCTATGGCATCGCCGAAACAAGAGCTGTCTGGGCAACGGTTCAGCCGGGGGATATTACTTCTGCCAATATCTTCGGAACATACGTCTGGGATATTGCCAGTCTCGATGTCACAGCCGGCAATCAAAAACTAACCTTTATCGGGGAAGGTACAGAACAGGATGATTATACCGTTACCAAAAACGGCGAAACATGTGATACAGAACGTTTCCGGCAGTTCTATAAATTCCTGCTGTATGTCTATGGCGAAGAATTATATCTGGATGCGGAACTGCCTGCATCTGAACCGGATGTGAGTGTATGTCTGAAATCACAGGACGGCAAGGAAGATTATACAGTTTCGTTCTATAAAACGGGCGGACTGAATGCCGTAATTGCTGTCAACGGAACGCCGACTTATAAGATACGTTCTTCCTGTGTGGATACCCTTCTGCACAATATAGAAATATTTGACAATTCAGATGAAGAATTTACTATGACATGGCAGTAACATTCTGCTGTGTCCTACAGAAAGGAGCTTTTTATTATGATGATGTATAAGAACTACCCTCTCGTCCGCAAAGGCAACGAAATGTATTTCGGTTATATGAGTGACCCATATGTTGTATATCTGAAAGTGGAAACTTCCCAGAAACAGCAGGATATTCAAGTTTCCAAGAGTATCCGTCTCTATCAGATGTCCACAGATATGAATTCCATGCCTGTCCAGAAGGCTGAACGTGATAATCTCTATGAAGCTCTGGATGTGGCACTTGCATGGCTCAAGCGTGCAAACCGTTCCTAAAGGAGTAAACTGAATTATGAAAAAAAAATTATTAACTTGTATGACACTCGCCCTCGTAATGCTGACTGGATGCAGTTCACCGGCTTATACCAATAATACTGGTTCTGCCGGCGAGACTGAAACTGTTCCGGCAGCCGCAGAAGCTGATAATAACAGTGCAGAAGCCGTTTCGCAGGAAGATAATAATAATTCTGTCAGTGCAGATGCATCTGTTTCGGATGATAATATTATTGTTATTACGCTTTATCCGGATATTGCACCTATCACCTGCGAAAATTTTGAAAATCTGGTTTCCGAAGGATTCTATAACGGTCTGACATTCCACAGAGTCGTAGATGATTTCATGGCACAGGGCGGTGACCCGGATGGAACAGGTATGGGAGGCAGTGAAAATAAAATCAAAGGGGAATTTGCTTCCAATGGTGTGGAAAATACACTTTCTCATAAAAGAGGTGTCGTTTCTATGGCAAGAAGTTCTGACCCCGACAGTGCCTCCAGTCAGTTTTTTATCTGCTATACGGACTGTTCTTTCCTTGATGGGAATTATGCCGCATTCGGCGAAGTGACGCAGGGGATGGAGGTCGTTGACAACTTCCTGAACGTGACACGTTCCCTCGGCAGTGACGGCGCAGTTTCCGCACCGAATACCCCTATCACCATGCAGGAAGTCAAGATGCTTGACCCTGATGAAAATGGTAATCCCCGTGTGCAGATTACTATGGCGGATTTTCTGAATCAGTGAAATCATAAAAAATGTCCCCTGTACAAAACAGGGGACGTTTTTTAATTTTTCGTTCTTTTATTGGCAAATTGATGAGTGAATAAAATATCGGACTGATATAGTCTCAGTGCGCCGAATGCAATTGCACAGAGAAAGACAGCCTGATAAATCATTCCGCCGAAGAATAATCCGCTTTCATGAAAGCGCAGACAGCTTGTCGCAATAAAGGTATGCGTAAACGGTATGCAGTACAGCAGATATTTGACTGAACCCATATTCCGGATGTCGGATACCATGGATAAGATATAAGGAAACATGGTGCAGACCAGAATCGGAAGACTTGCTGTCTGTGAACCTTTGGTATCTTCTACCAGTCCGCCCAGAATCATGGAAGCTGTCAGAGCAATTCCGATAGTCAAAAGCAGTTGCAGAATGACTCCAATCCAGCCGAAAAATGAAATCTGCAAACCTAATTCTTTAATAGCATCCTGTGTATTAATCAAAGAAGTGAAAGTTTCTGCAATATCGACATTTTCAGCAGTTCTG
>JAFRMZ010000207.1 GCA_017430465.1 Oscillospiraceae bacterium
CTCCGCTTGCCGTCACTGGCAGAGGTGCAGGACTTTATTCAAAAGGTCTGGAACGGACAATTAATGCCATTGTACAGGCAATTGCTCTGCATCAGCCGGATAAAAATCATCCGCTGGATTTGCTTGCAAAGCTCGGCGGTCTGGAAATCGCTGGTATGACAGGGTTGTTTCTGGGCAGTGCCTATTATCAGGTTCCCGCCGTGATTGATGGTGTCATTTCGGCAGTATCCGCCGTACTTGCTTATCAGTTAAATCCGCTTTGTTCGGAATATCTGCTTGCCAGTCACACATCCGGAGAGCCTGCCGGAGAAGGTCTGCTCCGGATGATACATCTGCATCCGGTGATTGATGCCGGACTCCGGCTCGGAGAGGGTACGGGCGGATTATTATTGCTTCCTCTGCTGGACAGTGCGCTTGCATTGTACAGGAATTCCCATCACTTTGAGGATATTGCAATAGAAAGGTATACGGAACAATCATGATGATTTTAATCACCGGCGGTTCTAAATGCGGAAAATCCAGTCTTGCGGAAAGACTTCTGCAAAATATTTCTGAAAATAAATACTATCTTGCAACAATGCAACCTTTCGGAACAGAGGCACTGGAAGCCATCCGCCGTCACCGAAAAATCCGCAGAGAAAAACAGTTTGTCACAATCGAACAGTATACAGATATTGATAAAATCCAGCTTCCGGCGCATTCTGCCGTACTGCTTGAATGTTTGGGAAATCTCTGTGCAAATGAAATGTTCCGGAATGACAGTATTATTTTCCCTGTTGAAAAAATTATGAAAAATCTGAAATCTCTGTATTCCATGACAGATATACTGATTATCGTCACGAATGAAGTCGGTCTGGACGGTATTTCCTATTCTGCCGAAACAATGCAGTATATTTCCGCTATGGCAGAACTGCATCAGAAAATTGCTCGGATTTCGGATACAGTTATTGAATGTGTCTGCGGAATTCCGGTTGTTATCAAAGGAGAAATTCCATGCTGAAATCACTTTGCTCCGCATTCCTGATGTATTCCAGAATTCCTATGCCCGAAACAGAATGGAAAGAAGAAAACCGCAGATATGCATTGTGCTTTTTTCCGCTGATTGGCGCAGTCATCGGCGCATTAGTATTATTTTGGAGATGGCTTTGTTTCCGGCTCAATATCGGACAGATGCTGTTCGCTGTAATCTCCGTCTGGATTCCGCTTCTGATTACCGGAGGTATTCATCTGGATGGTTTCTGCGATGTCACTGATGCAAAATTTTCCTATGCATCCAGAGAAAAAAAGCTGGAAATTATGTCTGATTCGCATGTCGGCGCATTTGCAGTGATGTATCTGGGCATTTACCTGCTGATACAGACCGGATTTTATACGGAAACAGCTTCTGTCCGGACTGCCGGAATTATCGCCTGCGGATTTATACTTTCCAGAGCTTTAAGCGGTCTTTCTGCCGTACTGTTCAAATCAGCAAAAAAGCAGGGCACTCTGCAAAGTTTTGTACTTCCGGCACACCGGAATATTACAGTTATAACGCTTGGCACGATACTCTTATTATCCTGTACCGGAATGATACTGATTTCTCCGGTACAGGGAATCTGCTGTGCCGTGATTGCCGGAATGCTGTTCTGGTATTACCGAAAATTTTCCTATCAGACATTCGGCGGTGTCACCGGAGATACTTCCGGCTGGTTTCTTCAGATTTGTGAACTTGGAATTCTTGCAGGAGCAGTCCTGTCAGAAAAATGTATGGAGGTAATATCATCATGATACTTATCATCGGCGGAACATGTGCCGGAAAAACAGAATTTGCCAAAAAATATTTTCAGCTATCAGATGCAGAAATTCTGGATGCTTCAGAAATCCGAAATGTTCAGAACGCAAAATGTATCCGGAATTATCATCTTCTGATAAAAAAACTCTGTCAGGAACAGCTTGACCCTCTGGCATTTACAGAACAGCTCATGCAGGAAAATCCGTACTGTATCATCATCATGAACGAAGTCGGAGGCGGAATTGTTCCACTTGAAAAATCCGAACGCTTGTGGCGGGAAGCCTGTGGAAAAACTTCCTGTCTGCTTGCAGAACATGCTGAAAAAGTTATCCGGATAATCTGCGGTATTCCGACAGTTATCAAAGGAGAATGCCTGTGAAACTGATTTTTATCCGCCACGGAAGTACACAAGGAAATCTGCATCATCGCTATATCGGCCGGACAGATGAGCCGTTATGTCCGGACGGTATTCTGACACTGAAATATACAATTTATCCTGCTTGTGACAAGCTTCATGTCAGTCCGCTGAAACGCTGTCTCCAGACAGCAGAAATTCTTTATCCGGAAAGTACAATGCAGATTGTTCCTGATTTTCGGGAATGTGATTTCGGCGATTTCGAGGGAAAAAACTATCAGGAACTGCATCAGAATCCGGACTATCAGAAATGGATTGCTTCCGGCGGAATGATGCCGTTCCCGAACGGAGAAGCTCCGCAGGCATTCCGGAAACGCTGTGTCACTGCATTTCTGAACACTCTGCCGAAATCCGGCAGAATTGCTTATATTGTTCACGGTGGGACAATCATGTCGATTCTGTCAGAATTCGCAGGCGGAAATTATTATGATTATCAGATTCCGAACGGCGGAGGGTATCTTACTGACTGGACGGAAGGAAACATCAACATTCTGGAGGAGCTATGAACTATCTGATTCCGGCACTGCCTTTGATAACCGGCTTTGTGCTTGATGCCGTTTTCGGCGACCCGTATACAATACCGCATCCCGTCCGGCTGATGGGAAAACTAATTGCTTTTCTGGAAAAATATATCAGAAAATATTTTCAAAATCTCCGGCTTGGCGGTGCGGTTCTGGCGATGATTGTCATATTATGTTCGGCAGGGATTCCGGCGGTTCTTCTGTATTTCTGCTATCAGATTAATATCATTTTCGGCATTCTGACAGAAAGTATTTTCTGTTATTATATGCTTGCGGCACGCTGTCTTTGTGATGAAAGTATGAAAGTTTACAGAGCATTTCAGAATCATGATACAGAATCTGCAAGAAAATCTGTTTCCATGATTGTCGGCAGAGATACCGCTGTTCTGGATGTTGCCGGAATTATCCGTGCCACTGTCGAAACCATTGCAGAAAACACTTCAGACGGCGTAACTGCACCGCTGTTCTGGATGGCTCTGGGAGGAGCAGTCGGCGGTTGCTTTTACAAGGCCGTCAACACAATGGATTCTATGCTTGGCTATCAAAATGAAACATATATCAACATAGGCAGATTTCCGGCAAAATTTGATGATGTTCTGAATTATATTCCGTCCAGATTCACTGCTCTCCTGATGATTGCCGTTTGTCCGCTTCTGAAACTTGACAGCAAAAATGCTTTCCATATCTGGAAGCGTGACAGGAGAAAACATGCAAGTCCGAATTCCGCACAGACAGAATCTGTCTGCGCCGGTGCGCTTCATGTACGTCTTGCCGGAGATGCTTACTATTTCGGCGAACTGCATCATAAAGAATATATCGGCGAAGATGACCGCCCTGTCGAAAATGAAGACATCCGCCGGACAAACCAGCTTATGTATCTGACGGCACTCCTGATGCTGATAATTGCAGTCATCATCAGAATCCTGATTTTCCGGAGGTTAGTATGACAACTGAACAACACGGCGGAAACATTTTCGCACATTCCGTACAGTATGATTTTTCCGCAAATCTGAATCCTTTGGGACTGCCGGAATCTGTCCGGCAAGCAGTTTTTGCTGATTCCGCTTTATGGGCGCATTATCCTGACCCGTACTGCACAGAACTGAGAAAATCACTTTCAGAATATGAACACTGTCCGCCAGAACAGATTATCTGCGGAAACGGCGCAGATGATTTACTATATCGGATAATACAGGCATTCCGTCCAAAACGTGCGTTAATCTGTGCCCCGACATTCGGAGAATATCAGAAAGCCTTAGCAGAACATGGCTGTTTGATTCAGGAATATCCGCTTGATGAAAAAAATTATTTTCTGCTGACAGATGCATTTCTGAATGCACTCACTTCTGATATTGATATGCTGATACTCTGTCATCCGAACAATCCAACAGGAAAATGCATTCCGGCAGAACTGCTTGAGAAAATCGCCGGAATCTGTTATCAGAAAAAAATGATTCTTCTGTGTGATGAATGTTTTCTGGATTTTATCCCAAATCCTGTCAGCATCCGGAATTTTATGCAGGAAAATATCATCATTCTGAAAGCGTTCACAAAAACTTATGCCATGCCGGGACTCCGGCTGGGCTATGCGATGACAGGCTGTCCGGAATATGCCGGAAAAATTCAGCAGGCTGGACAGTTCTGGAGTGTTTCCGCACCAGCGCAGACGGCCGGAATCGCCGTTCTGAAAGAACAACACTATCTGAAAGATACGCTGGATTTAATTCAGAAAGAACGTCAATTTCTGCAAAAATCGCTTTCAGAACTGCATTTGAAATATTATCCCTCTGATGCAAATTTTATTTTATTCCGTGCCGAACCGGATTTGAAATCTAAACTGCTTTCTGAAAAAATCCTGATTCGGGATTGTTCTAATTATACCGGCCTTGACGAAACGTTCTACAGAATTGCTGTCCGGAATCATACTGAAAATCAAGTGCTGATTTCTGCACTCAGGAGGTGCATTCATGGCTAAAGTTATCATGTTGCAGGGTACAATGTCGAATGTCGGAAAAAGCTTTCTGACAGCCGGACTTTGCAGAATCTTCATGCAGGATGGCTATTCGGCCGTGCCGTTTAAATCGCAGAATATGGCTCTGAATTCATATATTACAGAAGATGGCTCTGAAATCGGCAGGGCGCAGGCCATGCAGGCCGAATCCGCCGGATTAAAGCCTTCAGTGCTGATGAATCCGATACTGCTCAAACCAACTACCGATGTCGGTTCTCAGGTTATCATCAACGGCAGAGTCATGGGTAATATGACCGCCTCTGAATATTTCAGATACAGAAAAAATCTGATTCCTGAAATTATGACAGCTTATCAGAAACTGGCTTCCCAGCATGACATTATTGTTATTGAAGGGGCAGGCAGTCCGGCAGAACTGAATCTCAATCGGGATGATATTGTCAATATGGGTCTTGCAAAGCTTGTGAAATCGCCTGTCCTGCTGATTGGTGACATCGACAGAGGCGGTATATTTGCACAGTTACTCGGCACACTGAACTTGCTGGAAGCCGAAGAACAGGCATTTGTAAAGGGCATGATTGTGAATCAATTCCGTGGTGACAAAGCATTATTTTCGGATGGTGTCCGGATTCTTGAAGAAAAATCCGGTCTTCCGGTGCTCGGAGTCGTTCCCTATACCAATATTGATATTGAAGAAGAAGACAGCCTTTCTCACAAATTAAATCAGGAATCTGCGCCGAACCTGATTGATATTGCGGTGATTCATCTGCCCAGAATTTCCAATTTTACGGATTTTGACGTTTTTTCTCAATATAAAGGCGTTTCTGTACGGTATGTCCGGAAATCTACAGAACTAGGCATTCCGGATTTAATAATTCTTCCGGGTACTAAAAGTACTATCTCGGATATGCGCTGGATGCGTGAATCCGGAATAGAAACAGCCATTAAAAAATGCGTTTCAGAAGGCGTTCCGTTATTCGGCATCTGCGGAGGATATCAAATGCTTGGTGAAGCTGTCTCCGACCCTGAAAGCCTTGAAAACGGCGGAACGATTGCCGGAATGTCTCTGCTTTCCGGAAAGACAGTATTCACCGGAGAAAAACAGCAGATTCAAGTCAGCGGAAATTTCAGTCAGATTTCTGGATTCTGGAACTTTCTTTCCGGTGCAGAATTCTCCGGATATGAAATTCATCTCGGCAGAACAAGTCAGCCGGAATCTGCCCTGACCTCCTGCGGAGGTGCTTACGCTGGAACGGTTGCCGGATGTTATGTTCACGGTATTTTCGACAGTGCCGATGTTTCCGGCAGAATCATCAAAGAACTCTATCTGCGAAAGGGGGTGGTTTATCATGGACAAGTTACCGACCGCCGGATTTATAAGCAACAGCAGTTCAATCTGCTTGCGGATACCATTCGGCGCAGTCTTGATATGAATCAGATTTATCGGATTTTACAGGAGGGGTTATGAATCTTGAATATATCGCTCCGCAGGAAATCGAACGGAGAAGTTTTGAAATCATTGCCGAAGAACTCGGAGACAAAAACATTCCGGAGGAAATCCGGCCGATTATCTTCCGGTGTATTCACACGACAGCCGATTTTGATTATTATCAGAATTTATATTTTTCAGAAAATGCTGTCGGAATCGCAAAAGATGCCCTTCGGAACGGTGCGGTGATAGTTACAGATACTAATATGACAAAAGCAGGTATCAATAAATCTGCCCTTGCCCGTTACGGATGTGAAGTCATGTGTTTCATGGCTGACCCTGATGTCGCTGAAACAGCAAAGAAAAACGGCATCACCAGAGCCACGGCTTCTGTTGATAAAGCTGTCTCTCTGAAACGTCCCGTCATCTATGCGGTCGGAAACGCACCAACGGCACTGCTCCGGCTCTGTGAACATATCCGCAGTGAAACATTCCGTCCGGAACTGATTATCGGCGTACCAGTCGGATTTGTAAATGTCATCCAGTCGAAAGAACTGCTGATAAATTCCGGAGTGCCGTGCATCACGGCAAGAGGTCGAAAAGGGGGAAGCAATGTAGCAGCAGCAATATGCAACGCTATTCTGTATATGCTGGATGCTGAATCAAAATCATAATTCAAAAAGCAGACGGTGCTTCCGATTGCAGATTTCTGCAAGGCCGGAAGGTAAAAGGGAAACAGTTGCAATTACTGTACGAACCCGTCACTGTGATTGGGAGCAGAATACTGCATCGCCATGCGGAAACATTCCGCAGAGTGAAGTCACTGAATTTTTTCGGGAAGGCTTTGTATTCTGTTATGAACCATAAGTCAGGAAACCTGCCGTCTGCCGGATATTACATTTCAAGGTCACGAGGTACTGACCAGAAAGGATTACTGCTATGAAAAAATTAAATACATTACTGATGAGTCTCGCCATGGTTTCCGCTGTACTGACAGGATGCGGAACAAGTACAGAAAATACACCAGAATCTTCTGATGAAACTGCTGTACCGGAAACATCTGTCTTAGAAACAACCACTCTGGAAGAAGAAACTAAATCAGAAGAAACTTCTGCGGATGCTGAAGCCGAAAATAATGATGAGGAGGAAAATTATAATACTGGTGATGCTTCTCTCGATAAAGTACGCAATGAAGACGGTATCGGCGAAAATGAACTGCTTGTCATCAGTTTCGGAACAAGTTTCAATGACAGCCGTCGTCTGACTATCGGTGCAATTGAAGGTGCACTGGATGAGGCATTCCCAGATTATGACATCCGCAGAGGCTTTACGGCAAATATCGTGATTGACCATGTACAAAGCCGTGACGGTGTCCTGATTGATGATGTGGATTCTGCTTTGAATCGTGCTATTAATAACGGTGTCAAAAATCTGGTTATCCAGCCGACTCATCTGATGAACGGTCTGGAATATCATGACGTTGTTGCAGAAGTCGCCCAGTATGCCGATGCATTTGAACATGTTTCCTTTGGAGAACCACTTCTGACTTCCGATGAAGATTTCAAGCGTGTGGAACAGGCAATTGTTGACTGGACAAGCGAATTTGATGACGGTGAAACAGCTATCTGTTTCATGGGACACGGCACGGAAGCCGATTCTAATCAGGTATATCAGAAAATGCAGGATTTACTGACTGCTGACGGATATGAAAATTATTTTGTTGGTACAGTTGAGGCTGAACCTTCTGTAGAAGATGTGCTTTCCGCCGTACAGGAAGGCAACTATAAAAGAGTCATTCTTGAACCGCTGATGGTGGTTGCCGGTGACCATGCCAATAATGATATGGCCGGAGATGAAGAAGATTCTTGGAAATCTGTATTTGAATCCGCCGGCTATGAAGTCGAATGCCTGCTCAGAGGCCTCGGCGAAAATGAAGATATTCAGAAAATTTATATCGACCACGCACAAACCGCTGTGGATGCCCTGACAGGAGAAAATGCAGAATGAGAAAATTTTTAATCTGGCTGACAGCATTCGCTTTCAGCCTTGAACTCACTGCCTGCGGACAGACCGAAAATCAGCAGAATCAGCCGGAGACTTCTCCGGCAGTTTCTGCCATGGAAAGCGAAACACAACAGAATATGCCGGAAAATTCTGTTATAGAAACAGAAAATCAACGGATTGCCTCTCCGGATGAAACGGTTGCTTATGAAGAAGTGCTCGAAGAAGGCATGATTCCCATCTATGCGGATGCACTTCATGACGGCAGTTACGAAGCAGAAATGAAATCCAGTTCTTCCATGTTCGGCATTAAGAAATGTATTCTCCATGTGGAAAACGGTTCGATGACAGCAGAAATGTTCATGGGCAGGACTGGTTATCTGTATGTGTACTCCGGCACGGCAGAAGAAGCTGTTTCTCACGAAGAAGCCGATTATATTCCTTATACCGAAACAGAAGACGGCATTTATGTTTTCACGATTCCGGTACAGGCTCTTGATGCCGAAATTCCATGTGCTGCCTACAGCAAGAAAAAAGAAAAATGGTATGACCGGACTTTGCTGATTCGTGCCGATTCCTTACCGGCAGAGGCGTTTGCAGAATCCCGTTTCACAACAGCCGAAAGTCTCGGACTCGCTGACGGAGAATATACGGTTGATGTCAAATTAGAAGGCGGTTCAGGAAAAGCCTCTGTTTCTTCTCCGGCAAAACTGACCGTATCTGACGGAAACATCTTTGCGGAAATCATCTGGAGCAGTAACAAATATGATTACATGCTTGTAAACGGCGAAAAATATAACCCTGTCACGATGGAAGAACATTCTGTTTTTGAAATTCCCGTACTTGGTTTTGATTACCCTATGCCCGTTTCGGCAGATACTACTGCCATGAGTCAGCCTTATGAAATCGAATATACATTATATTTCGATTCTGCCTCTGTTACAGCATCATGAAACGACTGATATATATTTTTATAATAACCAGTATCTGTCTTTTCTGCGCCTGCGGAAAGATTCCGCCGGAATCGGCCGTTTCTTATGCTAAAACCGGAAGCATGAAACTGACCTATGCTGAACAGTTTTCAGTAGATTATCTCGAA
>JAFRMZ010000025.1 GCA_017430465.1 Oscillospiraceae bacterium
GGTCAGCCAGTTCGGTATCTGTTGGCTGAATAGGGTCGGGGTCAACAAGTTCGGTATCGGTGGGCTGAGTGGGGTCAGGGTCAGCCAGTTCTGACTCATCAGCTTTTAAAAAAAATAGTGTTTACCTGAACCTTCCCAAGCAGCATAAATCAGAATCTGAGAAGCATCACGGGAATTGACATTGCCGTTACCGTCTACATCTGCGCCGATTATCTGGTCATCGTTGAAAATACCGTTTCCGCCTGCGCCGATATTTGCGGCATGTTGGAGAATATTGGCAGCATCAGAAGCATTGACAGAAGCATCATCATTTATATCACCGCTTCTGGAAAGGCCGGATTCCTGAATGATAGTATCTGCAATCCAAGCATGTCCGGAAGCAGTAGGATTCAGTTCCAAATCATAAAGATTGGTATACTGCCATGCATTTCCGGAAAAACCGGTGAGAGTATCTATCAGAATGCAGTTATCATGAGACTCTGCAAACTGTGTGATGGGGTCATTTACATAAGTTTTGAGTGCAGTCTGGGCAGGCTTCATGATGCTGTTATAAGCAGATTTTCTTTTTGTGGAAAGCGTATCAATAAAATCGAGTGTATCCAGCATGTTATAAGCTGTCTGATAGATGATTTTAGCATCGGGATATTTTTCAAGTTCCTGATTGATAAGCTGGATATTTTCACCGGCAGTTTTCTGATTGGTACGGATAGCAGAAGCCATTTCATTAGCATAGGGAATCAGGTCATTTTCATCGGTAAAGCCGTAATCCTGAAGCTGTGCCTGAAAGACGTCTGTAAATTTCTGGAAAGAGAATTCTTTCATAAAAGAATCAGCAGTCGCAAGAAATTCGTCCATAATGTCATGTTCGCCGACATTGATGCAGATAACATCTGCCTGAGCAAGTGCCTGCTGAACCTGAGTATCCTGCATACAAGCAAGTACATCGCCTGTCATGTAGTTATCCTGCGCAAAGTTCTGAACATGAAAATTAGTATATTCTTCGAGCAAATCGACATAGGATTTTTCATCTTCGGCGAGGTTCTGTCCGGTGGCGATGCTGTCGCCGAGAACAACAATTTTGCGGACATGTTCGGCTTTGGCAGGAAGCAGAGCGCAGGTGTTCAGCATCATGGAAAATGCAGATACTGCGGTAAGAGCCGGTATATATTTTTTTATTTTTTTCATGCTACACAATTCCTCCGTATTGAAATAATTTTCGTTATATCTGGATGATGAATATGATTTTATTGTAATCCAGAACAGAAATTTTGTCAAGATGTAAAAAATGCCGTTTATTTTTTCGTTTTCAGCATGAAATAGGCAACGATACCAGTACTCAAAACAGAAATCAATGTCGGAAACCATGTATCCGGCACGGGAAGATGTACCGTATTCATGCCGTAAAAACTGAATATCATTGTCGGGATGGACATGATGATAGTAACAACTGTCAGTCTCCACATGACAATATTTAAATTATTCGAGATAACTGAACCAAATGCTTCCACCATGCTGGAGATAATGCCGGAATAAATATTGCTCATTTCGATAGCTTGTCGGACTTCGATAAGAACATCTTCCAGCAAATCTTGGTCTTCATCATAAAGCTTGATGGTTCTGCCTCTTAGCAATTTTTCAATGGTCACTTCATTAGCCTTGAGAGAAGTGGAAAAATAAACCAGAGATTTTTCAAGTTCGAGCATCTGGATTAATTCCTTGTTTTTCATGGCAGAACTAAGTTTCTGTTCCATGACGTAGGATGTTTTGTCAATCTGTTTTAAGTCCTGCAAATAAATCGCTGTGATTCTAAGCAGTAACTGCATAACGAAGCGGGTTTTCATTCTGGTCTGCACACCCTTGACAAGACCATCAGCCATATCACGGAGCACTTGATTATCTTTCAGTGAAATTGTGAAAACATAATCTTTTGTGATGATAATTCCCAAAGGTACAGTATAGAACAGAATAGTTTCTTCTGTCTGGATTTCGGACATAGCTGTATCAACGATGATTAAAGTCTGGTCATCTTCACGTTCGATACGGGAAGATTCTTCCTCATCAAGGGAAGAACGCACGAAACCGCTGTCAAGGCCATAGCCTTCAATAAGCTGCTGCACTTCCTGTGCAGTGGGGTCGATAACGGAAATCCAGCATCCGGGTGCAGGAGCATCCAGCGAACGGACACGGTTATCCTGTGTCTGATAAAAATGAATCATAAAAAATAAACCGCCTTTCTGAACAGACGGCTGTTTTTATGCTGACATCATGATGCAGATACCGCCTGTGCAATTGAAATATTCCGCTCGCCCGAACGGGTCTGTACTCATGATAAAACTCACCTCCGGAAATAAAAAGAAATTACATTTTTTATTATAGCAGATTTTTTGCATCATGGCAAGTGGTTTTTGAAATTTCTGCAAAAAAGCAGAAAGAAAAATCCCTGCCGTAACAGAGATTTTTCTGTATAAATTTACTTGATGGCATTCTGAACGGCTTCGATAATTTCAGGAAAATACCATGAACAGTCCGAACGGTTCAGCATACCATAACTGCCTTCGCCCTCAGCAGTGTTATTATCCCAGATAAAACAGGGAATGCCATGTTCAGCAGCCGTTTTGATGTAGTATTCATAATAAGCCGCACGGGCTTCGGTGTTGTTCTTGTTTTCTGCACCGAATTCACCGATGATGACCGGCAGACCTCTGGAAACAAACCGGCTGTTGAGCATGTCGAATTCATAATTGAGTTCTTCTTTATCAGCCTGTGTGAATTCGGCCTCTCCGGAGAAATCGTAGCTGGTAAATTTCCACGGAGCATAGTTGTGAATCGAAAGAATCAGATTATCATCTTCCGGAACAACAAGACCGTTAAGGGAAGTTTCTGAGATGGAGGCCGCCTGCGTGGTGATAATAAGTGTCCTCATGCTGTTCTTTCCGCCGGAATTCCGGACAGTATCCACAAAGGCCTGAAGCAGATGATTGATAACATCTCGTTCTTCGGCAGTACCGCCAGTCCATTCATCATCGCTGTCAATGATGCGGGGTTCATTAAGGCCTTCAAACAGCAGTTTGGTATCATAATTCTTGAATCTGTCGGCAATCTGCGACCAGACTTTGATATATTTCTGAGTGACTTCTTCTTCCTTGTAATAAACAGGTGTCAGCCATGTATAGTCATCATGATGCATATTCAGAATAGTATACAAATGATTATCCATTGCATAATCTACAACCTGCTGTACACGTTTGAGCCATAGGCTGTCGATATTGCCGTCACTGTCGAGATGGTCAGTCCATGAAACCGGAATCCGGATGGCATTGAATCCGGCAGATTTGACAGTATCAATCATCTGCTTGGTTGTTTTGGGATTGCCCCATGCAGTTTCAAAATCGGAAACACTCCATGTAATATCATAGCAGTCCAGAGAGTTTCCGAGATTCCAGCCGACTTTGATATTCTTAACGATTTTCTGGGCATCATCATTTCTGTAAGCCACTTGAATTTCTTCATCATCAGAAAGGCTTGCTGAATAATGTCCGCCTGAACCGTAACTGGATTTTACAGTAATCGCATCCAGTGTAATCTGCTGGGCTTCGCTCCAGAAATATTCAAATTCTAAATCTGTATCATGCGGAATGCTTGTCTTGATTTTATCAGGAATCAGCCATGTCAGGGTTTCCTGACTGCTGTCTGTAAAGACAGAGGCTGTATTGCTTTCATACCAGTCATCTTCGCCGGTGCGGATACGAAATCCGGCATTGAGTTTTCCGAACGGCTGGCCTGCGCTGACCTGAAATGTAACTGCCTGCGGAATCCAGCCTTCTTCAAGTACATCAGCAAGCGAAACTTTCAGAGTTTTATTAGTATCATAATCCATAGTCTGCCGGATGGAAAGATTGGCTGTATCATCAACAGGAATCTGTTCCGTTCTGGTATAACAGCAGGTGACATATTTCAGCCTGATATTTTCGACATCGCCCCACCAGTAGCCAATCTGAAGTTTGCCTTTGGGACTGATATACTCCTGAATTTCAGCCGGAACATCCCATTCCACTTTAACATAGTTTCCGTCAGCGGGAACGGTGAAATCCTGCGACTGATACCAGTAATCATCTGTGGCCGCCTTGCATTTTTCGTTTACAGAGATACCGCATCCGCCCTGATATGAACCAATATTGCTGTCCGCCTCAAATTCAAAAATAAATTTCTGGATAATATCTCCCGAACGGATAAAATCACTCAGTGCAACCGGATAAATTTTATTAGTATCATGATTCAGGGTTGCATCTGTATAGTCTTTCTGCACACCGGACTGAACAACAATTTCTTCTCTGGGACTGATATGTTCTGTTGTCTGCGGTTCAGTTTCGGCGAGTGGTTCGGCGAGGGTGTCAGCGGACGCATCTGCTGATGTTTCGGGGATTGTTTCGCTTCGTTCGGTAGTCTGGACAGCATCCTGTTTTCCGGAATTTTTCTGACTGCCGGAACATCCCGTCATGCCGGTGCATAATATCGAGGTGCAGAGCAGAAATGCTGTCAGTTTGTGAAATTTCATGAGAGTATAACTCCTTTCCCAAGTAATAGTAATAACTGCCTTTATTATAGCATATCTTTTTGCGGATTTCCAGCGATATTTGAAAAAATTTAAAATTTTTCAATTTGCATAAAAACAGAGTGCCATATTTGTACAAAATGCAGAAATTTATGAAAAGACTATTTTTTTCAAAAATGCTAGTGCTTTTTTATCTAAAATATGATATAATATCAGTATAGTCTATTTTTTATAAAAATTACATAGATTAAAAACGACAGCCGGTTCTTTCTCAGACAAGAATCAGGCTGATTTTCAAAACTCAAATTATATTATAACAAGGAGCGTGTATCAGATGAAACATCCGATTATTACAATCGAAAGAGAATACGGAAGCGGAGGCAGTGTTGTCGGAAAAGAAGTCGCCGAAAAACTGGGAATTCCGTTCTATAATCATGAAATACTGGAAATGGCGGCGGAACGTCTGAACGTACCGGTTGCCAAGCTCGAAGGTGCAGAAGAATCCTCACCCAAAAGCTTTTTATATACATTACTGCTCAATTCCAATCCGTCCCGTACTATGGAAGATAATCTTCCCGTATCGGACAAGCTGTATCTGACAGAAACTCAGATTATCCGTGAACTTGCCGAACAGGGAAGCTGTGTTATTGTCGGCAGGTGCGCCAATTGGATTCTCCGTGAAAATCCATATAAATTCAGTACATTCATCTATGCCCCGAAAGCATTCCGGCTGATATATGCACAAGAAACATATCATGTCACTGAACGTGAAATTGATACCCTTCTGCCGAAAATAGACAGCCGGCGTGAAAAATTCTATAATATCAATACCGGCGGTAACTGGCATGACAAGAATAATTATGCACTATGTATCAACACCGGCCGGCTCGGCATCAAGGG
The DNA here is from genome assembly GCA_017430465.1 of Oscillospiraceae bacterium. GTDB lineage: Bacteria > Bacillota > Clostridia > Oscillospirales > Ruminococcaceae > UBA3855. The sequence continues at coordinate 5,453 of JAFRMZ010000025.1, forward strand.
GGCAGTGCATCTGCTGTACAATACCGTGAAATATATGCCCGATGTTGAACAGGATAAATAATTTTGAGAGTTTCTTTTGATTTGGATGATACCCTGTTTATCAGTCCTAAAAAAACAAAGGCCGAACCGGAATTGTCTTTTCCGTTTTCGGTCTTCTATCCGGACAGGCTCAGAGCCGGAACAGTTTTCCTGATGAATTATCTGCATGAACACGGTGCGGAAGTCTGGATTTATACGACTTCGTTCCGGTCAGAACGGTATATCCGGAATCTGTTCCGGCATTATCATATTCAGATAGATGAAGTTGTCAACGGGGCACGTCATGCAAAAGAAGTACAGGCAAACAAAGCCGAAGCTATGCCCTCGAAATATCCGTCACATTACCGGATAGATTTGCATATTGATGATGATATCTCTGTTCTGGAAAACGGGAAATATTACGGATTCAGAGTTTATCTGATTCAGGAAAATGACAAACACTGGACAGAAAATATCATAGCGCAGATTCAGAAAAGAGGTAAATTTTCATGAAATCTGAAAAAGTACAGAATCGAAACATTTTCAGAATCGTCAGGAGAATTGTGATATTTTTGATTATTCTCCTGCTTGGCTGGTGCGCTTATTTGCGTTATTACGCAAGACTGAATTTTTCATCTCTGGAAGTAAAAGCGAAGACAGTTTATTATGCTTCACAAGTATGGCAGAAAGACGGACATACCCTGACAACATCTTCCGGAACATGTACAGATGCCCCGTTTTCAGAATATTTTTCTGATGATAATTATTATGCCATCGTCTGCGATGAACAGGGAAATCTGCAATATGCACTGTATTCTCATAAAGAAATCAGAAATCTGAATCAGCCGGACGGAATGGAAGAATATCAGAAACTAAATCTTCCCGTTCTCTGCTGGTATGTCGTCGGCAGTTATCCGCCGAAAGGTAATTCGCCTTTCACCTGATTTCCGTCACAAAAAAAGCATTTGCGCATATCCTGCCATAAAGGAGTGATGCAAATGAACAGTCAGAAAACAGTCATGGTCGCCGGCGGTGATTTGCGCTTTGGTTATACAGCGGCGGTCTTGGCAGAAAAATTTGAAACTTATGCCGTTGGCTTTACCCGTCAGATTGTTCCGGAACATGTGAAATTAATCGAATCCACAGCGGACGGTCTGCCGATGTGTGATATTCTTGTTCTCCCGATGCCCGTTTCTGATGATGGCGTATTAGTTAATGCGCCGTTCAGTCAAAGCAATATTTCTCTGAAAGGCCTGATTTCCCGTCTCAAACCCGGCGCAGTAGTTTTGGGCGGAAAATTCGGCAAATCGAAAGCATTGTTTGAAGAAGCCGGAATCGAAACTGTCGATTACTTAGCCTGCGAAGAACTCAGCACTCGAAATGCTGTTCCTACAGCAGAAGGCGCACTTCAGATGATGCTTGAAGAAATGCCTTGTACCATCTATGGAAGCAATGTCCTGATTCTGGGATTCGGCAGAATCGGAAGCAGACTGGCATCTACCCTCCATGCTATGGGCGCAGAAGTTACTGTTTCGGCACGGGATGTCGTCAAGCGTGCAAAAGCGGAAATGGCAGGCTGTCAAAGCATCTCCTTCGGAGAACTGGAAGCGTGTGCAGAAAAATTTGATGTTATCTGCAATACTGTTCCGGCGGAAGTCGTGACAGCATCGGTTCTGAAAAAAATCAGAAAAGATGCTCTGATTCTGGATTTGGCATCGAAACCGGGGGGAGTCGACTGGGAAACAGCCCAGAAACTCGGAAAAAGAGTGGTCTGGGCATTATCACTGCCGGGGAAAACTGCCCCCGTCACCGCCGGAGAAATCATTGCAACAACCATTCTCCATATCTTGGAAGAAAGGAGGATTGTGGATGCATGATTTTGAAAATCTGAAAATCGGTTTTGCTATGACAGGTTCATTCTGTACGTTCAAACAGGCCTTTGCGCAGGCAGAATATCTGGTTTCCTGCGGTGCGGAACTGATTCCGGTCATGTCGTGGAATGCCTCCGGCATCTCAACCAGATTCGGCGAAGCTTCAGAAATGCGGGAACGGCTGGAGCACATCGCCGGACGGAAAGTGATTTGCAGTATCGAGGATGCTGAACCGCTTGGCCCTAAACAGATGACGGACATTATGCTTGTCGAGCCGTGTACTTCCAATACGCTCGCAAAGCTTGCATGGAGCATTACAGATACGCCGGTCACAATGGCGGTCAAATCCCACCTGAGAAGTCAGAAGCCTGTTATACTGGCGGTTGCCTCAAATGATTCGCTTGCCGGAACACTTAAAAATATCGGAATGCTGGCGAATGCAAAGCATTATTATTTTGTACCTCTCCGGCAGGATGATGTACGGAAAAAACCGACTTCTCTGGTTGCTGATTTCACCAGAACGCCGGATACCCTTGTCAGTGCTATGCAGGGAAAACAGATTCAGCCTTCTGTATTGCAGATATAAGAAACAAGAGACAGTTCCGGCTGTCTCTTTTTTGTTTGATTTTTTAATCTGTTTTTCCGAAAAACTGTATTGATTTCCAAAACTCCGGAATCTGGTTGCAATTTGCGGAATTCTGTGTTATCATGAAATACGAGGTGTTTATTTATGGCAGGAATTGTATTGCATCAGGCAGTAATTATGTTTATTCTGATTCTGGTGGGCGTATTGTGTTTTAAACTGCATGTATTATCAAAAGAGAGTGTCAGTCAGATTTCGGGACTGGTTCTGAAAGTCGTGAATCCGATTGTCATCCTGATGGCTTATCAGAAAGAATATAAGCCGGAATTTGTGCAGAATCTTGGCAGAACATTTATTTTATCCCTGACGGCCTATGTCATAGCAATGACAGTTGCCTATCTGGGCATCCGGAACAGGGAAGGCAGGGAAACTGTGATTGAAAGATTTTCCTGTATTTACTCCAACTGCGGATTTATGGGAATTCCGCTGGTTATGGCGATGTTCGGCTATGATGGCGTTTTTTATCTGACCGCATTTCTGACCGTGTTCAATGCGCTGGTGTGGTCGCACGGCGTGATGCAGATGTCCGGAGAAAAATCATTGAAATCTCTGGGAAAAGTGCTCCGTTCGCCGGCGATTGTTGCTATTGTTATCGGCATGATATTGTTTTTCTTACAGATAGAACTTCCGGCTGTTGTTGCCGAGACATTTGAAGAAATCGGCAGTCTGAACACGCCCCTTGCGATGATAGTCGCCGGCGCAACGATTGTACAGACCAATCTGCTGGAAGTTTTTAAAAAACCAAGAATTTTTTATCTCTGTTTTCTGAAATTATTATTGATTCCGGTGCTGACAATTGCAGTTTTTCTGCTGTTTCCGTTTGACAAGACAGTCGAGATGACAGTACTTGCTGCCATTGCTGCACCAAGTGCGGCAATCTGCACGATGCAATGCCTGAATTATAACAGAAATGCTTCGTATGCATCAGAAATATTTGGGGTGACAACGCTGTTCTCTATTGCAACGATGCCCTTGATGATGGTCATTTACGAATTTTTACTATGAAATCTGTTTAAAAATAAATCCGAAATTTATGCAGAAAGCACAATTTTTCAGTATTTTAAGAATCTTAAACAGAAAAAGCCTTGTAATTTGCGTTCTGATTTGCTATAATATTAGGTAAACATACTAAAAATAATTCAAAATCTAATTAGTATGCATTTTAGTAAGGAGGAATTATTTTATGAGTTATAAGAAGATTACATCTGCCTTGATGGCTCTGGCTATGGCCGTAAGCATGACAGCCATTTCCGTCAGCGCAGAAGACACAGAAGCAGATGTTCCTACAGAAGCCCCCATTGCAGAAGAAACACAAGCTCCTGAAACTCAGCAGGTACAGGAAACGGATGCTCCTACAGAAGCTCCCGCAGAAGAAACAAAAGAACCTGAAGTAATCCAGACAGAATCCCAGCAGGAATCTTCCGAAGAAGAAACAAATGCAACTGAAAAAGAAACGGATTCTGCTCAGGACGAAACACAGTCCGCTTCTGAAACCCAGCCGTCAACAGAAAATGTTTCCAGTGAACTGAATGCCCCTGTTCTCGGTGACTTCAAAGTCAGCCAGTCAAGTGACAGTATCACCGCAGTGATTTCATGGAATGCTGTAGACGGTGCAGAAGGCTATCAGGTTTACAGAACAGTTGTAGTCGCAGGTCAGGAGGATACTCCGACATCTCAGGCATTTGATGTCAAGGGAACTTCCTATCAGACAGGCGGTCAGGAAGAACTGAAAGAAACTATCAAAGTAAGAGCCTATAAGCTTGTTGACGGCAAGAGAGTTTACAGCGCATGGAGTGCTGAAAAAACAGCGTATCTGAATGAATCAGAAACGAAATCTTCTACAGAAGCTACATCCAGTACTACAACAAAGGCAACAACAAAAGCAACTACAAAGGCTACCACAACAACAGCAAAATCTACAACAGCCTCCAACGGCAAGACAGAATCTCCGAAAACGGGCGATACTGCAAATATTCCTGCTACCGCAGGCGCAGCCGCTGCTGCCGCAGTCCTTGCAAGTGCTGTTATCGTAAAGAAAAAGAAATAATCTTTGCAGAATACAAATAAAATGCAACATTCCTCCTGATTCTGTCGGGGGGAATCTTTTTGAAACGGATAATATCTGTTTTCTGCACATATCTCAGGAATATCCGCATACTATTTGACAGTATCCTACAAGCAGAGGTGATTCACATGGAAGTTATGCAGAAAAACAAACAGTCAGAAATTGCTGTCCGTGTATCTGCCGTTAGTATTATCGGGAATATCGTGCTTTCAGCATTGAAAATCTTGGCTGGAATCCTGTCGCATTCGTCAGCACTTGTCAGCGACGGAATTCATTCGGCTTCGGATTTGGTGAGTTCTGTCGTGGTGATTATCGGTGTCCGGCTTTCCGCCAGAGAGGAAGATGCTGACCATCCCTACGGCCATGAACGGCTGGAATGTGTTGCTTCTATTGTATTGTCCGTTTTACTGTTGCTGACCGGCTGTATGATAGGCTATCAGGCATTTGAAAATATTATATCCGGAGAAACAGAAAATTTTATTCAGCCGGGAATCTTTTCTGTCATAGCCGTGATTTTGTCGATTCTCGTGAAAGAAGCAATGTATTGGTATACCAGATACTATGCAGTCAGAATTCATTCCGGTGCGCTGATGGCGGATGCATGGCATCACCGGAGCGATTCGCTTTCTTCGTTCGGCGCACTGGCAGGTATCATCGGCGCACGGCACGGCTTGCAGATACTTGACCCGATAGCCTGTCTTGTCATCTGTATTTTTATCATCAAAACGGCTTATGAAATTTTCAGGGATGCCGTCAATCAAATGGTCGACAAAGCCTGCGACATGGAAACTGAAAAACATATCCGTGACTGCATTCTGAAACAGGAAGGCGTTATTAGCATCGACCTGCTCAAAACCCGAACATTCGCAAACCGGATTTATGTCGATTTGGAAATTTCCGCTGACGGACAAATGTCCCTTGCCGAAGCCCACGAAATCGCTCACCAGATTCACGACAGTGTCGAACAGGAATTTCAGGATGTCAAGCATATTATGATACATGTCAATCCGGCACAGAAAACAGAATCCTGACGGAAAAATCATACTTGCTTTTTTTTTTAAAATATGCTATAATAAGAAAGATGAAAAAATCCTGCCCGGAAAGGAACGATACTATGCAGAGCGGAATCAGCAAATTAGACCTGAAAAGAATCAACAGAATGCAGGTGCTTCGTACTATCTGGGAGGCCGGACCTGTCTCCAGAGTGGACTTGTCTCAGAAATTACAGATTACCCGTGCTTCCATTACGCAGATTACAAATGCAATGATTGAAGAAGGCGTACTGATGGAAATCGGAGAAGCACCCTATCAGAATCAGCAGGATAACAGACTGCCGAAAGGCAGAAGAAAAATTTTACTGGACATCAACGCAAATTATAAATTTGTACTTGGCGCAGTCATCAGCGAACAGGAAGTCACTGTCGGATTATGTACCATGCACATGGATATTCTGGATAAAGCAAGCATGAACTGCAATGAACATACCAGCCGGAAAGAAATTATACAGTTTATTGTCACATCTGCCGAACATATGATGAGCAATAGCTGTCTGACCAAAAAAGAAGTGCTCGGACTGGGAGTCGGCGTGATGCCGATTATGATTGGCCGTATGAGAGTTTTCTATAAAGACGGTATTCTGGATTTTACTGAACTGACAAAGGCATTGTCTGCCTTTTCTCAGATACCGCCGGTATTCTGCGGAAATGCCGTCTGGTTACAGGCACTTGCAAATGCCGACCTGCAAAGAGGCAGTCTCGAAGCAAATGCAAATCATGTCTATCTGCATCTGGGCAGTCATATTCATATTGCCCTGCTGAGAGCAGAAAAATCAGAAAAAGATTATCTGACCTACAGTTATCTGACAGAACGCTGTATTGTCCGGCCGGGCGGAAGACAGCAGGACAGTTATCCGGCCGGTTCCGTCAGGGCACAGCTTTCCATACAGGCAATGCAGGCTAGAATTGCCGAAGTCTACAGTAAAGAACGGACACCGTTTCTGTATTCCGCAACAGACGGCTATATCGAACGTGTTACGTTGGAACAGATGTATCAGGCAGTTTCTTCCGGAGATACACGCTGTGAGACGGTTGTAAATGAAATCATGCAGGACTGGAGTGTGCTTCTGCATAATTTAGTCTGCTGTTTTCAGGCCCATACCGTGGTACTGCATCATTTTGAACTGAGCGAAAAAGGCTTTGCAAGTTTTAAGCGGTATGTCAAAGAATTCGCCGGCGATGATATCGCCGAACGCCTTGTCTGCAGCAGTGTGGAAGGCAAAACAGATTTTCTGGGAGGATGTTCGCTTGTTCTTTTGAAAAATTTTTACATGAACGGCGGTATTCCGGAACAGACTACTGTAAAACTATAATTTTCTTAAACTGAATATCAGGCAATGAAGCCTTATGCAGTCTGTAGTGATACAGTCTGTATAAGGCTTTATTCTTTTGATATATATTAAATTTATAATTACGGAGGTTTTTTGTTATGAAAAAACATCAGAAAAAATATGCCTCTGCTTTCAGCAGACGGCTGAAAAGAAAAAATGATTTTTTTCTGCTTTTCTCTTGCAATTTGTCTGATTTTATGCTATGATAGAACATGAAAATTTTTTAAGAAGGGATTTGGCCATTATGAGTTCAGGAAAAATAGGTTTTGACAATGACAAGTATCTGAAAATGCAGTCGGAGCATATCCGGGAAAGAATCACCCATTTCGGAGACAAGCTCTATCTGGAATTCGGCGGAAAGCTGTTCGATGATTATCATGCATCAAGAGTCCTGCCCGGATTCAAGCCCGACAGCAAACTGCAGATGCTTCTGCAATTAAAAGACGAAGCCGAAATTGTTATCGTCATCAATGCAGGCGATATTGAAAAAAATAAAGTCCGTGGAGATTTGGGTATTACCTATGATGTGGATGTTATCAGGTTATTCAATGTTTTCACTAAAATCGGCCTGTATGTGAGCAGTGTCGTGCTGACCAGATATGAACATCAGCCGACAGCCGATGCATTCCAGAGCCGTCTGGAAGCCCTCGGCGTGAAAGTATATCATCATTATTCTATCAAGGGCTATCCGTCCAATCTGGAGCTTATCATGAGCGATGACGGCTACGGAAAAAATGATTATATCGAAACTTCCAGAAAACTGGTTGTTGTGACTGCTCCCGGCCCCGGAAGCGGAAAAATGGCAACCTGTCTCTCGCAGATTTATCACGAACATAAAAGAGGCGTCAATGCTGGCTATGCCAAGTTTGAAACGTTCCCTATCTGGAATCTTCCGCTTCGCCATCCGGTAAATATCGCCTATGAAGCCGCTACTTCTGATTTGAATGATGTCAACATGATTGACCCGTTCCATCTGGAAGCGTATAATAAAACAACGGTCAATTATAACCGTGATATTGAAATCTTCCCCGTGCTGAATGCCATGTTTGACAGAATCCTCGGAGCATCGCCCTATAAATCTCCTACAGATATGGGCGTCAACATGGCCGGCAACTGCATTATTGATAACGATGCCGTCTGCGAAGCCGCTAAAGAAGAAATCATCCGCCGTTATTATACTGCACTGTGTGGCAGAAAAAAAGGAACTTCTACTGAGGCGGAAATCTATAAGCTCGAACTGCTCATGAAACAGGCAGGCGTCAGCGCAGATGACAGAAATGTTGTTGCTCCGGCACTCGAAAAGGAAAAACAGACAGGAGAACCTGCCGCTTCTATGGAACTGCCGGACGGTACTATCCTCACCGGAAGAACTTCCGATTTGCTTGGTGCATGTTCCGCACTTCTGCTGAATGCACTGAAATATTTTGCCGGTCTGGATGATAAAATCCTGCTGATGTCTCCGCATGTTATCGAACCGATTCAGAATCTCAAAACGCATCATCTGGGAAATCAGAATCCACGTCTGCATACAGATGAAACCCTGCTGGCACTTTCCATCTGTGCAACAACGGATGAAAATGCTGCCAAGGCAATGGAACAGATTTCCAAGCTCTGGGGATGCGAAGTCCATTCGACAGTGATTCTTTCCGCTGTGGATGAAAGAATTTTCAAGCGTCTGGGCGTAAATCTGACCTGTGAACCGAAATTTTCCTGAATGAAAAACTCCTCTCCGGTCTAACCGGGGAGGAGTTCCTGTTTTATCCGGCACTGCCGGATTTTTTTATTGATTCAGATTTTCCATGAATTCTGCAAAATTGGCCACTGCACCAGAACCTCTCTGAGCAGCGAATTTCAGCAAAAGTGCGGCATCATTGGCAGTCAGTTCGCCGTTGCCGTCAATATCAGGCATGATGTTCTTATACTGAATCTCCGGATTGATTTCGCCGGATTCCGTGGAAGGTTCGGTCGGAGTGACATCCGGTTCAGTAGGAACTTCCGGTGCACCGTCAATCAGTGCGAAATTGTAGCCGTAAGTTTCGGCATAAGCCTGTGCCTTGGAATCTGCATAACCATAGATAGTACCAGTTTCGGTGACTGGAAGTGTAGTTTTGTCATCAGCCAGCGTGCAGGTATCATTCCGGACAATGGCGGTTTCCAGAGCTGTTCCGCTGAATGCGCCTTTTTTTATGGTTGTTACGCTTTCCGGAATGTCAACTGCTGTCAGAGCCGTGCAGTCTGCAAAGGCATCCCGTCCGATAGTCGTGATGTTTTTGCCGAGTGTTATGCCGGAAAGTGCTGTACATCCCTGAAATGCACCATAATTTGCCCATGAGTCATTGCCTTCAATAGAAGTTACACTGTCCGGAATTCTGACAGATTTCAGACTGGTACAGCCATGGAATGCACCGTATCCGATTTTGGCGATGCCTTCCTTGAGAGTCAGGCTGGAAAGACTGGTGCATCCGCTGAAAGACCATATTCCGATTGTGGAAACATCACCGATTACCAGTGTTTTCAGACCGGTACAGCCGGAGAAGGAACTTTCCCCCGTAGAGGAAACACTATCCGGAATTGTAAGGGCAGTCAATGTCTGACAGTTCAGAAACGCTTCCTGATTGATATTTACAACTGTATCCGGAATTGTGAAATTCATCAGGGATGTACAGCCGGAAAAAGCACTTCTGTCGATAGTCGCCACATTATTGCCTAAATCCAGAGTTTTGAGAGAAGTACAGCCGGCAAAAGCATCACGGCCGATAGCTTTTACACCATTTCCGACAGTAACTTCTGTCAGACGGGTGCATCCCTGAAATGCACCATAATTTGCCCATGCGTTGTTGCCTTCAATTGTGGTGACAGAATCCGGAACAGTCAGAGATTTCAGACTGGTGCAGTTATGAAATGCACCGTAACTGATTTTGGTAATGCCTTCGCTGAGATTCAGCGCAGTAATGCCGGAACATTCATTAAATGCCCAGATGCCGATAACTGACGAACTGCCGATAGAAACCGTTTTCAGTCCGGTACAGCCGGAGAAAGCACTTTCACCGATTTCAACAACTTCATCCGGAACTGTGAGGGAAGTCATGCGTTCACATCCCTTGAAAGCATTCATGCCGATAGAGGTAAGAGTTTCCGGAAGAATAATATCATTCAAGGCAGTACAGCCATCAAAAGCACTTCTCCCGATTGTTTTAACAGCATTTCCAAGTGCTACAGTTTTCAGGCTGGTACATCCGGCAAAGGCATCACGGCCGATAGTATTCATACCATTTCCGATGGTGACTTCTGTCAGACTCGTGCAGGACTCAAATGCACCATAATTTGCCCATGAGTCATTGCCTTCAATAGAAGTTACACTGTCAGGAATCGACAGTGTTTTCAGGCTGGTACAGCCATGGAATGCGCCGTAACCAATTTCGGAAATGCCTTCATTCAGAGTCAGTGTAGCAAGGCTTGTACATCCGCTGAATGCCCATGGCTGAATTTTTACTGTGCCATTGATGTCAGCAGATTTCAAACCAATACAGCCATAAAAAGCATTTTCAGCAATTTCGGTCATGGTATCCGGAATTGTGACGGAAGTCAGACTTTCACAGGATTTGAATGCAGAATCACCAATAACAGTTACACCGGAGGGCAGAATAAAATCTTTCAGAGCTGTACAGCCGTTAAAGCTGTCTCTCTTGATGTTTTTCAGACCGTTTCCGAATGTGACATTCTTCAGAGCTGTACAGCCTGCAAATGCGGAACGTCCGATAGTTTCCACACCGTTTCCGATAGTGACATCCGTCAGATTGGTGCATCCGTAAAATGCGCCGTAATTTGACCATGAATCATTACCGCCGATGTAAGTCACACTATCCGGAATGATAACAGCTTTCAGACTGGTACATCCAGAAAATGCCTGTGCTTCGATAGTGGTTACAGGCAGACCCTCGATTTCAGAAGGAATCGTTATTTCACCGCTGACGGAAGTATCTGCTTTATAGATAGTTACATAACCATCTGTATCATAAAGCCGGTAGGTCAGATTTTCATAAGTACCTTCTGTATAGCTTTCCGCATGGACTGTCATTGAAAGTTCCGGCAGAGCAGATTCCCGTAGGATAACTGCACCGGTCATCAGCAGACAAAATACGGAAAGTACTGCGAGTGTTTTTCTGATTCTCATAAATATTCTCCCTTTCATGAATCGGATTTTTAATTTTATTATAGCACAAATTCAGAAATATGCAATAAAAATGATAAAAATCTTTCTGGAATTCAGCTTTATTCACAAAAATCTTATAATCCCAGATAGGTTTCTATACTATCTGAACCGCCTGCACCGGCATAAGCTGTATATTTCAGAAGCAGAGTTGCATCGGAGGAATTAACATTTCCATCCTGATTCAAATCTGAAAAACTTCTTTGCATTCTGGTAAGAATCCCTGACTTTCCTGCGCCGACATTGGCGGCATCAGACAGAATCAAAGAGGCATCTTCGGAATTGATATTGCTGTCTCTGCTGATGTTTCCTTGAGTATACATCGGCGTCAGGCCGATACCATCTGTAAAAATCTGTACCCAGTAATATACACCATTATTACAGGCCACGCCTACACCCATTGCGTGATAGTTTTCATTCAGGATGTTGGCACGATGACCGGAAGAATTCATCCAGCCGTTCATGACCTCTGCTTCAGTCGAATAGCCGTAGGCAATATTTTCACCGACAGCCATATAAGTCGCACCGACTTCATAAACAACCTTATAACC